>JBAWXQ010000068.1:0-13830 GCA_037144015.1 bacterium
CGGAGCTCCGCCCTCCATTTTTCATCATCGATCTCTGCTCTATGATGCATTTTGGCGGAGCTCCGCGACGCCAAGCAGGCGTGCGTTTCGTGGTTCGCCAACGGGATGAAGTTTCGTCTTAGGCGAGGATTTGGGCTCCACCCCCCGGGTTGCCTTCCGCCGCGGTTTCCTCTACTGTGTGTCCGATTCCTGCGCGGCGGCCTGAATCCGGCCGCCCCTGCGGGGAAGGGGAGATCCATTGGCATGTCCGAGCAGTACCCCGTCGGCAGAATCCTGGCAGGCAGCGAAGCCGCCATCCGCGCGGCCCGTGACCGGATGCTGGCACAGGCAATTGACCAGACCGATCTTTGCCCGGGCGACACCGGGTTCTCCCCGCGCCGCACCACGCTCGGCGGCGTCCAGTCCGTAACCGGTCCGGGCACCTTCTACCGGCGCGCGCAGCGCACGCTGGTGTTCAAGCCCTCGGCGCAGCCCGGGTGGTGGATCGAGCGCACCGACCAGCAGGAGCAGTTGGGCGTGGCGGTCTCGGCGCGCAACATCTGGACCTCCCAGCGCAACATCGTGCTCCGGAGCGGCTCGCCGCATAACTACCTGCGCATGGTCGAGCACATCGTGGCGCTGCGGCTCGGCCTGGGGCTGGATGACGTGGTCGTGGCGACCGGCGCCGGCGACCCGCCGCTGTTCGACCGCGGCAGCATGGACCTGGTCGAGGCCGTGGAGGCCGCGGGCATTGTCGAGCAGGCCGCCCCCGCCACCTTTGTGACGGTCCGCGAGCCGGTCACCATCGGCGGCGACCGCGGCGACTTCATCACGCTGCTCCCTGCCGCACCCGGCGACCGTCGGCTGCGCCTGGACTGCGCCGTGGACTTTGCCTCGGCCATCGGCAAGCAGCGGATCCTGTTCGACCTGACGCCGCGCACGTTCCGGCACGGCGCCGCTGCGCGCACCAACGCCTCGCTGGCCCAGATGATCCTGTGCAAGACCGTGGGCGTGCTCTTTGCCGACATGCGCAACCTGGGGTACGACCGCAATAACATCCTGATCCACAGCCGCCGCAGCTACTACAACGAGCCCCGGCTGGTCCATAACGGCAAGGCGCTGGAACCGGTCTGGCACCGCGCCACGCTGGACCTGCTGGCCGCGCTGGCGCTGATCGACACCGGCCGGTTTGCCGGCACCGTGGTTTCGTACCGGGCCGGCCACACGCTCGACTGCCGCCTGGTCACGCTGCTGTGCCGGCACGGGCTGCTGAACGTGATGCCGGCGGGGACGTGATCCCGCGCGCCACTCTCGCCGTTTGGGGCTGCAACCCGCGCTGGTTTCCCCGCGCCCTCCGTGCTATAGTCGGCCGATCTTTTTTGAGGAGACAGCATGAACCCCTACCGCACCCATACATGTAACGACCTGCGGGCGGCGCATGCCGGCCAGACCGTCAGGCTTTCCGGGTGGATCTTCCGCAAGCGCGACCACGGCGGGATCCTGTTTATCGACCTGCGTGACCACTATGGCCAGACCCAGATCGTGGTTCACCCCAGCCGGACGTTCTTCGAGTCGCTGACGCACATCAAGCTGGAAAGCGTGGTCACCTTTGTCGGCTGTGTGACCCGGCGCGACACCGCCACAATCAACCCCGACCTCCCGACCGGCGAAATAGAAGTCGTGGCCGACGAATGCATTGAGCAGTCGGTCTCCGAGCAGACGCCGATCTACCTGGCCGGCGATGAGGACACCGCCGAGGAGGTGCGCCTCAAGTACCGCTTCCTCGACCTGCGCCGCGCCGGCCTGCACCAGAACATCCTGCTGCGATCACGGATCATTGCGCACCTGCGCCAGAAGATGACGGCGCTGGGCTTCAACGAGTTCCAGACGCCGATCCTCACGTGCAGTTCGCCGGAAGGCGCGCGCGACTACCTTGTTCCGAGCCGCGTCCACCCCGGAAAGTTCTACGCGCTGCCGCAGGCGCCGCAGCTCTTCAAGCAGTTGCTGATGGTGGCCGGGTTTGACCGCTATTTCCAGATTGCGCCCTGCTTCCGCGACGAGGACGCCCGCGCCGACCGCTCGCCCGGCGAGTTCTACCAGCTCGACATGGAGATGTCGTTCGTCACGCAGGACGACGTCTTCCAGGTCGTGGAGGACGTCCTGCACAGCACCTTCACCTCCTTCTCCAAGTTGGCCGTGGACGCCGCCCCCTGGCGCCGGATCCCGTACCGCGAAGCCATGCTGAAGTACGGCAGCGATAAGCCGGACCTGCGCATCCCGATCGAGATGTTTGATTGCACCGACGTCTTCAGAGCTTCCGGGTTCAACGCGTTCGCCGGTGCCATCAAGTCCGGCGCCGTGGTGCGCGCCATCCCCGTGCGCAGGATCAAGACCCAGCCGCGCAGCTTCTTCGACAAGCTGGTCGAGCATGCCAAGTCGCTCGGATCCAAGGGGCTGGCCTACCTGATCTGGGATGGCGAGCAGGTCAAGGGGCCGATCCAGAAGTTCCTCAAGAAGGAGGAGCTGGAGGCGCTGGCCGCCGCCGGAGCCATGCAGGACGGCGACGTCCTGTTCTTTGTCTGCGACGAGCCGGGCAAGGCCGCCAAGATCGCCGGCGACATCCGCGGCAAGCTGGGTCGCGACCTGGACCTGATTGAGAAGGGCGTCTTCCGCTTCTGCTGGATCGTGGACTTCCCGATGTACGAGCTGGACGCCGAGACCCAGGCGGTCGCGTTCTCGCACAACCCCTTCTCCATGCCCCAGGGGGGCATGGAGGCGCTCGAGAAGACCCCGCCGCTGGACATCCTGGCCTACCAGTACGATGTCGTGTGCAACGGCGTCGAGCTCTCCAGCGGCGCCATCCGCAACCATCGGCCGGAGGTCATGTTCAAGGCCTTTGAGATCGCCGGCTACAAGCAGGAGGATGTGGAAGCGCAGTTCTCCTGCCTGCTGAACGCCTTCAAGTACGGCGCCCCGCCGCACGGCGGCATCGCGCCGGGCGTGGACCGCATCGTGATGCTGCTGGCCGGGGCGGACAACATCCGCGAGGTTATCGCTTTCCCGATGAACCAGAAGGCCCAGGACCTGATGATGGGTGCGCCCTCGCCGGTCACGGAAAAGCAGCTCCGCGAGCTGCACATCCACATGCGCGTTCCGCCGAAGCCGGCAGAGGCCCCGCCGTCTTCGTAATCCTTCCGGTTGACTTCAGCCTGATGTTTCACGCTAATGTGAAACATGAAGACAGCGTCTGTAAGGGAAGTGCAACACGGCCTGCGCGGCTTGCTGGCCTGGATCGCGGACGGCGAAAGCGTGGCCATCACGCGTAATCGGCAGGTGGTCGCGTGGATCATGCCGCCCCCCGTGTCCTGCGGAAAGGTCAGGATGCCGGACTTCGTTGCGCGCATGCAGCGGGAGTACCCTCATTCGGTGGCAACCGACAACCAGGCCGCGAAACTGGTGGATGCCATGCGGGGGGAACGGTGAAGGCGTACGCCGATACCAGCTTTTTGCTCGCCCTCTACCGGCAGCAGGTTTCCTCGCCGGTCGCAAATGCGGTCGTGAAACATCTATCCGAACCGCTGCCGATGACGGCCCTGGTGGAGTTGGAAGCGCGGAACGGATTGAATCTGGGCGTTTCCGAGTTCTATTCGTTCGACCGGCGCCAGTGCGCCCTGGCTGCGCGATGTTCGCTGGTCGTCAAGCCCGACTGGCCGTCTGTCGGATCGGGGCTTTGAATGGGTCCGATGCCTTCTGCCGCCAGGTTTCTCACGCGCTCAGAAACTTCCGGCTTTGTCATCAAGCGTCTTTCACGCCAGTGAAACTTCTTGCTCCTCGCGCGTTTCCAGGTTCTTCCGGCGCGCCACACCCCTGGCAATGTCGTCCGGGCCCAGGAAAATGGCCTGTAGGCAGGTGCCGGACCCTGCGCGCGAGAAGAACGGCTTGGGCTTCTGCGGCGCCAGCCCGAGGTCCACGCGGGTCCCTTCGGCGCGCAGGCGGGTGGCCAGCCGGATGGCGGCGTCGCGCTGCTCCGGGAACATGAAGCCGACGGCTGTGCCGTCGCGCGCGGCTGCCGCACGGCCGCCCTGGAGCTCCTGCAGCACATCGACCACCACGACATCGCCGAACCCCAGGCCGACGGCTGGCGTGGGCGCGCCGCCGATCATGCTCAGCAGGCTGTCGTAGCGGCCGCCGCCGAAGATGGCGCGTGATTTCCGCTCGACGTCAAAGGCTTCGAACACGATGCCGGTGTAGTAGGCCAGCCCGCGGATCACGGCGATGTCGAAGACCAGGCGGTCCGCAAAATCGTGCAGGGCTGCCAGCGCAAATAAATCGCGCAGCTTGCCAATGGCAGGCGAATCCGCACCGGCCACGGCGGCGGCCTGGTCGAGCGTCTGGATCTTCAGCATTTCAAAAATCTGCGAAACAACGGCAGGCGGAACACCGTCAGCGATGGCAATGTCATTTACAATCTGCTCGTCCGGAATCTTCCCTCGCTTGTCGAGCGCCAGGAAGACAGAAGCATGAAAAGCGGCGGGTACGCCGATTTTCGCCAGCAGCTCGCCCAGCAGCGCGCGGTTGTTGACGCGGATGCGGTAGGCGGTGTCAGGCATTCCCATGGCGCGCAGCGCCCGCGCCGCGCACGCCAGCACCTCGGCCTCGGCCGTGACGCTCTCCTCGCCGACGATGTCCAGGTTCCACTGGTAATGCTCGCGCTTGCGGCCGCGCGTCATGCGCTCGTACCGGAAGCACTGGGCAATGGTAAACCACTTCACCGGGAAGAGCAGCTGCCCCTGCCGGGCGGCGATCATGCGGGCGAGGGTGGGGGTCATCTCCGGGCGCAGCGCCAGCCAGCGCTCGCTCTTGTCCTGGAAGGTGTAAATCTGCTCCGAGACCTCCTCGCCGGCCTTGCGCTGCAGCAGCTCCAGGTTCTCCACCACGCAGGCGTCGTAGGGGGCGAACCCGGAAACCGTGGCTGCCTGGCGCCAGGCGTCAAAGACGCGGTTGCGCCAGGCCATGTCTTCGGGGTAGAAGTCGCGCATGCCGCGCGGGGGGTCGAAGGAAATGGGTGCGTTACTCATGATTTGGCCGGTGAACGGTGATCGGTAACCCGAAACAGTGAATTGTAACTGATCACTGATCACTGATCACTGATTACCGATCACCGATTACTGCTCACTTCACCGCCTCCGGCGCAGACTCCAGCATGATCTGCTTCATCTTGCGCCCGGGTTTGAACTTCACGACCTTGCGGGGCGGAATGCGCACCACATCGGCGGGCTTGTTGGGGTTGCGGCCGATGCGCGACTTGCGCAGCGTGACCTGGAAGACGCCGAAGTCGCGGAACTCGACGTGCATCCCTTGCTGCAGGGCTTCCGTGATGTAGTCCAGCGCACGCTGGATCACCTCGTGTACTTCCTGCTGGTTCAGCCCGGTTTCATGTGCGATCCGGATCACCAGGTCGCGCTTGGTCAAGGCATCCTGACCTGCCGGTGCCGGTGCTCCCTGCGTTTCGTTCATGCTCATGCTCAGTCCCTCCACATTCAAACCGTAACCCAAAATAGATTTTGCGGCACGCGAAATCTATGCCAGGGCCTGCCGCGCGGCGGCGACAAGTCCGGCGATCGTTGCGGCCGCCTGCTCGGCGGGAACCAGTTGAAAATCCTTGCTCGTGCGCGCCTTGACCTCCACGCCGCCCTTGGCGAGCGACTTGGCACCCGCCACCACGCGGAAGGGGATGCCGATCAGGTCGGCGTCCTTGAACTTGACGCCGGGGCGCTCCTCGCGGTCGTCCAGCAGCACGTCGATCCCGATCGCCTCCAGCTCGCCGGCGAGCTTCTCCGCCGTGGCCGTGACGGCGGCATCCTTGGGGTCCAGCAGCAGCAGCGCAACCGTGTAGGGCGCCACCGACACCGGCCAGATGATGCCGTTGGCATCGCGGCTCTGCTCGATGACGGCCTGCAGCGTGCGGGTGACGCCGATGCCGTAGCACCCCATGACCATGAGTTCGGCCTGCCCCTTCTCGTTCAGGCATTTGGCCTGGAACGATTCCGAGTACTTGGTGCCGAGCTTGAACACATGGCCGACCTCGATGCCGCGCACGACGCGCAGGCTGCCGTCGCAGCGCGGGCAGGCGTCGCCCTCACACACCACGACCAGGTCCAGGAATTCCGTCACCCGCGCGTCGCGCGCGAGGTCCACGTTGGCCACGTGGGTGTCGTCCTTGTTCGCGCCGGCAAACCGGCCCGTGGCGCCCTGCAGCGCGGCGTCGGCGTAGAGCGGCAGGCTCATCAGGCCCACGGGGCCGGCAAAGCCGACGGCCGCGCCCGTGACCTTGCGGATCGTGGCTTCGTCCGCGAGCTCGAGGCGCTTGCACCCCAGCGCGCGCTTGAGCTTGTGCTCGTTCACTTCGCGGTCGCCCGGCACCAGCGCGCCCACGGGCTTGCCATCCGCAACATACAGCAGTGTTTTGATCAACTGCGCCGGCGCGCATTTGATTGCGGCAGCAACCTGATCGATCGTATGGGCTCCAGGGGTTGGAATTTCCTGGATCGGCGGCGAAGCCGCCAGAATCGCCGGCGCCGCCGGCGATCGACGTTCCGCCTTTTCCTGGTTGGCGGCGTAGGCGCAGGCCGCACATTCGACAATGCCATCCTCGCCGGCGTCGGCCATGACCATGAATTCGTGCGACCACTTGCCGCCGATGTCGCCGGTGTCGGCCTCGACCGGCTTGGTGCGCAGGCCGCAGCGCCGGAAGATGCGCACGTAGGCGTCGTACATCGCCTGGTAGCTGGCATCCGCCGCCTCGAGCGACGTGTCGAAGCTGTAGGCGTCCTTCATGATGAACTCCTTGGCGCGCATCAGGCCGAAGCGCGGGCGGATTTCATCGCGGAACTTGGTCTGGATCTGGTAGACGGTGCAGGGGAGCTGGCGGTAGGAGTTCACTTCGCGGGCGATGAGATCCGTCACAACCTCTTCATGCGTCGGCCCGAGCGCCATCAGGCGCTCCTGGCGGTCCTTCAGCTTGAACATGCCGGGGCCCATGGTGGCCAGGCGGCCGGATTGCTCCCACAGGTCTGCCGGCTGCAGGGCGGGCATGAGGATCTCCAGCGCGCCGGCGCGGTCCATCTCCTCGCGCACGATGCGCTCGACCTTGTGCAGGGAGCGCAGCCCCAGCGGCAGAAAGGTGTACAGGCCGCCGGAGAGTTTGCGGATGAAGGCTGCCCGCAGCATCAGCTTGTGGCTGTCGATCTCCGCTTCCTGGGGATCATCGCGGAGGGTGGTGATCAGGGAACGTGTCCAGCGCATGGGGGTTTGGCTCTCGGGGTTGCAGATCGGTGGCAGGTGTAGATGGCCGGCCGGGAATCGCCCGGCGCTCGAAGGGCAGTCGCGTGATGTATTTCACACGAAACTAACGACTTGCGCAAGAGTGAAATACGCAACATCGGACGGCTTCGCCGCAACGGTTGATTGACAAACTAAGCGCGCCCCCCGGCGCGCGGGGTGGGCGCGCTTAGTCTGCCAATCTTGCGCGGTATCCGGTTCCATCGTCTGTGTCTCGCAATCACGCGGGGCGCAAACAAAAGGAATCGGCATGACCCAATACAAGCACATCACAGACCTCGAGCGTCTGGCGATTGAACACGCTCTCAGGTTGGGTGTCAGGGCGCTTCCGAGCATGTTCGACCCGACACGATTATTTGACAGGATTTACAGGATTTTGCAGGATTGTTGCAGCGAAAGGCGGATTCCATATTCTCATCGAAAACAAAGCCGTGCACCTTCTGTGTGTCGCACACGAAGTGCAACGGGTTCATTACTTGACGGCCACGGGGATCGAAACAGGACTGCTATTCAACTTCGGCGCGGAAAGTCTGCAGTTCAAACGCAAAAGCCGCACCTACAGTCCCAAGGCAAAGATAAGGGACGCGATGGATGTGGCAGCATCAGCTCGCGACTGCACACGGTTCGTGCCGACCAGGCTGCTAGTTAGTGGGACGCAACCGCCAAGCACTGGACAAGAGTGAAATACGCAACAAAAGAACAGCCGGAACAATTTTTCTGTCTGTAACTGAGTCTTCGCAACCCGCGGGCAGCGGGTTGCACAACTAGGAGACTGTCGGCAGAAGGCCCTGGACTGATCCGGGGCCTAAGTCCGACAGTCTCCTAGGGCTGGATCGCCACAATGCTGGAGGCTTGCTCCGCTGCCGGGCCGGGGTAGGGCTCGGCGTTGTAGTGCCGGAGATCGTTGAGCTCCATCAGCGTCTTGCGCAGGTTCTCCGCCGCATCCAGGCTCATTTTCAGCAGTTCGGTGCGGTTTTCGCGGTCGCTTTCCGCCAGCCGGCCCAGCATCTCGATGGTTGAGAGCAGCACGGTTGCCGGCTGTCCCAGGTGATGGCACACGGCGCCCAGGCTTTCCATCATGATCTTGTCGCGCTCAACCACCCGCTCCGCCTGCTCGGCGCGTCGGCGGTCGCTGATGTCAGCCAGCGACAGCACCATGCCGATCAGCGTCTCCTCGGCGTCGAGGTTGGGCGCTGCAGCAATCTGGATCCATCGGGTGGCGCCATCGGCCTGGACGAGGGGGACTTCAACAAATGCGCTTTGTCCTTCCGTGACGGCCGCCACCAGGTCAAGAACCAGCTTGTCGTTGCCCAGCAGTTCGTTCAACTGCCGACCCTTGAGAACCTTCGGGTTCTCTTCGCCAAACAGGGAGGACAGGGCGCTGTTGGCGTACAGGATGGTGCCGTTCAGCCCGGCCACGCCAATCCCTGTGCTGGCGTTCTTTACGGCATTCTGCACGGTGCGCAGCTGGGCTTCGGCCTGTGTGCGCAGGGTTTCATCGCGGATGAAAAAGCAGAGAAACACGTTGGTTCCGGAAATGAACTGGTTGACGGCAATCTCCGCCGGGAAGCTGGACCCGTCCTGGCGTATGCACCAGGAGGAGATGCGCAGGAAGCGCTCGGAGGCCAGGCTCTTGCGGACCGTGTCCATCAGGTCGGCGTCCGCCCCGGAAACCAGCTGCCAGAAATTGATTTTCTGAAGGGTCGCCTGGTCGTACCCCAGTAGTTCGGAGACGCGCCGGTTGGCGTGGACGTAGGCGCCCTGCGGGTCCGTGATCAGGGTGGCGTCGTAGGCGTTTTCGAAGAAACGCAGGTAGTCTTCCGGCCGCACCGGGGATGCCGCGCTAGAGGCCCCGGCTCCTGAAAAAGCAAAATCGACCCTGTCGGTGGAATTCCCGGCAGGGTCGGTCAGACGTGGAAGCACGTCGATGCGTATGGTTTTCGACAGAGAGCCTTGCGTGTTGCCCATCCGCTTCATTCCCTCACGAACACCATTTCATTAACAAGTATTCATATTAACCCAGCCACGCATCGGCGTCAATCACTGCCAGCCGGTAATAACCAGGCGCGCCACGGTGTTGCTGACCTGCTGCGGGTTGACCACCGGCGGGTTGATCACGAAGCCGGAGCCCGGGATCAGGTCGGTCATGTCGGAGTTGCCGCCTTTTTTCAAGCTTCCCTTGATGATGACCGGGCCGCCCTGCAGCGCGCCGCCGCCGGTGAACTTCACGTCGCCGCCGGCATAGACAAACCCGTGCGTTTCCGCCTGGCCGGTGAAGCTGATGTCGCCGGACTTGTTGTAGATGGTCGGCCAGTTGGTGTTGGCAGGCCACACGTCTGCGCCGGCTTCCATGCTGACGCCGGCCGTGGCAATGAAGCACCCTGTGGCGGTTCCCTTGAAGTCCAGCGTACCTTCGCACCAGAGCACACCGCCGGCCGGTGCGTAACCTTTCGGAACCGAGAAGGATCCACTCTTGAGCTCTGCGTTCTGCCGGGCGAGTTCGTAGAACGGGCTCAGTTCAATGGCTGGCAGGTTCGGGGCAGTCACAGGTCCTTCGGTTGTTGTGCCAACAATGCCCCCGGATTTTTTCTGATAGATGATCGGCGCCCTGGCCGTGGTGCAGGTGATCTCGGCGCTGCCGGAGGTGGCGATCTTGGTGGCGCTGAGGATGTTGAGCGTTCCGCCCGCAGGCTTGGTCCAGGTGCCGTTGCCGCCCAGGTCAATCAGGCCGCCCACGTAGACGTTGCCGCCGCTGAACGTGCCGCACCCCTTCCAGTCGCAGGTGCCGCCGATGTACAGCGCGTAGCTGAACACGTACGGGCCGTAGATCGAGCCGCCTGTCTTGCTCGAAGGCGCAACGACCACCTCCTCGGACGGATAGTAGCGCAGGTCAACACGCACTTGTGCCTCCACGGCATTGTACTTGCCGACGGAGACGAGCGTCATACGGTTGTTGGCCACCACCGCAGGGGTGATCTTGTACTGGCCACTGTCAAAACTGGTCCACGCCCAGGCGCCCGGATTGCTCGCCAGCGTAATGTCCGCGCGCAGTCGGTTGTAGGCCATGTTGATGCCAGCCTCGGCGATGGAGCGGGCCTTGAGAAGATCGATCGCCTTCCGGCCCATGTTTGCCTGATTGGCGGAGTAGGTGTAGACGGCTGCCGCCCCCGCTGCCGCGACTGCGACCAGCGTGAGCGCCAGTATCAGCGATGATCCGGCTCGCCGATTGCGTGTCTGGGTGGTGGTCATGATGCATCTCCTCGTTCGCACGCCTCAGAACCCCTCCCGAGGGTGCCTCAGCGCAGTTTTGGTGATTCGTCACATTCCAGTGTTGCGGGGCGAAACCTCGGCGGTAATGAACGAGGTGAACCGTTCTGTCCCGCCGCTGATCCTCCGCACGTCCTTGTAGATGGTCAGGTCAATCTTCAGCGCCTTGGTCAATGGTTGACCATCCAAAGTCACCTCACATTGAGCATAATCCGTGCCTTTTGATAAAATTCCGGCCACGTCGATGTATTTTGTTTCGCCGGTCCAGTTGAATGCGACCCAGAGCAGTCTCGGGGTTGGAGGGAATGGGGTGGTGGCGGTAAACGGGGTATTCCCCATTTTTACCAGGAACTGGATGTAGCGCCCGGTGTTGTTGGCAAACGTGCCGGCGCTGGCGATGGGGCTCAGGGTGGACCAGGCCGGTGCGTCGGACATGTCGGCCGCGTCACCGGTGCGCGCGAAGAGCTGGAACCACGAGTTGGCTGGCACGCTGTTGGACCAGGATACGGTCTTGGCTGCTGCCGCGCTCTGCCCGCTGTCGAAGATCGCGGAGGTGTAGGTGGCGTTGCTGGCAAATGCGCTGAAAATCTTGAAGAGCGAATAGGTTCTGCCGTCGCCGCCAAGCAGGTTCCGGTCCGTGGTGTAGTATGGGTTGCCGGACCAGTTTTCGTCGTAGGTGGCAGTTGTGGCGACGTTGGTGAGCATGTACGATCCGATGTGATAGCGCGGGTCCTCGTTGTGGTACATGTTGCAGGCACCGCCCACGTCCAGCAGGTAGTACGAGACAAGATAGCTTTGGTTGGAATAGACCGTGATCGGGGCGGCCGGGACGCCATAGACCGTGTCGTTGGCGCAGGCGGACCAGCTTTTTTCCACGCCGTACTGGTAGAACTTGAGCGCCTGCACCGTGCCGGGCATGGCATTGCAACTGTTGCTGCTCGCGGCCACGGCGAAGGTGGGATCTGTCAGCACGGGGTTGGGCGTGCTCTTGGTGAACAGCAGCACCGGGCCATAGCCGGTTTGCCGGATATATTCGCCGCGGATCAGCACGCGGGCGCAGACATTGAGCGGTGTGTTCTGCAAATTGTCCGGGCTGGAGTCGTTGTTCTGCGAGGAAGGGTCACTCATTAAAGAGTTGTCTCCGCCGGCCCGCCAGACAAACCCGGTGGCGCCGGTCAGCCGCATGACATAGTGGTTGTAGGGGAAGATGTTGTTGGTCTTGAGGGTGGTGTCGAACTCGCGGGACATGTTCTCCGCCACGGCACCCGGGGTTTCGAAGTTGGACTCCTCCCAGCAGTCGTTGAACACGGTGATGGATACCCCCTGGCCGTTGGTGCTGCAGTGAGGGCGGAGCTGGTAGTTGCCGCTCCATGAGCCGGACGGAATGTAGTTGGTGGAGACGAGGAATGAGCCGCCGATGGTGGCGCTGCGGTGCGCCTCGGCCTCCTGGTCGGAGCCGCTCACGCTGCAGTTGAGCACGTCAATGCCCAGGTATTTATTGGCGTTTCCGGCCGGATTCTTGCCGATGACCTTGAACTCGACCGTATGCGGGCCGCCCGCGACCACGGTTGAGCCGAAGAGGAAGCGGTCCCGCATGGTGGTGGCGGCATAGCAGTCGAACTGCGCGGTGCGGGGGAAGAGCTGCCACTCGAACAGGTTTGCGAAGAGCAGGGAGGTGGAGGTGGTCTCGCCGTTGAGGCAGGCATTGTTACCGTTGCCGTCGGCCACCACGCGGTCGAGCTGGACCTGCCGGTTGCTGATGGAGGCGTCCGGGTCGCGATTGTAGAATACCGTGCGCTTGAGCTGGTTGGGCGAGCTGACGAACACGTGGTAGATCATGGTGCGGTTCCAGGCAATGTTGGTCCCGCCCTGGTTCAGCAGGTTGGTGGAGGAACTGGCCACGGCCACGGGGAAGGAGATGGCCGTGTAAGGGCCGACGCCGGCAGGCCAGAAGAGGATTTTGTTGAGGTCCGACACGCGGATGTCCGCCCGCAGGCGCTCAACCGAGGCGCGCACATCCATGTCGAGGTCGTTCTGTGCTTCCACGCGCTTTTCGCCGATCAGGACATGCGCCCACCCGGCAATGCCGATGCTCATGGCGACGCCGAGGATCGTCATGGCGACCATCATTTCCACAAGCGAAAAGCCGCGGTTTTTCTGGATGTTCTGGCTCATGCGATCAGTCCTGTCTGGCGATCAATGATTCCGGCTGTTTTCGAGTCTTCGCAACCCGCTATCGGCGGGTTGCTCAACTAGGAACCTGTCGGCAGAAGGCTCTGGATGGAGCGCAAGCCTCATGCCGGCAGTCTCCTAGGGCGGCATGTCGTAGGGCGTAAAGACGCCGGTCAGGGTGCGGTGGGCATAGTAGATTCCGGGGGCTGCACCGGGCTTTCTCGCCGCCGTGATGACGACGACCTTGGTGCACCCGGCCATGGGCTGGTTGGTGTAGATCCCGGTCTGGCGGTAGAAGCGCCCCAGCGTGGTGGGCAGGCCGTAGTCGTCCACAACCGCGCCAACCTCGGCCATCCCGCCCAGGTCCGTGTACGGCAGCATGCGCGCCCGCTCGAGGCGCGCGTTGCTGATCGTGGTGGCGGCGTAGCCATCACGCGCCGTGCGGATCACGTTCATGGATGAATCGAGAAGCAGGTAGGCGCCCCCCATGGCAATCATGATGAGCGTGCAGGCCACGACGGTCTCCACGAGCGTAAAGCCGGAACTGCTCTTTGCCTGTGCGGCACGCCGGCGGGCGGGTGACCCTGGTGTAAAGGAGCGCATGTCGTTTTATATAGCAGGAGTCATGCCCCGGATCAAAGGCATTTGTCAGGCGGGGCGCTCGCATGGTCTTTTCCTGAAGCAACGCAATTTATTCATCCGGAAGACCATGAAGTGTCGAGGTAGCGCCGCGCGGTGCGTCGCGGACGAGCGAGTTCCGCGGCAGGCCGCGCCGCACAGCGGCGCGCTTCCGGTTCTCAATTAAGCGAAAAGCAGGCGCCAGCGGCTATTTATTCTCAAAGTTGAGAGGTCGCGCGGCAGGCTAGCAGCTTGTCGGATTTAGCGCTGTGCCTTCACAAACCTTGTGCCGACCAAGCTGCTAGTTTGGGGGACGCAACCGCCAAGCACGGGACAAGAGTGAAATACGCAACGTAACTACTCAGGTGGCCTCAGTAGGTCGGCGGAGCGGGCGGGGCCACCTCCTGAGTAGTTACACAGCCGGAACAATTTTTCTGTCTGTAACTGCGTCTT
>JBAWXQ010000069.1:0-13271 GCA_037144015.1 bacterium
CGGCGGTGAATGCGCTGCTGAGCGAGGAGAGGAATGCGGGAGAGAAGAATTCAGAATTCAGGATTCAGAATTCAGAATAGTAAAGTATGCTGAATTCTGGATTCTGAATCCTGAATTCCAGCGGCCGGAATCGCACCTGTTTATGTATCAGGAGAAGCAAATGAAGAAGGTGGAACTGCTCGACACCACGCTGCGCGACGGCGCGCAGTCCGAGGGGATCTCGTTCTCGGTACGCGACAAGCTGGCGATCGTCGAGACGCTCGACGGCCTCGGCATCCCCCTGGTCGAGGCCGGCAACCCCGGCTCGAACCCGAAGGACCTCGAGTTCTTCCGGGAGGTGCGCGGCCTGCGGCTGAAGCATGCGCGCCTGGCGGCCTTTGGCGCCACGCGCCGCCCCGGCGTGTCCGTGGCGGACGACCCGCAGGTGCGCAGCCTGGTCGCGGCGGGCGTGCCGGTGCTGGTGATCTTCGGCAAGTCGTGGGACCTCCACGTCGCCGAAGTGCTCAAGACCACGCCCGACGAGAACATCCGCATGGTCCGCGACACGCTGGCTTATGCAAAAAAGCACGCCGAGCGCGTGGTCTACGATGCCGAACATTTTTATGACGGCTTTCGCGCCAACCCCGCCTATGCGCTGTCCACGCTCGACGCCGCGGTTGAGGCGGGCGCGGATGTGCTCTGCCTGTGTGACACCAACGGCGGACGATTTCCCGAGGAGATCGCCGAGGCCACGAAGGCCGTGCGGGAGCGCTTTGGCAGCCGCGCCGCGGTCGGGGTGCATGCGCACAACGACAGCGGCCTCGGGGTGGCCAATGCCCTGGCCGCGGTGCGCGCCGGAGCGGCGCACGTGCAGGGGACGCTGATTGGTTTTGGCGAGCGCTGCGGCAATGCCAACCTGGCCACGATCCTGGCCAACCTGCAGCTCAAGGCCGGCTACGCCTGCATCCCCGCGGCCAAGATGGCGGGGCTCACGGCCGCGGCGCGGCGCGTGGCCGAGATCGCCAACGTCGGCCTGGCCGACGACCAGCCCTACGTCGGCACCAAGGCCTTCACGCACAAGGCCGGCATGCACATGGACGGTGTGCGCAAGTGCTCGGCGTCATTCGAGCACGTGCCGCCGGAGTCGGTCGGCAACGCGCGGCGCTTCCTGATCAGCGAGATCGCCGGGCGCAGCGCCGTGCTGGCGCGCATCCAGCGGGTTGCGCCGTCGGTGCAGAAGAGCGACCGGGTGGTGGACGAGGTGGTCGCATCGCTCAAGGCGCTTGAGCAGAAGGGGTACCAGTTCGAGGGCGCGGACGGCAGCTTCGAGCTGCTGGTGCGCAAGGCGCTGGGGACCTTTCAGCCGCACTTTGCGCTCGAGCACTACCAGATCCTCGGCGAGCGGCCGGCAAAAAACGACCAGGAGGGCGCCTCCGCCATTGTCAAGGTGCGCGTCGGCAACACCACCGAGATGACCGCCGCGCAGGGGGACGGCCCCGTAAACGCCCTGGACCGCAGCCTGCGCAAGGCGCTGGAGCGGTTCTACCCGGCGCTGGCGGAAGTCCGCCTGACCGACTACAAGGTGCGCGTGCTGGACGGCAACCGCGCCACCGAGGCCAGGGTGCGCGTGCTGATCGAGTCCACCGACGGCCGCGCCGTCTGGACCACGGTCGGCGTCTCTTCCGACATCATCGAGGCCAGCTGGTTCGCGCTGGTGGACTCGATCGAGTACAAGCTTTCGCGCTAGATTTCCCGTTCCGGAATTTGCACTGCCAGTGGCGCATCGCGCAAAAACTGGGGTATCGTGTCTACCCCTCGCTGCTGCAGGAGTTTGAAAGGCGCAAACGGGCGTCTGCGCCATAGTGGTTATTGGGCCGCGAGGGCGGGTGGCGCGGGAATTGGAACCGGACCGCAAAACCTCGGTCGTCAACAGTGCCGTTTCGGGTTGTTTCAGGGACACCACTTCAGCTTCTCACATATCCGGATAGGTGAGAAAAGGTTAAGTTGTCCGGGGATTGGATTGCTGGGAGAAGCCCACCAGACGGGCCAGAGCGTCGGACAGGGAGGCGAGGAAGGCTGGATCGGGCAGGGTGATGGTCATGCGCATGCGCCCCTGTTCGTCCTTCTCCATGCAGTGCGACAGTTGCTCCTGCATCCGGCTGGAAAGCGCCAGCGTTGCGGCTGAGTCGGTTGGCGGCGGGACCAACTGGGCCAGGAAGCCGAAGGCTGAAGCCAGCAATTGCCCGCCGGCCTCGGAGACGCGCTCGCGGCGTGTGGCCGCCTCGCGAGCTTCGTTCTCCAGCCGGGTTTTCTCGCTGACATCCAGCGGCGCTTCCGGCCTGGCGCCCAGCAGCACTTCCAGCCGCCGCTTGAGCTCTTCCATGCCGCTTTGAATGGTCACGGCATTCACTTTGGATGAGGCATCCAGGGCCGCCAACGCCATCTCATGCTTGGAGGAAAGCGTCGTGAGCAGGTTCTCCTCCATGGTGCCTTCGGTCACCAGCACAAACACCTGGACCGGCCGCTTCTGTCCCATGCGATGGGCGCGCCCGATGCGTTGCTCTAGCAGGGCTGGATTCCAGGGCAGATCCACGTTGATGACCGTGTTGGCGGCCTGCAGATTGAGGCCTGTCGCTCCGGCGTTGGTCGTGAGAAAAACCCGGCAGGCCGGATCTTTCTGGAACCGGTTGACCAGATCCTGCCGCTTCCGTTGCGGAACCGAACCGTCCAGTCGCACATGCTCCAGGCCGTTGGCCTTGAGAAGGGGCTCGATCAGGTTCAGCATCGTTGTCCATTCGGAGAAGACGATCACCTTCCGGTCCTGCTCCCCGGCGATCTGCCCGAGCAACTCGCCCAGCTTCTCCAGCTTGCTGGAATAGCCAGGCGCTTCCTTGGTGACCAGGAACGTGCTGTCAGCCGCCATGCGGCACATGAGCAGCGCCTTCTGGAGCCGGAGCAGGTCCATTTCGGTCAGGAACTTTTTGCCGACAATCTGGCTGATGATCCGCTTGTGCGCATTGTGCAACTCCAACTGTTCGTCGGTGGGAGGTATCCGTATAATTTCGGTGGTCCGCGGCGGAAGCTGACCCAGCACGCCGGCCCGGGTCCGGCGCAACAGCACAGGCGCCAGCCGTCGACGCAGGTCATCCAGATTCTTATACCCCAGCACTTTGCCGTGCTCATCCACCACGCGGTGCCGGTGCAGGAACCGGAAGGCCGGTCCCAGCCTGCGGTCATCGATGAACTCCGCCACGGAGAACAATTCATCCAGCCGGTTCTCCAGCGGCGTGCCGGAGAGGACCAGCGCAAAGGGCGAGCGCAGGCTCTTCATCATGCGCGAGGTCTTGGCCTCCCAGTTCTTGATCCGCTGCCCTTCGTCCAGGATGATCAAATCCCATTTGACCGGCTCGATGGCCAGAATATCGCGCAGCACCTGTTCGTAATTGCACACGGTCAGGAAGGTATCGTCGCCATACTGCCGCGCCCGCTCGGCCGTGCGTCCCGTCACCTGCTGACAGGAGCTGTCGGAAAAGCGCCGGATTTCCGCGCACCACTGCGACTTGACCGAGGCCGGACACACCACGAGCACTTTTTTGATGCCGGCTTCCCGCTTGAGCAGTTCGGCCATGCCGATCCCCTGGATGGTCTTGCCGAGGCCCATCTCGTCGGCCAGGATCGCCCGCCCCGCCCCGACCGCAAAGGCAATGCCATCCATCTGATAGGGGAGCAATTCGGCTTTCAACAACTCCTTCCGCAGCGGATGCGCGGACGGATTCTTGCGGATTTCGGCAATCTTTGACTGGATGCGATTCAGAAAAAACTGCTGCTGAATGTACTCCTCGGCATCCGGGTACAGGGTTACGGTTTGTCCGGCTGCCTCAATCTTGCGGATCCGCTCCAGCAGGTCGTGCAGGTTCTTGATGGGGCGGTCGCGCAGCGGCGCGACCAGTTTGGCAATGGCATCCGGCAGGCTGGCCGGCATGAGCATACGCAGTTCCGCTTCCGCGCCATACTGCAGATGAACGGAAACCCCATTCCGACGGTATGGAGCCTTGCGGACAGCCGCGGGAAAACGCCGGTATGCCTTGTCGAGCGCGAACAGAATGTGTTTGCAGGTGCCCAGCGTATTCTTCCGGAAGTCAGGGCAGGTGCAGAAGGATTCGCCACGGTTCCAGCCGCGCAGGGCCACCCGGTAGGTCTTGCCGGACATGGCGTTGGTCACCAGCGAATCGGACCACAGCACGCCGGGGGTCAGCGCCTTGACGGCCATCTTCTCTTCATCGGCTCGTTTCTGCCGCTCGGCGAGCATCCGCTCCACGAGTTGTTCGTCTGTCAGCAGTTCAATCGGCGTCGTTTCCGATGGCGGTTCGGCCAGACCCAGCAACGCCTTGTCCTCCAGCACCAGGGAAAAAACCGCGCCCACATGTTCGCAGGGTTCATGGCAGGCCGAGCACCACCAGATGAGCCGCTGCCGCACGTTTTTTGACAGACTGACCGTGACCGTGGCTTCCGGCAGCGCCACACGCAACAGGGCGTCGGTCAACTCCACGCCGACCGGATCGATTTCAATCTTCGATCCTGCCCGCATCATCTTGGAGCCCTGCTCGCCCAGCACCTTGCAGGCCTCGGCAAACGTGAGCCGCGACAACCGATCCTTCAACGTCAGCGCGTCCGCCGATTTGGTAGTCATTACGACTGCTCCGGAGTGAGGAAGTTGTGTGAGGAGAGGCAAGGTGTTGATGTACACAATTTCAAACCCCGCGGCACGCAAAAAAATAGAGCGCCCCGTTGCAAGAATCATTCCCCCGCTTCACCCCAGCGGCAAAACATGGTATCGTAACGGCTCGATTCGCCTGGTTTTCCTGTAAGACCCAGCGCCCAACCAGTGGATTTCGCGGCACGCGAAATCCAGGAGTGCCACGCCCATGTCCATGACCATGTCCCAGAAGATCCTCGCCCGCGCGGCGGGGCAGACGCGCGTCGAGGCCGGCCAGCTGATCGAGGCGAAGCTGGACCTCGTGCTCGGCAACGACATTACGGCGCCGGTGGCGATCCGCGAGTTCGAGAAGACCGGCGCCACCGGCGTGTTCGACAAGAGCCGCGTGGCCCTGGTGCCGGACCACTTTACGCCGAACAAGGACATCAAGGCTGCCGAGCAGTGCAAGATGATGCGCACCTTCGCCCGCGAGAAGGGCGTGGAAAACTATTTTGAAGTCGGCGAGGTCGGCGTCGAGCACGCGCTGCTGCCCGAGCGCGGCCTGGTCGGCCCCGGCGATGTGATCATCGGCGCGGACAGCCACACCTGCACCTACGGCGCCCTGGGCGCGTTTTCGACCGGCGTTGGCTCCACGGACATGGCCGCGGGCATGGCGCTCGGCACGGCGTGGTTCAAGGTGCCGGCCGCGTTCCAGTTCGTGCTCAAGGGGAAAATGCAGAAGTGGGTCTCGGGCAAGGACGTGATCCTGCACATCATCGGCATGATCGGCGTGGACGGCGCGCTCTACCGCTCCATGGAATACGCCGGCCCCGGGCTGGCCAACCTGACCGTTGATGACCGCCTTTGCATGGCCAACATGGCCATCGAGGCCGGCGCCAAGAACGGTATCTTCCCGGTGGATGGACAAACCCGCGCCTTTCTCAAGGAGGCGGGGCGGTCAAAGTACACCGAGTTTGAGGCCGACAAGGACGCGGTTTACGAGCGCGTCTTCGAGATCGACATGGATAAGATCCGCTCGACCGTGGCCTTCCCGCACCTGCCGTCGAACACGCGTCTCGCGGCCGAAAGCGGCAGCGTGACCGTGGACCAGGTGGTGATCGGCTCCTGCACCAACGGGCGCCTTTGCGACTTCCGCGTGGCGGCCAAGGTCATGGCCGGCCGCAAGGTCGCCAAGGGGCTGCGCTGCCTGATCATCCCGGCCACGCAGAAGATCTACCTCCAGGCGCTCAAGGAGGGGCTGCTCACCCAGTTTGTGGAGGCGGGCGCCGTGGTCTCCGCGCCGACCTGCGGCCCGTGCCTCGGCGGGCACATGGGAATCCTGGCCAAGGGCGAGCGCGCCGTGGCCACCACCAACCGCAACTTCGTCGGCCGCATGGGGCACCCGGAGTCCGAGGTCTACCTCGCCAGCCCGGAAGTCGCAGCCGCCACGGCCATCACCGGCCGCATCACGGACCCGAATGAGGTTGCGTGAGGCAACAAGAAGTCAGAAGTCAGGATTCAGGATTCAGAATGTGGAGGACAGGAGTTGGAGGATAGAATTTGGTGTCCATTCTGAATTCTGAATTCTGAATCCTGACCCCCCCCCCCCCGAAGGAGCCGACATGACCGCCCAAGGATCCGTCTTTCGTTACAATGACAACGTCGACACCGACGTGATCATCCCCGCGCGCTATCTCAACACCATTGACCCTGCCGAACTGGCCTCGCACTGCATGGAGGACATCGACGCGACCTTCGTGAAGCGTGTCAAGAAGGGCGACCTCATCGTGGCGGCGAAGAACTTCGGCTGCGGCTCCTCGCGCGAGCACGCGCCGATCGCCATCCAGGCCGCCGGCATCTCCTGCGTCATCGCGCAGAACTTCGCCCGCATCTTCTACCGCAACGCCATCAACATCGGCCTGCCGATCATGGAGTGCCCCGAGGCCTACGACGGCATTGCCGCCGGCGACACGGTTTCCGTGGACTTCGACACGGGCAGGATCATCAACCTCACGCAGAAGAAGACCTTCCAGGCCGCGCCCTTCCCGCCGTTCATGAAGGACCTCATTGCCCAGGGCGGTCTCGTCAATTACGTGAAGGGCAAGCTCGCGGCGAAGAAGTAGGGCGGGTGACCGATGATTCAGATCATGGGGGTCTCTTGACGAAGGCCCTGGCGTGGCATACACTGCAACCACCCTTCGCGAAAGGTGGTGTATATGACTCTGATACCAACGATGTGGCGAACATGTCGCGTACTGGCGAATCCGCAACGGCTTCGCTGTCTGCAGGCGGTGCTCCGGAAACCCAACCGTTATGTTTCCGAACTGGCAAAAGAATTGCGCGAGCCGGTGCCGGTCGTCAGTCAATACCTGCGCGATCTGCAAGCACGGGGAATGATATCCGTGGTACGCCGAAGCCGGTGGGTGTTCTATGGCGACTCGCCTGATGAGACTGTCGGTCACGCGGCGCCACTGCTGGCTGCGATGCGACTGGTGCTGTCAGAAAAACCACTTATGCCGCGACAGATCGAGCTCATACTGCAAGGCTTTACGCATTCCAGACGCATTGCCGTCCTTCGGGTTCTGGCGCGCTCGGAGCCCCAGCGTATCGCAACCGTCCGGCGCGCTACCGGTATCAGTGAGCCTGCGCTGCTACGCCATCTGCGCAAACTGGAAGCCTGCGGCATCGTTCGACGGCAGGTGGATCACTGGACCATCGCGCGCGATCTTCCGGTCCTGGCCCAGCGATTGTTGTTGGAAGCATGTGGCGCATAACTCCACCACCTTTCGCGAAAGGTGGTGTATCGTGCGGCAAATCCTGCGGCTCAGAAGGCGCTACTTTTCAGGCGGAAGCGGGGAAGGGTTATTTGATCGGGCAAGCCGTATTCCCGCCTCAAGTCCGCTGACCACCTCGCGCATCCCCTTGTCCGCCGGGATCGTGCGCACCAGCACCTGTCGCGTCTGGCCGCCAAGGAGGGCGCGCACATACTCGAGCTGCCCGACCCGGCTTACGCACGCCTCAGGCACCAGCAGCGCCGGACGCGTGCCGGTGGTCAGCTCCAGCACGCCGAACATGCCGGGCATCAGCGCCGGCGCGTTGGAGATGCAGACCTTGACCAGGAACGTGCGGCTGCCGGGATCGACGGAGGGCACGATCTCCCGCACCTCGCCGGTCAGGTTTGTACGCAGCGCGTCCACGCGGAACGGAACCGGCTCGCCCAGCCGGATGCGCGACACCAGCCCCTCGCGCACGGGCACGTCCAGCATCAGGCGCGAGGGATCGAACAGCCGCAGCAGGATGTTGCCGGGGCTGGCCAGGTCCCCGGGGTCGGCGAGCCGCTCGGCCACCACGCCGTCAATCGGGCTGGTCAGGGTGGCGTAGCCGAGAACCGCCTCGGTCTGGCGCAGGGCGTCGGTCGCCGCCTGCGCGGCGGCGGACGCCTGGCGGAAGGTTGACTCCATCTGGTCGAACATCTGCCGCGTAATCGTGCCGGTGGCCAGCAGCTTGCGCGCGCGCTCCAGCTCCGTGGCGGCAAGGTCGAGCGCGGCCTGGGCCTGCCGGGCGTGCTCGGCGGCCTGCCGCACGCCGGACGCCAGCTCGGAGTCGTCCAGCTTCAGCAGCAGGTCGCCCCGGGCCACGCGATCGCCGGAGCGCACCGCGATCTCCTGGATGCGCGACACGATGCGCGGCGCGAGGTCGACCTGCGTGCGGCTGCGCACGGTCCCGACCGCCCGGTAGATCACGGGCTGCTGCACCGGCTGCACGGTGAACGCATCCGTGGCGGCCGCCGCGGGCAGGAACTCGGCGCTGCCGGGCTTGATCCGGCCGCCGGCCAGCGCGCCCGCCTGCCAGAGCATCACGAACACGATCAGGCTGATCGCCAGGGCGGCCTCAATCCACCGGGCGGTGCGGCTGCCGGGCAAAAGACGAAGTTTCATGTGTGTGAGCACTCCTTTCAAAAATCCACAGCGAGGCAGTCAAACACGATCGCCATGTGTAGCATGTCGTTTGCCGGGAATCCGCGGGTCATGGCTGCTCCTCTGTCGGTGTCTCCGGCTGCAGCGGCTCCGACGCCGCGTGCTCGCCGCGCCCGTACACGAGGAAATAGACTGTCGGGATCACCAGCAGCGTGAAGGCGGTGCTGGCAAAGAGCCCGAAGATCAGCGCCCAGGCCAGGCCGGAGAAGACCGGGTCGAGCGTGATCGGCCAGGCGCCCAGCATGGCCGTGACCGCCGTGAGGAAAATCGGCCGCAGGCGCACGGCGCCGCTGTCGAGCAGCGCCTCGCGCAGCGGCTTCCCCTCGCGCAGCGCCGCGTGGATGAACTCCACCAGCACGATGCTGTTGCGGATCACGATGCCGCCGAGCGCGATCATGCCGATCATGGCCGTGGCCGTGAAGAAGACCGGGGTGGGGTAGCCGGCCACCGGGTGGTTGGCCGCGACATTGAGCAGCGCGAACCCGGGCAGGATGCCGATGGCGGTCAGCGGGATTGCCAGCATCATGATGCCGGGCACGGCAAAGCCGCCGGTCTGCAGCACCAGCAGCAGGTAGATGCCGAGCAGCGCCACGCCGAAGGCGATGCCGAGGTCGCGGAAGACATCCACCGTGATCTGCCATTCGCCCTCGCCGGCCCACTTCACGCTGACGCCGTCGGGAAGCGGCGTGCGCGTGAGCTGGTCCTGCATCGCCAGCACCACCTCGCCGGGGGCGCGCCCTGCGCACTCGGCGGTCACAAAGACCGTGCGCTCCAGGTCCTTGCGGTAGATGGATGGCGGCTCGGGCTCTTCGCGGAAGGCCGCGAGCTCGCCGAGCTGCACCCCCTTGCCGTCGCTGCCGCGCAGCCAGAGTTGCGCCAGGCGCTCGTGCCGCACGCGGTCGGCGAACGGCAGGCGGAGGCGCACGGCCAGCGGCTCGCGTTCGTCCGGGTCGTGGAGCGTACCGGGCGGCAGCCCGCCGGTCGCCGCCTGCACGGCCTGGTTGATGGCGGCGGCGGAGAGCCCGTGGCGCGCGGCCTTCTCGCCGTCGATCTCCAGCGCCAGCCGCGCATGCGGCCGCTCGGACAGGTCATCCACCTGCACGATGCGCTTGGGGTCCAGCGCGGTCAGCATGGCTTCGAGCTGCCGGGCACCGGCCAGCATCTGCTCGTGGGTGGTGTGCGGGCCGCCGTTCACTTCCGCCACGAGGGTGGCCAGCACGGGCGGGCCGGGCGGCATCTCGACAACGGAGAGGCGCGCGCGGTGGCGGGCGGCGATGGCGGTAAGGTCGTCGCGGATGCGCAGCGCGATCTCGTGGCTCTGCTGCTTGCGCTGCAGCTTGCCTGCGAGGTTGACGCGGATTTCGGCCTGATGCGGCTGCCGGCGGAAGTTGTAGTGGCGCACGAGTCCGTTGAAATCGATGGGCGAGTTCACGCCGCAGTAGGTCTCGAAGTCGCGCACTTCGTTGATCGTGGCCAGGCGGCCTTCGAGCTCCTGGCAGACGCGGTCCGTGGTTTCGAGCGACGCGCCGTCGGGCAGGTCCACCACCAGCAGCAGCTCATTCTTGTTGTCGAACGGCAGCATCTTGAGCGGCACCGCGCCGAACAGCACCAGCAGGGTTGAGGCCACGAGCAGCAGCCCGGTCACGATCAACAGGATGGCGCCGCGGCGCGGCTGCAGGAACGGCCCGAGCGCGGCGCGATAGCCGCGCCGGATCCAGGCCGGCGTGCCGTCCTCCGGGGCGGCCGTGGCCGCCCGCCCCCGGAGCAGCCGGTACGACAGCCACGGCACAAAGGTCACGGCGCAGATGGCGCTGAAGGCGATGGTTACCGGAACCATCAGCGCCATGGGGCGCATGTACGGGCCCATCATGCCGGTGATGAAGAACATCGGCAGGAACGACACGATCACCGTCAGCGCGGACATGAAGACCGGCTCGACCATCTCGTGCACGGCATGGAGCGTGGCGGCGAATGGATTGTAGATCCGCATGCGAATGTGGCGCTGGATGTTGTCCACGTTGATGATGGGGTCGTCCACCACCAGCCCGAGGCTCAGGATCAGCGCAAAGAGCGTGACGCGGTTCACCGAGTACCCGGCGAGGTGGTTGACAAAGAGCGCCAGCGCGAAGCTCACCGGCACCGACAGGCCGACCACCAGGCTCTCGCGCCACCCGAGGGTGATGCCGATCACCGCGGAGACGATCAGGATGGCGAAGAGCATGCTGTAGAGCAGGTCGTCCACCTTCTCCTTCGCGGTCTCGCCGTAGTTGCGCGTGACGCGCATGGCGACGTCCTCCGGCACCACGCTGCCGCGCAGGGCCTCGGCGCGCGCGACCACCTTGCGCGTGACGGTGATGGCGTTGGTCCCCTTCTTCTTGGCAAACGCCAGCGTCACGGCCGGGCGGCGCGTCCCCGCGAGGGCCGGGCCGTCCGTCTCCGCGGGCCCGAACCCGATGTGGTGATAGCTGGACGGCTCCTCCGGCCCGTCGCGCACCACGGCGACATCCGCGACCTTGACGCTGCGTCCCTCCGGGCTGCGCACCACGGTTTCGCGGACCGCTTCGGCCGAGTCGAGCGGGGCGCGCGGGCGCAGCGACAGCACGCGGCCGTCCGACAGCACGGCGCCCGCGTCGCCGCCGGGATCGCCCCCCTGCAGGGCGCGCTGCACGTCGGCCAGGCAGAGGCCGCGGCTGGCCAGCAGCTCCAGGTCCGGCTCCACCGCGATCTCGCGCGCCAGCCCGCCGAAGATCTCGCTGCGCGAGATGTCGTCGAGGCTCTCCAGCCGCGCCTTGGCCTCCTCCGCGATGCGGCGGAGCTGGTGGGCGTCGCGCGCGGCTGAGTGGAAGGTCAGCGTGATCACCGGCACGTCGTCGATCTGCACGGGCTTGACCACCCAGCCGGCCACGCCGGGCGGCACGAGGTCGCGGTGGCTCTCGATCTGGTCGCGCAGGTTGACGATGGCGCGCTCGCGATCCTGTCCGACGAAGAAGCGCACGGTCACCACCGACTGGTCGCGGCGGCTGATGGAGTAGACATGCTCCACGCCCGACACCTGCCACAGCAGGCGCTCGAGCGGGCGCGTGACCTGCTGCTCGACCTCGGCGGCGGTGCGGCCGGGGCAGGAGACGAACACGTCCGCCATGGGCACGACAATCTGCGGCTCCTCCTCCTGCGGCGTGAGCGCCAGCGCGACGACGCCCAGCACGGCCGCCGCCACGAGGAAGAGGATCGAGTGCGTCCCGCCCAGGAACGTGCGCGCAATGCGCACGGTCCACCCCTGTGGCTCGTCGGTTCGGAGCGGGATGTCATTCATGGCTGGTTTTCAGTGTGGGACGACGGGTGGCTGGTGTCAAGAAAGGCCCAGCGGCTTACGGCAGCGCGGCGACGAGGCCGCGCAGGTAGGCGATGGACTTCTGGATGTCTGCGGCCTGCTGGGGTCCTTCGATTTCCCGCTCGATCACGATCTCTCCCGTGAATCCCAGCCCGCGCAGGCGGGCGAGGATCTTTGGGAAGTCAACCTTGCCGGTGCCGATGGGCACTTCCCGGCCGAGTTCGCGGCCGTTGGTCGGATACTCGCCGTCCTTGGCATGCAGGTTTCGCACGTGGCGGCCGAAGACGTCGAGCGCATCCAGCGGGTTGGCCTTGCCGTAGAGGATCAGGTTGGCCGTGTCGAGGTTGACGCCGAGGTTGTCGAGCCCCGAATCCTCGATCACGCGCAGCAGCGTCACGGGCGTCTCCTGGCCGGTCTCGAACCACAGGCCGATGCCCAGCTCGGCGCACCGCCGCCCCACGGCAACAATCGCCTCGAGCGTGCCGGGGTAGAGCGGGTCGGTGGGGTTCTCCGGGACGAAGCCGCAGTGCGTGATGATCGCCGGCGCGCCGGTCCAGGCGGCGAACTGCGCGCCCGCCTGTAGGTCCAGGATGCGCTGCGCGCGGAATTCCGGCGGCACCAGCCCCAGCGTGGTCGGGCCCTGGAGAAAGTTCCAGACCGACGGACCGGAGTAGCCGGTCCAGATTCCGGCCACGTGTACGCCGGCCGCATCCGCCTGCGCGCGCAGCCGCGCGGCGTTCTCCTGCGTCCAGTAGCCCGGATTCCAGTTGCAGAACTGCGTGGCGCGCACGCCGTACGTCAGCAGCTCGGCGAACGGGTTGCCGCCATCCCTGCGCGGTGAGGTCATGACGCCAATTTCCATCGGATTCATATCGCGGTTCCTTTTTCTTTTGTGCAAGCCAAATGAGCGTAGCGAAGGGATTCACGGAGCGCAAGCCAACGCGACCGACCTCTTCGCTTGTAAACAAGCCTTGCGCCTGTTGCCCGCTTGGCGTCGCGGCGCTCCGCCCCCCATTTTTCATCATCGAGCTCTGCTCTATGACGCACTTTGGAGCGCCGCGACGCCAAGCGGGCGTGCGTTTCGTAGTTCGCCAAAGGGATGAAGTTCCGTCTTAGGCGAGGCTTTTGGGGCAGTTGCGCCCCTTGCGTTCGTTTTGGTGCTTCGCGTATGCTGCGGTTGAACGGGGAGGATCTGTTTATGGAAGAGCTGACTGTTCCACGATCGCCGCCGCCGCGCTATGCCGTGTGGTTGTTTCACGGCATCAAGGTTCTCGCCGTCGGGGCGTTA
>JBAWXQ010000070.1:0-13207 GCA_037144015.1 bacterium
CCCATCCCCCATACGACAACTCCCGCGCGCTGGTTCTCGGCGCCGGCGTGAGCGGCGTGGCTGCGGCGCAGCTGCTGCGTCAGCGCGGCGGCTCCGTGGTGTTGCTGGATGAGGCGCCGGCCGAGCGCCTGACGACTGCCGCTGCGGAACTGTCGGCGCTGGACGTGGAACTGCGCGCCGGCAGACGGGAGCTGCCGGACACGCCATTCGACCTGTGCGTCACCAGCCCGGGGT
This sequence comes from bacterium, assembly GCA_037144015.1. GTDB lineage: Bacteria > Verrucomicrobiota > Kiritimatiellia > RFP12 > CAIWXQ01 > CAIWXQ01. The sequence continues at coordinate 235 of JBAWXQ010000070.1, forward strand.
TCGCCCTGTCGCACCCCTGGCTGGAGGCATGCCGGGCACGCCGCATCCCCGTGATTGCGGAGACCGAGCTCGGCTTTGTCTACTGGCCGGGGCGCGTGCTGGCCATCACCGGCAGCAAGGGAAAAAGCTCGCTGGTGAAGCTCTGCGCCGACACGCTCACCCGGGCAGGGGTTCCGGCAGCACCGGCAGGGAACTACGGCACGCCGCTCAGCCGGCTTGCGACGGAAAGCCGCGGCCAACCCTGGGCCGTGGTGGAGGTGAGCTCCTTTCAGGTCGAGCATCTGAAAACCTTCCGCCCGGATGTCGCCATTCTGCTCAACCTGCAGGCCGACCACCTCGACCGGCATGACGGCATGGCGGAATACCGCGCGCTCAAGCTGCGGCTGTTCGAGAACCAGAGCGCCGGCGACGTGGCGCTGCTGCCGGAAGGGCTGGACGATGGCGGCGCCATCCCGCCCGCGGCCACAAGGCTCGCGTTTGGAACAGGCGCCAACTGCAACTGGCGGTATTTTTCGCACGCGGTGACCGGTCGCGCGGCTGCCGGTCGCCACGTGCGAAAAATAAACATATCGGGCTCCTGGTTCGACAACCCTGTGCTGGGCCTCGCGGCTGCGGCGGGCGCCGGCGCCCTGGCGGCCTGCGGGTTGGAAGACGCCGCCATCGCACGCGGCCTGGCGGCATTCGAGCCGCTGCCGCACCGCATGCAGCGTGTGGCGGAATGCGGCGGCGTATGCTATGTTGACGACTCCAAGGCCACGAGCCTGTCCGCCGTGGCTGCCGCCCTCGGCATGGTGTCCGGTCCGGTCCGGCTGATTGCCGGAGGGCGGCTGAAAGAGCACGATCTGGATAGCCTGAAAGAGTTGCTGACAAGCCGAGTCCGGAAGGTGTATCTTATCGGCGAATGTGCAGGGCGCATGGTTTCCGTGTGGTCCGGTGCGGTTTCTTGCAAGGATTGCGGGACGCTGGACGTGGCGGTGGCCGAGGCCGCGCGCGAGGCGCGCGCCGGAGAAACGGTGCTGCTGTCGCCCGGGTGCGCGAGTTTCGACCAGTTCGGGAGTTATCGGGAGCGTGGCGAGCGGTTCACGCGTCTGGTGCGCGAGATCGTCGCTTCGTGAGGCTCACTAAGGAGATAGATCCATGAAGACGGGCTCAGTCTTGGTTCGGTTGATCGCGGGTGTGCCGGTGGTTGCAGGGCTCTGCCTGATGCAGGGCTGCTCCACGTTCAGAAGCAGCAAGACGACGGGAACGCCGCCGGCGATTTCCAACCTGCCTCCCGAGACGGTTGTCAGCACCAACGCGGTGGTTGCGGCGCCGGCTCCGGTTGCGGCACCGGTCGTCCCGGTCGTGCCGGAGAAGGAGAAGGCTGTGCTCAAGCCCGTCCCTCCGATGACCACGCCCTACACGGTCAAGGCCGGTGAGAGCCTCACGGAGATCGCGGCCAAGTACGGCAAGCGCTGGCAGGATGTGCTGGCGGTCAACCCCGAGCTCTCCATGAAGAGCAAGCTGCGCACCGGGCAGGCCGTCCAGCTTCCCAACCCGGTTGATCTGGCCCACCCGAAGAAAGTGGTGATCAAGAAGAAGGCGGAAAAGAAGCCGGAGGCCCCGACCGAGGTGAAGGCGGATGCGTCTGCCGCCGGCGCTGTCGCTCCTGCCGCAGGCGAGGCAGCCTACACGGTTAAGAAGGGCGATACCGTCGCGACCGTTGCTGCCAGGCATCATGTGAAGCGCTCCGACCTCATGAAGGCCAACAAGCTGACAGCCAAGTCGCAGCTGAAGATCGGCCAGAAGCTGGTCATCCCGGCTGCCGCTGCCGCGCCGGCCGATGCGGCCGTGCCCGCCGAGGCGGCTCCGGTTGTTGCGCCGGCGCCTGTTGCCGCGCCGGTGCCCGATGTGAACGCGGTGCCTCCTCCTCCGGTGGACGCCGCGCCCGTGGCAGGCGCCGCGCCTGCGGCTGCGCCGGCCGCAGTTGCGCCCGCGGCCGCACCGGCCGAGTCGAAGAGCTATACGGTCAAGGAAGGCGAGGATGTCTACGCGGTCGCCATCCGGTGGGGTGTGAGCCCGGCCGAATTGAAGGCGCTCAACAATCTGACCTCGTCCGACCTGCAGCCCGGTCAGGTCCTGAAGATCCCCGTCGTGGCACCTCCGGCCCCCTAGCAGCCTGGTCGGCAGACGGTCTGAGCCTCCACGAGGCCAAGTCCGACAGGCTGCTCGTCAGGCCCTGATTGGAATGTCCCCGCCATGCGCAAGGTCATCGTTGCGCTGATTACGTGCGTTGCGGCGCTGGCGGGGATCGGCCTGATCTTTGTGGCCTCTGCCAGCTCCGTGCTGGCCGACCAGAAGTACCACGATCCACAGTATTTCCTGAAGCGCCAGCTCGTCTGGATGGTTCTGGCGCTGCTGCTCGGGTTCCTCGCGGCGCGGTTTGACTACCACAACTGGACCCGGCATCGATGGATGCAATGGGTGCTGCTGGTGGGTGTCGTCCTTGGCCTGCTGGCCGTGTTCGTTCCCGGGTTCGGCATTGAATCGCACGGCAGCAAGCGGTGGATCGGTCACGGTGCGTTGCGTTTCCAGCCCAGCGAATTGGCCAAGCTGGCCACCGTGATCCTGATGTCCGCGTGGATGTCGGCCATCGGGTGGCGGGCGCGCACCCTCGTCCGCGGATTCCTGATCCCGATCGGCGTGCTGGGCCTAATCCTGCTGCTGCTCATGAAGGAGCCCGATTTTGGGGCGACGCTGGTCACGGCGGTGGTGGGCATTGGCGTCCTGTTTGTGGCCGGTGCCCGACTGATCTACGTCTTCGGTGCCGGCTTCCTGGGGTGCCTCGGGTTTCTCGCGATGATCCTGCACGACCAGGTGCGCAGCGAACGGATGATGGTCTATCTGGTCAAACTCTTCGGCAAGACTTCAGTCGTCACGGAACAACTGGCCAACCTCCTGGGTAAGAGCGTGGACCAGGTGCTGCTGGATGTCGAGAAATCCAACAAGAAGCACCAGGTGGAGCAGTCGCGGCTGGCGTTCATCAACGGCGGCGAGTGGGGCGTCGGCCTCAACAACAGCATGCAGAAGCACTACTACCTTCCCGAGGCGCACACGGACTTCATCTATGCCATTGCCGGCGAGGAGTGGGGGCTGCCGGTTACGCTGGGCATTCTGCTCTTTTTCGGCGGCATCCTGATCTGCGGCCTGCTGATCGCGTCGCGCGCGCCGGACCGGCTGGGACGGCTGATGGCCTTCGGCGTCTTGCTGCTGCTGGTGTTCCAGGCCTTCTTCAACATCGGGGTGGTCACCGACTGCCTGCCGACCAAGGGGCTGGCGCTGCCGTTCATCAGCTACGGCGGCTCGAACCTGATCACCGCATTTGTGGCCATCGGCGTCCTGATCAACATCGGCATGCACATCGAGGAGCCGGACGAGCATGTCCGCGCCCAGCTCTTCGACGGAAAACTTCAGGACGCATAGGCGGCACCTCGGCGTCCTGAAGTTCTACTGGGTCGGTGCAAGGCGGAAACAGCCGAGTTAAGAAGCCGAAGTTGTTCAACCGTCTCGGTAGACATCCTTGCGGTGACCTACCTTGACGACACAGATAACCAGGACTGCGTTTTCGATCTCGTACAGCACGCGGTAATTGCCGCAACGCAGCCGGTATTTTTCCGCGCAGGAGAGTTTGCGCGACTGTGGCGGCCGCGGGTCATCCGCCAGTTTATCGATGGCCTCGATGATGCGCGCAGCGTCGTGCTTGGGCACGGATTTCAGATCCTTGGCCACCGACGCGCGCACACGGATTTCATATCGTGCCATGGCGCTTGAGCTCCCGGACAAACGTCTCGAACGAGACCGTCGGCTCATGCTTCCGCGCGTCGAAACTGGCCAGGTCTGTTGCATCATCCGCAAGATCCGCGCGGACGGCATCGTTCAGCAGGTCCGAGACGGAGCGCGACAGCTCGATGGATTTGAGACGCAACGCCCGGTGCAGGGTCGGCTCCATGTACACGGTGGCGCGTTTGGTAAGGGTGGTCATTGCATGCCTCCAAAGATTCGCGTAGTTTGACATCATAACGCTATAACGTCAAGACGCTGCAGGTCGATCCCAGTACGTGGCGAGTGGCGAGTGCGAGGGAGACGGATGGGGGACGATCACGATTGCGACGGGGCGCCGACACGAAGTTCGTGCCACAGCATCAGGTCGCCGTCGAACACGAACCACGCTTCGAACAGGCGCCCTTCCAGCAGCAGCGGCAGCCAGATGCGGTCATCGGCCCACATCCGCCCGTACGGGATTGCATCCTCGGCGCACCAGAAGGGCACCGCCTCATCCGTCTCGGTCGCTGTGCCCATGGCGTCCGCGGCTGCGAAAACATGGCAGTCGATGCTGTAGCCGTCCACGAACGCGAAACAAAGCCGCCCGGCCGGCCGCAGCCCGGTCGGCGTGACGCACAGCTCCTCCTGCGTCTCGCGCACGGCCGCGGCCTCCGGCGTCTCGCCGGGCTCAATGCGCCCGCCGGGCGCATTGTATTTCCCTGCGCCCAGCCCGCGCTTCTTGTGGATCAGCAGCAGCTGTCCGCCGCGCCGCACAAATGTCAGCACGGCGCGATCCTTCGCCACCCACGCAGACCAGTCGATGGAGTAGGGAAGGCCGGAGGCGGCGTGGAGGGAGGTGAGCATGGTGGAGGGTGGCGGGTGGATTCGTTCCGCAAGCAAATCCGGCGTCCGCAGGACAGCCGGATTTGCTATTCGACGTGCCGCTGCACAAAATTATCCCGGATGTACTGCACCGCATCCTCGAGCGAGGGCAGGATCTTGGTGCAGTACTTGACCATCCACGGGGAGCTGTCCTGGAAGGAGAACGGCGAGAAGGCGACGATGAACTTGCCGAGGTCGTGCGCGCCGTAGAAGACCTCCATGGCCGTGCCGATGGAGGACTTGTTGTAGTTGACCAGCAGGATGTCGGCGTCGCGCACGTCCTGCAGGTCGAACTCCACGATCTCGTTGGCGCTGTCGACCTCGCGGTCCTTGAAATTGCGCCGCATGGGGTCGAGCAGGATGAAGTGGTCGCAAAGCTGCTGCTTGGCAACCTCCCGCCACGTTTTGGCGGCAGTGTGCGTCTCGTCCATGATCGGTCCGCTGAGGTAGATTTTTTTGCGAAGGTTCATGGGAAAGTCCAATCGTCCTGTCTTTAATCCGCGCCGGCAGGCGCAAGAAGGTTTCGCGGCACGCGAAACCTCATGGCACTTGGTACTGCCTGGCGAATGCCGCCACTTCGGCGCGGACTTTTTCCTGCAGCGCGGCGTCGCCGGCGTTGGCCAGGATTTGCGCGATCCAGGCGGCGATGCGGCGCATTTCCGGCTCGCGCATGCCGCGCGTGGTGACGGCAGCCGTGCCGAGGCGGATGCCGGAGGTGACGAACGGGCTCCTGGTGTCGAACGGGATCGCGTTCTTGTTGCAGATGATGCCGGCATGGTCCAGCGCGGCGCAGGCGTCCTTGCCGGTGAGGCCGCTGGCGCCCACATTTACCAGCATCAGGTGGTTCTCGGTGCCGCCGGAGACCAGCCGGAACCCTCTGTTAAGCAGCTCGGCGGCGAGCGCGCCGGCGTTGGCCACAATTTGTGCCGCATAGGCCTTGAAGGCCGGCTGCAAGGCTTCGTGGAAGCAGACGGCCTTGGCCGCGGTGGTGTGCTCCAGCGGTCCGCCCTGCAGCCCGGGGAAGACCGTCTTGTCGAGCGCCTGCGCGAACTTCGCCTGGCAGAGCACGAGGCCGCTGCGCGGGCCGCGCAGGGTCTTGTGCGTGGTGGAGGTGACAAACTCGGCGTACGGCACCGGGTTCGGGTGCGCGCCGCCGGCCACGAGGCCGGCGATGTGCGCCATGTCCACCATCAGCATGGCCCCCGCCTTGTCTGCAATCTGGCGGAAGCGCGGGAAGTCGAGGGTGCGCGAGTAGGCGCTGGCGCCGGCCACGATCAGCTTGGGCTTGCAGGCCAGGGCCTGCGCTTCGATGGCATCGTAGTCCAACTGCTCGGTCTGCTGCGACACGTGGTAGGGGACAATCTTGAAGAGCCTGCCGGAAAAGTTGACCGGGCTGCCGTGCGTGAGGTGCCCGCCCTGGTCGAGGCTCATGGCCAGGATCGTGTCGCCGGGGTTCAGCACCGCGAAGTAGACCGCCATGTTGGCCGAGCTGCCGCAGTGCGGTTGCACATTGGCGTGCTCGGCGCCGAACAGCGCCTTGGCTCGCTCAATGGCCAGCGTTTCGACGGCATCGACGTAGCTGCAGCCGCCGTACCAGCGCTTGCCGGGGTACCCCTCGGCGTACTTGTTCGTCAACACGCTCCCCTGCGCCTCGCGCACGGCGCGCGTGACCGTGTTCTCGGAGGCGATCAGGTTGATCGTGGTGTCTTCCTGCGCGATGTGCCCGATGATCGCGGCATGCACCTCGGGGTCGGCGGATGCCAGCGAGGCGACCTCGGAGAGGCGGCCGGCGCGCTCGATCTTGGCCAGCCGGCGCACGTGGCGCTCTTCCGCGGAGAACGCCGTGTCCAGCCAGGTGGTCACGATCGCGCAGGCGTCCGGGGTCGACAGGGCGCACCCGGCCAGCACCAGCACGTTGGCGTTGTTGTGGCTGCGCGCCTTTGCGGCCATCGCCGGCGTCAGGCAGATCGTGGCGCGGATGCCGGGGAAGCGGTTGGCGCCGATGGCCATGCCGTTGCCGGTGGTGCAGAGCAGGATGCCACAGTCGGCCTTCCCTTCCACAACCGCCTCGGCCACGGCAATGGCGTAGTCGGCATAGTCCGACGCCGCCGCGGTGTGCGCCCCCATGTCCAGCACGTCGGCCTTGCGCCCGGCCAGGAGCCGTTTCACGGCTTCCTTGAGCTCCAGGCCTCCGTGATCCGTACCTACTGCAATTCTCATGATGGGCTCTCTTTCGCTGGCCGGCGCGGCTGCCTCGCCGTCGCACAAAAGGCATTCAAGATAGCACGCGGAGCGGAAAAGACAAGCAGCGGGTGGCCGGCTCAGCGATTCCGAATAGGGGCTGCCGGATGGCAGCCCCTATTCGGAATCGCTGAGCCGGCCACCCGCTTGACTTCCGGCGGAGAATCGAACTACTCTGAAGCATGCAAACAGGCGAGTATGCGATCCGGACGATGACGCGGCGGGAAGTCGATCTCGCCATGGACTGGGCCGCGGCCGAGGGTTGGAATCCGGGGTTGTACGATGCGCCGTGCTTCTTCCTGGCTGACCCGGGCGGTTTTCTGATCGGGTTGCTCGGGGATGAGCCTGTGGCCACCATTTCAGCCGTTCAGTACGGCGAGTCCTTCGGCTTCGTCGGCTTTTATATCGTCAAGCCGGAGCACCGCGGCAGGGGCTACGGAATGCAGATCTGGAAGGCTGCGCTCGCGCGCCTGGGAGGGCGCACGATTGGCCTCGACGGTGTCGTCGACCAGCAGCTCAACTACCGCAAATCCGGGTTTGCGCTGGCTTATCGGAACATCCGCTACCAGGGGGTCTGCGGCGGGCCTGCTCCGAACGGGGCGGGGATTGTGCCGCTGTCCTCGCTTCCGTTTGGCGTGGTCTGCGCCTACGACAAGCCGTTCTTTCCCGACAATCGCCGGCCGTTCCTGCAGCGCTGGATCCGGCAGCCCCGGAGCACGGCGCTCGGCATCCTGCAGGACCGCATGCTGGCCGGGTACGGGGTGCTGCGCACGTGCCGCACAGGGTACAAGATCGGGCCATTGTTTGCCGACAGTCCGGAGCTGGCGGAGCGCCTGTTCCTGGCATTGCAGGCCCGCGCCCCGGAAGGCGCGCCGATCTTCCTGGACACGCCGGAGGTAAACCCGGCGGCAATCGACCTGGTGAAACGGCATAACATGACCGCCGCCTTCGAAACGGCCCGCATGTACAGCGGCCCCCTCCCGGAATTGCCCATCCGCCGGCTGTTCGGTGTCACGACGTTCGAGCTCGGGTGATCACGCCATGCCTTCATCGCCTTCACCGTTCCAGCTGGTTGCCCCCTTTGAGCCGACCGGCGACCAGCCCGAGGCCATCCGCACGTTGTCCGAAGGGCTCCAGGCCGGATGCCGTCGCCTGGCGCTGGAGGGCGTGACCGGCTCGGGCAAGACCTACACCATGGCCAACGTCATCGCCTCCTGGGGGCGGCCGGCGCTGATCATCTCGCACAACAAGACCCTGGCCGCACAGCTCTTTGCCGAGCTCAAGGGGTTCTTCCCGCACAACGCGGTGGAGTTCTTTATCAGCTACTACGACTACTACCAGCCGGAGGCGTACATCCCGCAGACCGATACCTACATCGAGAAGGACTCGGCCATCAACGAGACCATCGAGCGCTACCGCCTGGCCGCCACCAATGCGCTGCTCAGCCGGCAGGACGTGATCATCGTGGCGTCGGTCTCCTGCATCTACGGCCTCGGTTCGCCCGAGGATTACCGCGAGATGCTGGTGGACATCGCCCCGGGCGCGGAGACCGGCCGCGACGCGCTGCTGGAGAAGCTCGTGGCGATCCAGTACGCGCGCAACGACTACGAGCCGCAGCCCGGCGTCTTCCGCGTGCGGGGCGACATCGTGGACATTTTTCCGTCGTACAGCACCGGCGGCGTGCGCGTCGCGTTCTGCGGCGAGCAGGTCGAGTCCATCCGCGCCCTTGATCCCACCACCGGCCGCACCGGCGCAACGCTGCCGCGCGCGCTGATCTCGCCTGCCAAGCACTTTGTCATGCCGCGCGAGAAGATCGAGCCGGCGTTTGCGCGCATCCGCGCCGAACTGTCGGGGCGGATCCGCGAATTTGAGTCGCAGGGCAAACTGCTCGAGGCGCAGCGCATCCAGCAGCGCACGGCCTTCGACCTCGAGATGCTGCGCGAGCTCGGCTCCTGCTCCGGGATCGAGAACTACTCGCGCCACCTCAGCGGCCGCGCCGCGGGCGAGCCGGGCGCCTGCCTGATCGACTACTTTCCGAAGGAGTTTCTGACCGTCATCGACGAGTCGCACGTGACGCTGCCGCAGGTGCGCGGCATGTTCAACGGCGACCAGGCGCGCAAGCGCACGCTGATCGAGCACGGCTTCCGCCTGCCCTCGGCGTTGGACAACCGCCCGCTCAACTTTGACGAGTTCCTGGCCAAGACCGGCCCGATCTTGTTTGCCTCGGCCACGCCCGGGCCGTACGAGCGGCAGGTGTCGGAGCGCCAGGCGCAGCAGGTGATCCGGCCGACCGGCCTGCTGGATCCGCCGGTCACGGTCCGACCGCTGCGCAACCAGATTGACGACCTGATGGAGGAGGTGCGCCGCACCACGGCCGCGGGCGACCGCACGCTGGTGACCACGCTCACCAAGCGCACGGCCGAGGACCTCTCCCAGTACCTCCGCGACGCCGGGCTGCGCGTGGAGTACCTGCACTCGGACATCGACGCCCTGGAGCGCGTGGCCGTGCTGGGACGGCTGCGGCACGGCACGTTCGACTGCCTCGTGGGGGTGAACCTGCTGCGCGAGGGGCTGGACCTGCCCGAGGTGGCGCTGGTGGCGGTGCTCGATGCCGACAAGGAGGGGTTCCTGCGCTCCGCCACGTCGCTCATCCAGACCGCGGGGCGCACGGCGCGGCACGTCAACGGCCGCGTGATCCTGTACGCGGATACGATCACGGACGCGATCCGGCAGACGCTGGAGACCACGGGCACGCGCCGCGCGCGGCAGGAGGAGTACAACCGCGCGCACGACATCACGCCGCGCAGCACGCAGCGGGCGCTTCACGATGAGGAGGCGGTGGTGGACCAGGCGCGTGCAATCGAGGCGCGCGCCGTGGCCGAGCGGCCGGAGCAGTACGACGTGCGCAAGACCATGGCCGACATGGAGCGCGAGATGGTCGAGGCCGCCGAGGCGCTGGAGTTTGAGCGCGCGGCCATGCTGCGCGACGAGATCCGCGAGCTCCAGCGCCTGGTCGAGTCGCTGGAAAAGCCCGGCGGCGTGGTCACCAGGCCTTCGGCTGCCGGAAAGAAGATGACGTACCCCAAGGTCGGACGGGGAAAAGGCAGAAGGCAGAAGGCTGAAGGTATTGGCCAAACGTAATCGTGAACTAATCTTGAACGTAGAACGTATCCGCAAACAACTTTTGCGCGAGCCATTGCGGCTTACGACAAAGTTGGGTTGCGAGCTCGATGTCCAGCACCTGGCATGACTATGGATGTGTAGTGCCGCGCGTCCTCGCGCGGCCGCCTTGCGCTTGGCGCGCCGCGGACGGCGCGCACTACACTCGGCGGGCGGGGGCGTTTCCTTCCGAGTTCGGAGATCCTTGTTGGTCCTTCTGCCACGTGACGCACCTCACCTCCCCGCCCGGTAATTGAGCCGCATCCACTGCGCGCAGTCGTCGCCGCGCTGCACGCGGGCGATCAGGTCAATCAGCTTGCGCTCCGTGTTGAGCCAGATGCGTTCCGTGAACTGCGCCGGCTTGCGGCCGAAGAGGGACGAGAAGAGACCCATGGTTGAATCTCCAGCTCTGTGTGCTCTTGAATCTCGGTGTTCTCTGTGTCCGACTACACCCCCATGGTGGACACGCCCTCCGGCCTGGCGCCGCAGATCCCGCTGCGGCCGGACGTGGTGACCATCGTGGAGGCGTGGGACAGCCTCGATGCGCTGCGGGTGCACCTCAGCGGCCTGCCGCATATGCTGCGTTACAAGGCGGCAACGCAGGAGATGGTCGTCGAGGTCACGCTGCAGGTGCTGCAGCCCGCATGAATTGTTTTGCGGCGGCGCCGCGAAACAATTCATTTGGTTGACGAACCGCACGTAGAAGCGCAACATTATCTGCTTGTTGGCACCGGCTGGCGGGCACATGCCGTCATGCGTGGTTTATAAATGAAGTGTTTGCCACGTGACACGACAGGTGGCAGGTGTGAAGCAAAGAGGAGCGGCAGGAAAATGGCGACGTACAAAAAGGCTTCCGAGATCAAGGTTGGCTGCATCGGCTACGGCGGCGCGTTCAACATGGGCAGGGCCCACCTGAACGAGATGGCCAAGGCCGGCATGACGCCCGTGGCGGTTTCCGAGCTGGATCCGGAGCGGCTGAAGGTGGCGGCAAAGGAGTTTCCCGGCATCCAGACCTTTACCGATGTCGGTGCCATGCTGCGCCAGTCGGACGTGAACCTGCTGGCGATCATCACGCCGCACAACACGCATGCGGACCTGGCCATCCAGTGCCTGCGCGCCGGGCGCCACGTGGTGTGCGAGAAGCCGCTGGCGATCACCACCGCGGAGTGCGACGCCATGGTGCGCGAGGCGCGCAAACGCAAGCTTGTTCTCTCCACCTACCACAACCGGCACTGGGACGGCCACATCCTCGAAGCGGTGCGGCGCATCCGGGGGAAGGACCGCCCGCTCGGCGACCTGGTGCGCGTCGAGTGCCGCATGGGCGGCTGGGGCAAGCCGGGCGACTGGTGGCGCTCCAGCAAGAGCATCTCCGGCGGCATCCTGTATGACTGGGGCGTGCACCTGCTGGAATACGCCCTGCAGATCATCGGCTCGGAGATGACCGAGGTCAGCGGCTATGCACACAAGGGGTTCTGGTCGCCCCAGACCAAGTGGGGCCGGGACGGCAACGAGGACGAGGCCACGGCCGTGGTGCGCTTTACGTCGGGCTGCATGCTCACGCTGCGGATCTCCGCCATCGACTCCCACCCGAAGCCCGGCATCGTCGAGTTTGTCGGCACCCGGGGGACCTATGTAATGGACTTTGCGACGTCCGACCTGATCACACACAGCGACGCCGGCGAGACCGTGTCCACCCGGCTCCGCAACCCGCCGGGTGAAGGGTGGAAGCTCTACCAGAACATCGCCGATCATCTGACCAAGGGCAAAAAGCTCGTGATCACGCCCGAGTGGTCGCGCCGGCCGATCCACATCCTGGACCTGGCGGACCGCAGCGCCAAACTCGGCCGCGCGCTGCCGGCAAAATACACCTAGCAGCCTGTCGGACTTAGCCTTGCAAAGACACAAACCGTCTGCCGACCAAGCTGCTAGTTTTGGGGACGCAACCGCCAAGCGCCGGATAACAGTGTAATACGCAACCAAAAGAGCAGCCGGAACAATTTTTCTGTCTGTCATTGAGTCTTCGCAACCCGCGGGCAGCGGGTTGCTCAACTAGGAGACTGTCGGCAGAGGGCCTTGGACCGCTCCGAGGCCTAAATCCGACAGTCTCCTAGGGGGCTTTCCCCCTGCAGCAGGAAGGCAGCCGGCCGGCACCGGCCGGTTGCCGCCCGCTGCAGGACCATGTGGCCGAAGAGATCTTTGCAGATTTGCACAGCATTCCAGAATAGGGTTGATTTTTGCAGGGGGTTCTGTATCTTAACGGGACTTCTTTGAGAGGGGTCCGGACGCGGATTCGACCTTGAACCGTCCCGGAGACAATACGCTCAGAGAATGGACATACGTAGAGAGAAGATTGCCGCCTGGTGATCGGTCATGTGTCGCATTTGCGCTGGCGAGGTAGCTCAGTTGGTAGAGCAGCGGACTGAAAATCCGCGTGTCGTGGGTTCAATTCCCACCCTTGCCACCATCTTTTATCCCAGATATTGCGAAGATTCGCGCGGCAAAATACCGTATATTTCTTTGAAATTAAGCATATTTTGGCGGCGGCGCGAAAATTACAAGTCACAACAAGGAACGATTAGACACGTCTAGGAACAGTCAAAAAACCTCTAGTCACACCCCGAGATTTACATACAAATAGCATACAAGCCTTTCACGCGAACAGGCTACTTCCCGAACAGGTACTTTCCGGCCTCCACGACACCAATCAAGAGTGCACCGACAACGCCACCGGCTTTTGCAGCGGCAACCGAGTGGGCAGCCCGCTGATTCAACTGCGCGCGTTGACAACGCAGGAGCGTGGCAATAGCCCGGGCAAGGGCCGGGTGGCCAGTGCAAGTGCCACGCGTATGCTCAACCTCACTCAAACGCGCGTCGATTTCGTCTCGTAAGG
>JBAWXQ010000071.1:0-13144 GCA_037144015.1 bacterium
AGGGCGCAACGATGTTTTGGGGGGCCAGGTGCATGTGGTCAGGTCGTTCCGGCCGCTTCACCAGTTCCGGTCCGCATCCAGGTAAAGCGGGCAGTGTGCTTCGACGTCATAGCGGCCGATCAGCGTGATGCGGTTGGTCTGGCCCGGCGAATCGGCCCCGATGTCGCCGTTCAGGAGGTCCGCAATCGCCACCAGCAGGTCATGCGGCTGGGTCACCCGCGCCGTGAAGGTTCCCGGGCTGGAAGGGTCGATGACCACGCCGGCGCTGCTGGAGATGTTGTAGGCGATGCTGTCCCAGTTCTCGTAATCGAGGATGTTGCCGGCGCGCGGGCTGTTCGCGCTGGCCAGGTATTCGGGGATGCGCGCCAGCTCGGTGTCGATGGTGGCGGAACGCGGCGTGGACTGCAGCGCGAAGTCCCAGAGCTCTCCGGGCTGCAGCGTGGCGAGGGCGTCTCCCAGGGCCGGGTCGCCTCCGGGAATGACCGGCATGACCAGGCGCCCGGCATTGGGGATGGCGGCCACGCGCATGGTTTTCTCCACCATCCACCGGTTGAAGCCCACGGTCTTGGCGCGCGCGGCGCGCGCCGCGGCGTGGAACAGGACTTCGCGCGCCACAAAGGCGTGCACAAGCTGAAACAGGCCGAGGAAGAGCAGGCAGAGAAAGACGATGACGATGCAGGATTCGATCATCGCCTGTCCGCGGCAAAAGACAGAACCCCGCGCCACACTGTGGTGCCCGGGACGCATGGTGCAAGCCTCCCCGGCTGACGCCGCGCGCGCGGCGCCAGTCCGTGGTCGGGGTCACATCTACTGGAGCCTGCCGGACTCGTCCAGGTTGCGCAGGCGGTTTTCGTCGATGTTGTTGAGCGCGGCGCTGGCATTGCCGGCTTCCGTGGCATCGAGCGCCGCGGTGGCGCCGGCGACCTTCCGGCCGGTGGCCTTGCTCAACTTGCTGAAGAGAACGATCAGCGTGATGGCGATCAGCACGACGATGATGATGTACTCAACCATTGTCTGACCGCGGCGGCTGCCGAAACGCGTACGCATATGAGACTCCCTTTCTTGAACTGCCCGGAATGCCGCGTCAACAGCTTCCCGGGCGCAGAACTGTGTGCTCCTTGGTCCTAACCTTCACATGAGTGTCCGACAAGCTGCTAGGGGTAGTCGGATGCGACCAGATCAAGCGTCCGGTTGGACTGCTGCCGCAGGGCGTACAGAAAGACCGCCAGCGACACCACGGTTGCAAAAAGGGCAATGAACACGATGATGTATTCGATCATCGCCTGCCCCCTGCGACCGCGCCGCCCCCGCAGGGGGGAAGCGGATGCAGGTTTCTGCACCATCTGACCAACCATAAATTCACTATAGCACGTCGATATCCACCCCACAAACACAATAGAAAACGCAGGAGGCACCGGGATATTGTGGTTCCGCGCCGGGACGTCTCGGCCATTATTTGGCGGAGCAAAGTGGCAGCGGCGTCCCGCCGCGGCAAATCGTTACGGAATCTGAAAAAAGGGGGTTGACGGCAAAAGATCAATCATGTAATGTAGTACCGAAATGCAGGTAATGGCAGGAGTCACCTGTGGCAAGTGTTATCCACATCTCTGAAGCGGTTTCGATCGGCGTGCATGCGGCGCTCTGCCTGAGCAGCGAGCCCAACCGTTATTGGTCTGCCCGCGAGATCGTGGCGCGCTACCATTTTTCCGAGGCCCACCTGGCCAAGGTCATGGCTTCCCTGGTCCGCGCCCGCATCGTCACTGCCGTGCGCGGTCCGCGCGGCGGCGCCCGCCTGCGGCGCCCGCCGGCCGAGATCACGCTGCTGGAGATCTTCGAGGCTATTGACGGCCCCATGACCATGGACAACTGCCTGCTGGCGCCGGATGGCTGCGGCTCGCTCTGCTGTCAGCTCGGCCCCCGGCTGGCAGCCTACAACCAGTCCATCCGCGATTTTTTTGCCTCCAGCCGGCTGGCCGACCTGGCCGGACAAGTTCCGGCTGGAACCTTGAACAGGAGTCAGAAGTCAGAATTCAGGAGTCAGAATGGAATTCTGACTCCTGACTCCTGAATACTTCCCCTGTAACAAATCGTGAACCGTTAAACAGAGAAGCACATGCGCAGGAAAATCATCCAGATCGACCGTGACCAGTGCACCGGCTGCGGCTTGTGCATCGACGCCTGCCACGAAGGCGCGCTGAAGCTGGTGGATGGGAAGGCGCAGCTGGTCTCCGACGTCTACTGCGACGGCCTGGGCGCCTGCCTCCCCAAGTGTCCGGCCGATGCCATTGCCATGGTGGAACGTGATGCTGCGCCGTTTGATGAATCCGCCGTGAGCCACCACCTTTCGCAAAAGGTGGTGGCAGCCCCTCCGGCAGCCGTCGCCGCGCAACCGGTCGCTGTCAGCCCAGAGCAGCCGGGCGCGCTGACGCCAATTCTCGACACCAATGTCCGGGACGTGATCGCCCGCTTTCCGGCTGTGGGCGGGCTGCTCCACGAGTTCTCCATCGGGTGCGTGGCCTGCACCCTCGGATCGTGCCGGCTCAGGGACGTGGTTGATGTCCACGGCCTCTCCGCGGCGCAGGAGCACACGCTCTTCACGCGCATCGCGCAGGTTGTCTTCCCGGGCGTGGCGGTTGAGCTCCCGCGCCTCGCCCGGCGCACCGCCGCGCGCCCGGCCGGCCCGGTGCGCTTTTCGCCGCCGCTGCGTGAACTCGTGGAGGAGCACACCGTGATCAAGCGGGCGATCGCGCTGATCCCGCGCCTGGCCGCGGGGTTCGCCGCCGGCCTGGACGAGGCGCGCCGCCGCCAGGCGCAGGACGTGCTCGACTTTGTCCGCAGCTTCGCCGACCGCTTTCACCACGCCAAGGAGGAGGACCTGCTCTTCCCGCTGTTCGCGGATGCCGGCGAGATCATCGCCGCCATGCGCACCGAGCATGAGGCCGGCCGCGGCCACGTGCGCGCCGCCGCCGCCGCCCTGGCCGCAGGCGACTGCGCCACCCTCGGCACGCACCTCGCGGCGTACGGCGCGCTGCTGGCCGAGCACATCCGCAAGGAGGACGAAATTCTCTACCCGTGGATGGACCGCTCGCTGAGCGACGCGCAGATCGGCCGGCTCTACGCCGCGTTCCGGGTGGTCGAGTCCCGGTTCGGCGAACGCCCGGCACAGGACCGGGCTGCCATTGCCCGACTGGAAATGGAAACGTAAACGGAAAGGTGGCCCGCGCGTTCCGTCGCGCGGGCACGTGCAGGGATACGACAGACAGAGCCGGCCCGCGCGGCGGAACGCGTGGGCCACCTGAAAACACAAATTCAATCCTTTCGACCAAGAAAAACCCAAGGAGACAACCAATGAGCAAGTGCGCATGCCCCGGAGCCCAGGCCATGGATTTCCGCAAGGACGCGCCCGCGTCCGCCGACGCGACCGGACCGGTCGCCTCGCAACTGCGGCAGTGGCCGATTCAACTGCACCTGATCAACCCGACCGCCCCCTATTTCCAGGGCGCGGACGTCCTGCTGACGGCCGACTGCGTGGCCTATGCGCTCGGCGGCTACCACGGCAGCTACCTGAAGGGCAAGTCGATCGCCATCGCCTGCCCGAAGCTGGACGAGGGGCAGGACGAGTATGTCGCCAAGATCACGGCCTGGATCGATGAGGCCAGGATCAACACCCTCACCGTCATGATCATGCAGGTGCCGTGCTGCCGCGGCCTGCTGGCCCTGGCGCAGCAGGCCGTCGCCCAGGCCAAGCGCAAGGTGCCGCTCAAGTACGTGGTCGTGGGGCTGCAGGGCGACATTCTCGAGGAAGTCTGGGCCTGAAGACCGAGGCGGAACGCAGCTCCGGCACAAACCAAGGACACAGAGTGCACAGAGTGGCGCAGAGGCCACAGAGCGTTCCCGGATAACCAAGAGAACAGCGTGAAAAGCGGCGAATCAACGATGCATTCAACCGTTTGGCAAGTCATGAACCGAACCGTCACATGTTTGTTTTTACTAACCGGCCTCTCCTGGGCCGCGGAACCGGCTGCCGCACCCGCCGGCGGAAAGAAGCCCGCGGCAGAGGAGAGTGCCTGTGTGGTCTGCCATCGCAAACAATCACCAGCCCTGGTCATGGAATGGCAGCGCTCGCGACATGCGCAGAACGGCGTCGGCTGCGCGGATTGCCATGGCGCCAGGGAAGGCGAAGTGGATGCCTGGAAGCACGAGGGTGCGTGGGTTTCCGCGCTGGTGACGCCGAAGGACTGTTCGCAATGTCATGCGGCGGAGTTTGAGCAGTTCGACCGCAGCCATCACGCGCGCGCCGGAGAGATTCTCGCCAGCCTCGACAATGTGCTGGCCGAGAAGGTGGCAGGCATGCCGGGCAACAATGCCGACGCGGTGAACGGGTGCTGGCAGTGCCACGGCACCATGGTCAGGTTCCAGCGCAATGACAAGGGCGAGGTTCTGCGCGCCGCCAGCGGCAAGCCGCTGCTCGACCCGGCCACCTGGCCGAACAGCGGCATCGGGCGTCTCAACCCGGACGGCTCCAAGGGCTCCTGCCACGCCTGCCATTCGCGGCATTCGTTCGAGGCCAAGCTGTCCCGCGCTCCGGAAAACTGTGGCAAGTGCCACCTCGGGCCGGATCATCCGCAGGCCGAGATCTACAATGAAAGCAAGCATGGCATCGCCTTTGCCGCCAATCGCAGCCGCATGGCGCTGGACAAGGAGGGCGACTGGGTCCTCGGCAAGGACTACAGCGCCGCTCCCACGTGCGCCACCTGCCACCTCGGCAGCTACAGCACGCCCAACGGCAAGATCTCCGGCAGCAACCACGACGTCGGCGGCCGCATCAGTTGGACGCTGCGCCCCGTCATCAGCGCCAAGCTCAACCTCGTGGTGTATGAGGACGGCTTTCAAGAGGACTACCCGGACACACGCCCGCTGCCCATGGTCGGCGACGAGGTCGCCACGGCTGAAAAGGTCATTGAAGGCGAAAAGCTCATCAACAAGACCGTGCCGCGCCGCGTGAAGCGCATCGAGACCTGGCAGCAGCGGCGCGATGTCATGAAGGGCGCCTGCCTCAACTGCCACAACGACACCTTTGTGAACAACTTCTACCAGCAGTTCGACGGCCTTGTCGTGCTCTACAACGAGAAGTTTGCCCGGCCGGCACAGAAACTGATGGACGAGTTGACGGCCGACGGCGCACTCAATCCCAAGGCACCCTTCGAGCACGAGGTGCAGTGGGTGTTCTACGAGCTTTGGCACCACGAGGGGCGCCGCGCGCGGCATGGCGCCAGCATGATGGGTCCCGACTATACGCACTGGCATGGCATGTATGAGGTCAGCAAGCACTTCTACGAGAAGTTCCTGCCGGCTGTCATAGAGACCGCCGCCAAGAAGAGCCCGGAGATGAAGGCCAAGTACGAGGCGCGCGTAGCCGCGCTGCTGGCCCAGCCCGAGCATATCTGGAAGAAGGGGATGAAGCCCGAAGAAGCGGAAGCGCTGCGCAAGGAGTACAAGGCGCGCTACAATCAGTAAGCATTCCGGCGCGACAGCAAAGGATCCGGTGTAATGCGGAGCAATAGGGTCAAAGGCGTGATAACGGCGGGTCGGCAATGGCTCGGCATCGAGATGAGCGAAGCCGGCGCCACGGAAAAGTTCGTCGCGGCCATGGGCGGCGGATTGGCCATTCTCCTGCTGACTGTTTTTTCCCAATGGGCCTTGCCGAATGCGGGCGCGACCGCCTTGATCGCCTCCATGGGGGCCAGTGCCGTGCTGCTGTTTGCCGTGCCGCACGGCCAGCTTTCGCAGCCGTGGCCGGTGATTGCCGGACACGGCCTTTCGGCTACCATTGGCGTGGCTTGTGCGCAGATCATCCGCCAGCCCGTGGTGGCGGCCGCCTGCGCCGTGGGTCTCTCCATTGGCGCTATGTATCAACTTAAATGCATTCACCCGCCCGGGGGCGCCACAGCCTTGACCGCGGTCCTGGGCGGAAAGGCCATTCATGCGCTCGGGTATGGCTTTGTGATCTTCCCGGTGCTCGTCAATGCCGTCATCATGGTTCTGCTGGCCGTCCTGATCAATCTCGCGTTCCGGTGGCGGCGCTATCCGGCCAGTCGCCGTGCGGTCAGATCCTGCATCGCGGTGCCTGCGGCCACACATGCGGAGGTGCTGGCAGCCGTCAGATCCCTCAACTCCTTTGTCGACATTACCGAACAAGATCTCATCCGCCTGAGCGAGATTCTGCTTCGTCACGCACGCCACGATTCCGGAAACGGCGCGCCAAACTCGTAGACACAAGCATGTCCAGCGCATATCATCACCTCACCATAAACCGAAACAAGGAGTCACGAACCATGAGCGATACCAGCATGTTTTGTTTTCAGTGCGAACAGGCCGTCGGCGGCAAGGGGTGCGAGCGCTACGGCGCGTGCGGCAAGTCGCCCGACGTGGCCAACAAGCAGGATCAGCTGACTGCCGTCCTGATCGAGCTGGCCCGCGCCGCCAAGGGCAAGGCTGTCGGCGGCGCCACGGACGAGCTGGTGATGCAGGCGCTTTTCGCCACGATCACCAACGTCAACTTTGACCCGGTCCGCGTCGATGCCATGATCGCGCAGGTCAAGGCGGCGACGGCGCGCCTCGGCGGCGCCCCGGCCTATGACCCGCAGGCGCTCTTTCACGGCGATGTGGACGCCACCTCGCTGCGCTCCACGCTGCTGCTGGGGCTGCGCGGCATGGCCGCCTATGCCTGGCATGCGCATGTGCTCGGACAGGATGATGCCGTCGTCACCGGCTGGCACTACAAGGGGCTGCTGGAGATCGGCCGCGACCACAGCGTGGCCGACTGGCTCGGGCTGCTCATGGAGTTCGGCCAGGTCAACCTGACCTGCATGGAGATCCTCGACCGCGCCAACACCACGGCCTACGGACACCCGGTGCCGACCAGCGTCTCCACCGCGCGCGACCCGGGGCCGTTCATCGTCATCACCGGCCACGATCTGCTCGACCTCCGGCACCTGCTGGACCAGACCGCGGGCAAGGGGATCAACATCTACACCCACGGCGAGATGCTCCCGGCGCACGGCTACCCCGGGCTGAAGAAGTACCCGCACCTCAAGGGGAACTTCGGCACCGCCTGGCAGAACCAGCAGAAGGAGTTCGACAGCCTTCCCGGCGCCGTGCTCTTCACCACCAACTGCATCATGCCGCCCAAGGCGTCGTACATCGACCGCGTCTTCACCACCTCCGTGGTCGGCTATCCCGGCGTGGCGCACATCCCGGACGGCCCCGGCGGCAGGCGCGATTTCACCCCCGTGATCCAGAAGGCCCTGGCGCTCGGCGGCTGGAAAACGGCGGAAGCCGGCGCGCCGCTCATGACCGGCTTTGCGCGCAATGCCGTGCTCTCCGTGGCCGACCAGGTGATCGGCGCGGTTAAGGCCGGCCTCGTGAAGCACATCTTCCTCGTGGGCGGCTGCGACGGCGCCAAGCCCGGCCGCAACTACTACACCGAGTTCGTCGAGAAGACGCCCAAGGACACGCTCGTGCTCACGCTGGCGTGCGGCAAGTACCGCTTCAACCACCTCGACATCGGCAAGATCGGCCCGTTCCCGCGCATCCTCGACATGGGGCAGTGCAACGACGCCTACTCGGCCATCACCGTCGCCGTGGCCCTCGCCAAGGCGTTCAACTGCACGGTCAACGACCTGCCGCTGACGCTGGTGCTCTCCTGGTACGAGCAGAAGGCGGTCTGCATCCTGCTGACGCTGCTGGCGCTCGGGGTCAAGAACATCCGCCTCGGCCCGACGCTGCCGGCCTTTGTCTCGCCGGCCGTGCTGAGCGTGCTGGTCGAGAAGTTCGGCCTCACGCCCACCACCACGCCGGACGCGGACCTGAAGGCGATCCTGGGGAAGTAGGCACGACAGGACGATGAATCCCGGGTGAACCGCAAAATGTAAGACGCTCAACGCAGCGTGTTGAAGGTCGTTCGTGGCGCAGGCGTCTCGCCGGCCGCCCACTTCAAAAATCAACACGCTGCGGTTTTGCGGTTTTGCGGTTCGCCCCATTGACTGGCAAACCCCATGAAACGCAATACCGCGCTGAAGATTCTCAACCCCGTTCTCGGTCTCCTGCTGGTGAGCCAGCTCGCGACCGGGTTCTTCCACGAGGCGCTGCCGCACGAGGTGTTTGAGGTCGTCCACGAAACGGTGGCCATTGCCCTCGCCGTCGCCGCCCTGCTGCACCTTTCCCTCAACTGGAACTGGGTGCAGGCGAACTATCCTATACGGCGCAGTTGACGGCAGTTGGCAACGCGGCCGGCCCCAAATCTGCGGCTACGGACGACCGGCCTCTTCGCGAACCTACCTTGACCACAACGTCCGCTTGGCGTCGCGGAGCTCCGCCCTCCAGGATGCATTTTCACGTGTTTTCCGATCACGCATTTTGGGCGGAGCTCCGCGACGCCAAGCGGGCAAGGTGCAAAAGGGTCGTTCGCAGATGACGAGTTGTCCTTAGCCGTAGATTTCGGCCGGCGGCCTCACCTGTCACCCAACACCTGCCACCTGTTATCGTCCCGTCTCGTGCGGCGACACCGGGTGCAGCTCATATTCCGGGTGCTGCTTGTGGAAGTAGTCGAGGTCCCACTGCTTCGGGAAGAGGATCACGAGTTTGCCGCGCAGGTCCTGCGCGAGCTTGACGCCGGCGGCCAGCACGATGTCCTCGACCTTGCGCCGGTTCACGCCCGCGCCGAACCAGCGCACCAGCGTAAACGACGCCGGCTCCAGGCGCGGGTCGGCGTTGTACTCGCTCTGCAGGCGGTACATCACCACGTCAAACTGCAGCTGCCCGACGGCGCCCAGCAGCGTGGTGGTGCGTCCGGAATCCAGGCTGCTGAAAGACTGGATCACGCCCTCGTCCAGCAGCTGGTCCAGCCCTTCGCGGAATTGCTTGTACTTGGCTGTGCCGTGGTTGCGGATGTAGGCAAAGGCCTCGGGCGAAAAGCGCGGGATCTCGTCGTAGCGGATGGACGGGTTGCTGGTGAGCGTGGCGCCGATGGGGAAGGCCTTGTGCGTGACCAGCCCCACGATGTCGCCGGGGAGCGCCTCCTCCACGGACTCGCGCTCCTGCGCAAAGAGCTTCTGCGGGTACGAGAGGCGCACCGGGTCGCCGGTCACCGGGTCGTCCACCACCATGTCCTTCTTGAACGTGCCGGAGCAGACGCGCACAAAGGTGAGGCGGTCGCGGTGGCGCGGGTTCATGTTGGCCTGCACCTTGAAGACAAAGCCGGAGAAGTCCGGGTGCTCGGGCGGGATGGGGGTCTCGCCGGACATGCGGGGCTGTGGCGTGGCGCCGTAGCGCACAAAGTAGTCCAGCAGCAACTGCACGCCGAAGTTGGTGATGCCGCTGCCGAAGAGCACCGGCGTGATCTGGCCGGCCATGACGGCGTCCCGGTCGAAGGTCTCGCCGGCGCCAGTGAGGATCTCGACCTCCTCGCGCCAGGGGTCGTAGATGCGCGCGGGGATCTGCGCCCGGATGCTCTCGTCGTCGATGCCGCGCACCTGGTTTGGCGCGCGGTGCTGGCCGCGGGCCGTGCGCTCGAAGAGGTGGAGCTGGTGCTGCAGGCGGTCGTAGACGCCGCGGAACTCCTCGCCGCTGCCGAGCGGCCAGGTCACGGGGAAGGCGCCGATGCCCAGCACGCGCTCCAGCTCGTCCAGCAGCGCCAGGGAGTTGAGCGCCGGGCGGTCCATCTTGTTCATGAAGGTGAAGATCGGGATGCCGCGCAGGCGGCAGATCTCGAAGAGCTTGCGGGTGCGCTCCTCGATCCCCTTGGCCGCGTCGATCACCATGATCACGCTGTCCACGGCGGTGAGCACGCGGTAGGTGTCCTCGCTGAAGTCCTTGTGGCCGGGGGTGTCGAGCAGGTTGATGACGCACCCGCCGTAGTCGAACTGCAGCAGCGTGGACGAGACCGAGATGCCGCGCTGCTTTTCCAGCTCCATCCAGTCGGAGGTGGTGGCGCGGCTGTCGCGCCGGGCGCGCACGGAGCCGGCGAGCTGGATGGCGCCGCCGTAGAGCAGCAGCTTCTCGGTCAGCGTGGTCTTGCCGGCGTCGGGGTGCGAGATGATGGCAAAGGTGCGGCGTCGCGCGATCTCGGCCTTGCGTTGTGCGTCGGTCATCGGGGATGCTCCAGTGAGCCGCGCAGCCTAGAAACAATGGCCGCAGATGTCAACCCGGGTCGCGGCGCGGCGCGACTACTTTGGCTGCCGGCGCAGGAAGTCGGCTGCCGGCCAGCGCCGGAACTCCGTGGCCGTCCGTGCCGGACCGTCGACCTGTGCGCGCAGGCCGTTTTCGATCAGCGTGCGCAGGGTGCAGCGCGCCTCCAGCGCCTTTTGTTTGGCGCGCCACAGCAGGTCATCGGGCAGTACGACCGTGGTTTTCATACAGCAAACCATATCACCATGTTTATGGTCGGCAAGTGGCATTTCGCTGGGATCTGGGTTTCCCGGAGCGGAAAATCTACTTTGCGGCGGCTTTCAGGTATTCGCGGATCGGCTTGCCATCGAGGACCAGGTCTTCAATCACGGCATCGCCGTGGCGCACGCGCACCCGGATATGGGCGTTGTGGTTGGCGGTGCGGCTGTTTTCCCGGTAGGCCTGTTCCGCCCGGGGCGCCATCTTCTCGTTCATGTAGAAGCGGTCCAGCGGCAGCACCACCGCGGTCTTGTCGCAGCCGGCCTTGGCCCGGATGTAGTCCCCTTCGGCCGGTCGCTCCCGCGAGAGGATGCCGAGCCTGGCGTTGCCGTCCGGCCCGGGTTGCAGGGTGACGTAAACGGTCTCGCCCGGCTTGACGGAGGTCCCGGGGCTGATTTCGCGGGCGGAGCTTTCCCGCACGGCCAGCGACACGTAGCGCCCGCGGAACGCGTCCGCCGGATCCACGGGCGCGGTCTCGAATTTGAACACCTTGCCAAGGCGCAGGGTCGCCTCGCGGTGGCCGATCATCCAGGCCGGCACAGCCAGTTGCAGCAGGAAGAGGCCGAGGCACGCGGGCAGGATGGAAAAATTCCACTTCATGGCATTGTCCTCCGGAGCTTCTTCGACAGGATCAGGTTGGTCACCAGGAACCCCGTGCCCAGCAGGATGAACACGACCCCCTTGGCCACGAACGAGATGTGCAGGTCCAGGAAGCGCGACACGAGGATGGCCATCATCCAGATCAACCCCCAGTTTGCGGTTCCCAGTTTTCCCGCGCGGACGCCGGAGATCAGCAGGAAGACGCCGGCGCCGAAGCTGTAGACGTTGAACAGCACGGCCGAAAGCAGGCCCGCGTCGTGGAACGCCAGCGAGTACCCGGCCACGGCCAGGATCGGGAAGGCGCCGAGGGCCAGGGGCGCGAACTGCCGGCGCCGGACCAGGAGCACGCCGAGGATGATGGCCATGACCAGGAACACGGTGATTTCAACCAGCGACCCGCCGATCCGCGCATACAGCTGCTCCGTGGCATACCGGTGGTACCCGTGGTGGCTGTCCAGATGCCGCCACACGTCCTCAAAGGTGAACACAAAGGAGAGCACCCCGATTCCCAGCGCGCCGAGGTTCCGCAGCGGCTTCCGGGCGCCGGAGGCGCACTCGCCGAACCAGTACACGCCCGCCAGGTAGAGCGCGGCAAAGACGGCGCTGTACTGCACGATCCACAGGCCGTCCCAGTTCCAGTCCAGCCGGATGCTGGCGCCGACCACCACGGCCAGTGCCAGGCCCAGCCCGCCCAGCATCGTGGCGATCGAGTGCCGCGCCTGCCGGGCCTCCAGGATGAAGTGCGGCAGCGCGGCCAGGAACAGGCCCCAGTAGAGGATGGTTTCGCGCTCCTCCGCGCGCATGAACCCGCACCACCCGGTGACGCAGGCCAGGTAGAGCACAAAAACAGCCGTGGAGCGGAACAGGTAGATCACGGGGAGAATGAGCAGGCTCCAGGCCAGCAGGAAGCGCCCCAGGTCGCCATAGATGTGGTAGGTCTGCCCGACCAGGGCGATCGAGGCCGCAACGGTCAGCGCCAGAAACAGCGCGGCACCTTCCTGTGCGCCGCGGGAGGCGGCCGGCCGGCGCCGGATCACCAGGGCAATGGCCTGCGCCGCCAGCAGCGGCAGGAAGGAGAGCACAGCGCGCATCCCGCGCGAGAGGCTCTCCCAGTTGTGCGCCAGCAGGAGGATGATCCCGGCACCCACGAGCAGGGCCCCGAGAATCGTGAAGACCGTCACGGCAATCCGGCTGCCCGAAGCCTGCGGCGCCTCGCCGTAGTGGCTGCGGAGCCGCGCGGCCGTCTCGCCATCCACCACGCCCCGGGCGGTCAGCTCCGGGAGCTCGTCGTACAGCCAACGCACCTGCCGGACGTTTTTCATGCGTCTGATTATTGGGATTTGCGGACGACTGTCAACGACGAACGGCGGGCCCCCGTAATAGGGCCGTGACGAGGTGGCCACGCTCTGGCCGCGTATGCGGGAGTAGGTCGGCCATTCCTGCCCGACCTATCTTCTGAATCCGTCAGCCACCCCGTCACTGACCCATTACAGGCCCCCGATCCGCGAGAGTTTCGTGCGGGAAAGGGCAATGCGGCAACAGAGAGCCGTGAGATTCAAGCGAACACAGAGAAGAATGCGTGAAGGTTGATCTGCTGCGGTCGCCGGCCAGCGGCGACCCTACATGAATCGGCGGACGAGAACGGGCGACGAGAGCGGTGAACGATTGTTCTGCATTCTCCCCTCGTGAACCGTCACCATTCGACTGCTATCCGACGTGTAGCAGTGGCTTCTCCATAACGAGCAGCTTGGTCGGCACAAAATCTGTGAAGAGTATAGGCTACGTCCGACAAGCTGCTAGCAGCTTGTCGGATTTAGCGCTGTGCCTTCACAAACCGTGTGCCGACCAAGCTGCTAGTTTGGGGGACGCAACCGCCAAGCGCCGGATAACAGTGTAATACGCAACCAAAAGAACAGCCGGAACAATTTTTCTGTCTGTAATTGAGTTTTCGCAACCCGCTGGCAGCGGGTTGCTCAACTAGGAGACTGTCGGCAGAAGGCACTGGACCGATCCGAGGCCTAAATCCGACAGTCTCCTAGGCTGGTGACAGGACGCGCCTGGTTGTCGTATGCTGCTGCTTCGGTCCGGGTGCCGGGGC
>JBAWXQ010000072.1:0-13120 GCA_037144015.1 bacterium
GCTAGTAGGTTGCGATGAATGCAACGATCTCCAGCGGTTCAGGGGCGTCGTTGCGGATGGCGTGGGAGGCTCCCCGGCCGGTCAGCATGGCGTCGCCGGCCCGCACGCGCGTCTCCCGCCCGCCTTCGTCGAGCACGCCGCTGCCGCTTATCACCAGGTAGACCTCGTCCTCGTTTGCATGCGCATGCAGGCCGATGGACGCGCCGGCCGGCAGCGTGATCCGGGCGCAGAGGCGCACCTTGCCGCCAAACTCCTCCGGCTGGAACAGGTGCCGGATCGTGACATCACCCTGTCCGCCGCGCATGTTCGGGCGGATTTCGCTGCGCATTTCGGAAGGCTTGCGGACCATGTCGGGCTCCCTCACGTGCGTCATCGATCGTGATGCCGGGGGTTCGACGCGCGGCCCCCGGGCGGATCAGGCCAGCGCCCGGAGCGTTGCCGCGGTCACGTCCGTGTCCAGGTTCTCGAGCAGGTCGAGGAGCGTGGCGGTGCGACCGTCCAGGGTCATGAGCGGGTTCTCCTCGCGCCAGGCGCGGAGGCGCTCAAAGGAGATGCCGCTGCCCTCCAGCGCCTGCCAGAGCGGGTCGCGCGCCAGCGGAAGCTCGGGCAGCCACAGCGCCTTCTCGCAGAGCGCCTCGAATGCGGAGGCGCTGGCATGGATCACGTTCTCCCGGTAGGTGACGGTGATGCCGAGGGCGGCCTGGCGGCCGTGCAGCAGGCCGCGGATGGACGCCTCGTCCGCGGCGGCCGGGTTGGTGACGCCGATGACCTCGTCGCGGAAACGCTTCCACGGGAGATGCCCCGGGGCGAAGTCCAGCAGCAGCACGAGAATGGACGCCCCGTCGGCCGTGAAGATCTCGCGCATGGAAGGGTAGAATCCGTTCAGGACATACAGTTTTTCCTCAGCCAGATGCGCCACGTAGATGCCGCCGGAAATCTTGCGGGCGCTGCACCCGGCCCAGCGCTTGTTCAACGCCTCGGCCGTGATGCCCAGGCGCGCCTGCGCCACCTGCCCGCTGACCACCTGTCCGGAGGCCAGGGCGTCCTCCCAGCGCATCTCGAAGCGGGTGGCGAATTCGCGACGGGCGGCCTCGTCCACCGGCAGGCGCGCCGGGTCGGGGCAGGTGCCGGTGCGGGCATTGGCGGCATAGTGCCGGTCCACCACGCCGCAGGCGCGCATTTCCGCGGCTGTCCAGGTCCGGCGCGCGGCCACGGCAATGCCGGCATCGTCGAAGATGTCCTCAATGAGCTTAACCACCGCCGGGTTGTTCACGACGTGCGGTTTGATGAAGGCCAGGGCCTGGTTGCTGGTGTTCATGGATGAATTCTCGAAAGGGTGGTCGACCATACGGGAAACTCATGGGGCCGTCGTCACCGGGGGCGCCCGCTGGCGCTTGCCCCATGGCTTCCGCTCCTATCCCGCGCACTGCGCGAGCACATCCGCGGTGCGGGAGCAGCCGATCCGCGTGCAGCCGAGCTGGCGGAACATGAGCAGCGAGCGCAGGTCGCGGATGCCGCCGGCCGCCTTGACCTGCACGCTGGGCGAGCAGCGGTGGACCATCAGGGTGACATCCTTGACCGTGGCCCCGGTTGAGCCGAAGCCAGTCGAGGTCTTGGCCCAGTCCACGCCGAGCGCCACGCAGATTTCGCACAGGCGGATCTTCTGAATGTCGGTCAGGTAGCAGTTTTCGAAGATCACCTTGAGCTTGCCCCCGCCGGCGCGCGTTTCGGTCAGCACGGCGTGGATCTCCTCCTGGAGGTAGTCGAAGTCCTCGCTGACCGCGGCGGAGAGGTTGATGACCATGTCCAGCTCGTTGGCGCCGTCGGCCATGGCCTGCCGCGCCTCGTAGACCTTTACCGGCAGGGCCTGCGTGCCGTGCGGAAACCCGATCACGGTGCACGTGGCAATGCCGCTGCCCTGCAGGATGCCGGCGCAGTGCGGCACATAGCACGGGGTGACGCAAACCGCAGCCACGCCCCAGGTCAGCGCCTGGCGGCACCCCTCATCCATCGCCGCGGCGGTCTGGTTGGGGTTGAGCAGGGAATGGTCGATCAGGCGTGCAATTTCCCGTGGTGTGGTCATGTTGAACTCTCCCGTGGCTTTGCGTGTGCCATCCCGTTGCGAGCAGCTTGTCGGACTTGGCCTTTGCGCTTCACAAACGTTGTGCCGACCAAGCTGCTCGTTGGAGGGAAGCAACCAGGAGACTGTCGGCAGAAGGCCATGGATCGGTCCGAGGCCTACGTCCGACAGTCTCCTAGGCCTGCCCGGTCAGCGCTTGTAAGCGTTCCCACTCCTCGAAATAGTGGTTCAGAAATTCCGTTTCCGGCTGCTCGCCGAGCTGCATGATCAGCTCCCGGACCAGGTTCTGCTCGTCCTCGTAGCGGGCGTCGTCGAACAGCCCGGCAAAGTGCGCCATGCGCAGCCAGAGCAGGTAGGTGGTGAGGGCGTCGTAGCAGTTGTAGCGCACGATCTCGCGCAGGCGTCCGTCAAGCCACATGGGCGCCACCTGCAGGCCGTCGGCCTCGAACTTTCCCGGGATGCCGGAGAGCGTGGCGATCTCGTGCAGCGCCACGCCGCCGCGCGCCCCCCAGCCGCTGAGCATCTCCATCAGGTCCAGGTGCCACTCGTTGTCGCGGTGAAAATAGTCCACGCCCTCCCACGGCTTATCCGGCCGGCGGCAGAACTCCGGCGCCGCCAGGCCCAGCGCCACGGCGCGCTGCACCAGGATGCGCAGGTCGGCGCTGCGGGAGTTGTAGCCAACCAGCTGCGGCTTGGACTTTCCCAGCGCCTGCAGGAACTTGCCGACCACGCTGGCCTCGGCCTGCTGTTCGGCGCTGTCCGGGTCGCGCGGAAGCCAGAGCAAGTCGAGCTTCACCTCGCTGCCTTTGACGCGCCGCCGCACCGCCGCGATGGAGACCACGCGGCAGAGCACGGTTTTCAGGAAGGGGGTGGGCTCCTCCGGCGTGGCGCCGTTCTCGCGCCACATGGCGGCCAGCACGTCGCGGTCGGGCATGTCCGCGGGGAGCTTGTACAGCAGGCGCCCGGCCTGAGGGTCCGGCACCCATTCGCAGTCAAACGCCCAAATGTGATCCTGAACGCTCCGGATCATGATACGTTCCTGTGGTTGGCAAAGGACGTGCGTCCCCCGCAATGTCGAGATAATAGCGGATTCGGGGCAGGCGGCAAAGCGAAAGCAGGCGTCCCCGGTCTGCGCGAGTTCCGCGCGAGCCAGTTCCAAACGGCAGGTTATGCTTCCGCCCCATCAAATGCCGGGCCGCGCTCGCCTTTGAACGCGCGGCGCAGACGACGGTCGGATGAACTTTCGCGGCGGCGGGTCACGGGCGGACCGAACCGGTCAGCCACCGCCTTGCGCGCTGCGCGACTGGCCTGCCATTCCGCCCATGTCCAGGAGGTCTTGAATGGTTCAGGCGTTTTCACGGGCAACCTCACGTTTCAACTCATCCAACTCGCGCACGATGTTGAATGAAGGCAGTGCGGCCAGGCGATCGACTTCCATCCAGTCAACTGGTGTTGCGCCGCTCAAGCACACGGCCATCAGCTTCCGGGCGACATGCCGTGCCGCTGAATCCGGCCGCGGGTAATAGGCCAGCAGCGTGCGCTCCACCAGCGCCAACTCCGCCGGCATCAGGCTGACGGGACCATACGGAGTTTGCACCGTTCGCAGGGGTGATCGCGCTTCGTTTTCCAGAAAACCCAGCAGGTCCACGAACAGCCCTGCGACCTTCCAGCTCCGGGGGCCACCGGTGGCGCCCAGTTGCGCCATGATGTCCTGCGCCTGCCGAAGGGGAATCGGCGCAAGTGTGCGGCGGCATAGATCAACATCGCCCGACATGTAGGCGCCTTCCGTATAAAACTCCACGGCAGACCCGCCCACCACCACCAGCGGCCAGCCCGCGTCATCAAAAATGCGCGTGACGAGACCAGTCAGTTTCAGTGACTTCTCCAGGAGATTCTTTGTGCCTTCGATCTCGCGCAGAATTGCATCCATCGCACACATAGCCGCAATGTAACATGCGGCTGCAGGGCAATCAACAGCAACGGAAAGCGTGTCAGGGGCACACACGCCGTTCGGCCAGTCTCATACTTCCGGAAGTATGAGACGTTCAAAAAATATCCGCAAAACGGAAAACCGGACACCGGTTGCCAGCGTTAATAGCATTGTAGCTGTAAACCGGCGCATGATAACTTCTGGCCACAACGACGGGGTGTCGCCCATGACCATCATTGAGCCGCATATTCACATGTATTCCCGCACGACCGACGATTACCAGGCCATGTACCGGGCCGGGATCCGCGCCTGCGTGGAGCCGTCGTTCTGGATGGGGTCCAACCGTCGCTATGCCGGGACGTTTTTCGACTACTTCCAGCTGATTCTGGATTTCGAGACCGTGCGCGCCCGGCGCTTCGGCATTGACCACTTTGCCGCCGTGTCGCTCAATCCCAAGGAAGCCGAGGATCCGGGGCTGGCCGACGAGGTCATCGCCGGCCTGGGGGCCTATCTGGACCACCCGCGCTGCGTAGCGCTGGGCGAGATCGGCTTCAACCTCATCACGCCCAACGAAGAGCGCGCGGTCGTGCGTCAACTGCAGATCGCCAAAGACCGCGACCTGCCGGTTATCATCCACCTGCCGCATCTGGACAAGCTCCGCGGCGCGCAGCGCACGGTGGCGATGATCCGGGATGTCGGAATGAAGCCGGAGCGCGTGGTCATTGACCACAACACCGAGGAGTCCATGCCGGTCAGCCGCCCGACGGGTTGTTATTGCGGCATGACGGTCTACCCGATTTCGAAGCTCACGCCCCAGCGCGTCTCCGACATCATCCGGCAGTTTGGCAGCGCGCGCATGATCGTCAACGGCTCCGCGGACTGGGGGATCTCCGATCCGCTCAGCCTCGTCAAGGTGGTTGACCTGCTGGCGCGGGACCAACATCCGGAGGCCACCATCCAGGACCTCGTTTTCCGCAACCCCATGCAGTTCTACAGCCAGTCTCCCAAATGGAAACCGGAACTGGGCCTGGAGCCGGTTGATCCCCAGACGTTCCAACGATAAATTTTTCGAATACGAAAAATTTATTCATGGGTAGCGGGGAAAGCAGTAGACGTCCGTGGCAGGGGCAAATAACTAACACAGGGTTAACCTTCAGAAGTTTACGTTCTTCCAATGATGGCCAACTCTCCCACATTTCGCGCCTGGCTGCAGCTGATCCGCCCGCCCAATCTATTCACGGTGCCGGGCGATCCGGTGGCGGGTTTTTTGCTCGTGTCAGCCGTGGGTGGGTGCGCTCCTGACATGCAACAGGCGTTGCTGCCCGCCTTGGTGGTTCTGTTCCTGTACATAGGCGGACTGATCGGCAATGATTTGGCGGACCTTGTAGAAGATACGCGTGATCGTCCTTTTCGCCCGCTGCCGAGCGGACGGATTTCGCGAGCAGGAGCGTGGGCTGCAACCGTATTTTGCGTTGTGTTTGGTTTGTTTTTGGCGTTGGGAACCGGACACACCACGTTCCTGGCTGCCGTACTGACGCAGGTTGCGATTCTGGCCTACAACGGATGGCTGAAACATTACACCTGGTCGGGCGCGCTGGCCATGGGGGTTTGTCGTGGCGGCAGTGTACTGGTAGGCGCTACGGCAGCCGGGTGGCCTCAGTCGCCGATACGGATAGTTGGCCCAGCGCTTGAGATGATGCCGGGCGGATGTGTTATTCATGTGGTTACCCCGGAGTTTTGGTGGGCCAAGTATGGTGTAGTGCTTGTTGCAGCGCTGGGGATTGCGCTTTACATCGCCGGTGTCACCGCGATTGCGGACCGCGAAACCACGTCTGTGCGCATCGGTGTGCGGCGCTGGTTGCCGGTGACGGCATGGGTAGGTTTGTGGGTGATGATGGGCGTGTGGCTGCGGCAGGTATCGCTGCCAGGATTGGCGCTGATAGCTGCGTCTGTTGCGTGGGCCGGATATCAAGGGTGGCTGTTACGAGGCGTGCCGGCACCTTCCGCGGTTGGCGCTACAGTTGGCGGATTGATCCGCGGGCTTCTTCTTGTGCAAGCAGGGTGCTGTGCGTTTACCGGCCAACCCCATGGTTTGTTGGCTGCCATCGTGCTGCTGGTCCTGTGGCCTGTCAGTGGTGCCGTGGCCCGGTGGTTTTACGCGACATGAGACGTGGAAGTGACAAGTAGTGACTTGGTAGGACGGGGCCGCCAGCCCCGCCGTAAATCCTGTAGCCGCGACCGGTGGTCGCGGCCCGCGGTCATCGCCCGCGGCTACAGTTGACGGCGGGTCCGGCGGCCCCGCCCTACCTTTTGGGACGAGATGCACGAATGGCGATAAAAACAAAACTCCTCGTGGTGCAGGTGGCCGGGCTGGGTCATGAACTGGCGCAGCGGCACGGGCTTACCTGCGCGGGGCACGCCTTTGAGCCCATGCAGACGGTCTTTCCGGCGGTGACCTGCCCGGTGCAGGCTAGTTTTCGCACCGCCCTGCTGCCTGCGGCGCACGGCGTGGTTTCCAACGGGATGTACAGCCGCACGCTGCGCCGGACCGCCTTCTGGGAGCAGTCCGCCGCTCTGGTGGAGGGGCCGCGCATCTGGGACGCCTTCCGCCGACGCGGCCGCAAGACCGCCGTGCTGTTCTGGCAGCAGAGCCTGGGCGAGGCCACAGACATCATCCTGTCGCCCGCGCCGATACACAAGCATCACGGCGGCATGGTCGAGGATTGCTACAGCAAGCCGGCCGGCCTGTACGGGCGCCTGTGCGGCCGCGTGGGGCGCCCCTTCCGCCTGGCGCAGTACTGGGGGCCGTTTGCCTCGGCCAGGTCCTCGCAATGGATCGCCGAGGCCACGGCCGCGCTGCTCGAAATCCCCGATCTGGCGCCGGATCTCTGCCTCACGTATCTGCCGGTGCTGGATTACGATTTGCAGCGCCACGGGCCGGACCATCCTGCGGCCGGCCGTGCGGTCGGCGCACTGCGGTTGCAGCTGGCCCTGCTGGAGGCGGCGGCCGGGCGGTCGGGATACGGGCTGCTGGTCTTTGGTGACTACGCCATTGCGCCTTGTCCGCGCGGCGCGGTATTTCCCAACCGTGCGTTGCGGGACGCCGGCCTGCTGGCTGTGCGCCGGGTTGGCGGCCGGCAATATGCCGACCTTCACGAAAGCCGTGCCCTTGCCGTGTGTGATCACGAGGTGGCGCACGTGTATGTCCGTCAGGCCGGTGATGTTCCGGCGGTGCGATCTTTGCTCGAAGCCCAGCCGGGCGTGGAGCGCGTCATGGCTGCGGACGAGCAGGCGGCCGCCGGCCTGGCGCACGCGCATGCGGGTGAGCTCGTGCTGCAGGCGGCAGGGGGATACTGGCTGGCTTACCCGTGGTGGGCGCGCCGCGCCGAGGCGCCGGACTATGCCGGCCACGTCGACATTCACAGCAAGCCCGGCTACGATCCGTGCGAGCTTTTCCTCGGCTGGCCGCCCGGCACAATCAGCCTTGACGCGGGGCGTGTGCGCGGATCGCACGGCCGGGCCGGCGCCGGGCGCAGAACCTGCTGGGCATCCACGGCGATCTCGGGCAATATCGCGACGGTTGTTGACCTGGCAGCCCGTGTGAGGGACTGGATGGAGCACGCATGATGGCAGCACGAGCACGGCGAGGCCGCACCCGCGCCGGCAAACGCGCCGACTGCTACCTGCAGTCGTTTGCCGTGCCGTTCAGCTATCCGGTCCATTTTGCCCGCGATGTGTTCAATCCGGCGTCGCCTCTCCTGGCATCGGTCTTTGGCCCGCCGGATCCTGGCCGGCCGCACCGGCTGGCCGTGTTTGTGGATGATGGCGTGGTGCGCGCCACACCGCAGCTTCCGGCCCGCATGGCGGCCTACTTTGCGCGGCGTCGCGGATTTGAGCTGCTGGCGCCCCCGGAGGTGATCGCCGGCGGGGAGCGCGCCAAGGATGGCTGGCACGGCGTGCAGCACGTGATGACGCAACTCGGGAACCTGCACCTCTGCCGGCACAGCTACGTGGTGGCGGTCGGCGGGGGGTGCCTGCTGGACATGGTCGGGTTTGCCGCATCGCTCGTGCACCGCGGGGTGCGCCTGGTCCGCCTGCCCACCACGGTGCTGGCGCAGAACGACGCCGGCGTGGGGATCAAGAACGGCATGAACGCGCACGGCATGAAGAATTTCGTCGGCACGTTTGCGCCGCCGCATGCCGTGATTGACGACTTCGCTTTTCTGGACACGCTCGACGACGCGCACTGGCGCGGCGGCATCTCCGAGGCTTTCAAGGTGGCCATCATCAAAGATGCCGCCTTCTTTGCCTGGCTCGATCGCCGGGCCGCGCGGTTGAAGCGGCGCCATGCCGGCGACATGGAGCAGCTGGTGCGGCGCTGCGCGACCCTGCACCTGCAGCACATTGGCGGCGGCGGCGACCCCTTTGAGCAGGGGGCGGCGCGGCCGCTCGATTTCGGCCACTGGGCCGCGCACAAGCTCGAGTCGCTGTCCGGGTTTGCGATCGGCCACGGCCAGGCCGTGGCCATCGGCATCGCGCTTGACAGCCATTACGCCGCGGCCAGGGGGCTGATTACGGCGGCCGAGCGCGACCGGATTGTGAATGCCATGCAGCGCGCCGGCCTGGCAATCTGCTCGCCGGCGCTGGCGACAACAGTCCGCGGCCGGCGCCTCGCGATCCTTGACGGCCTGGACGAGTTTCGCGAGCACCTCGGCGGGCGGCTGACCCTCACGCTCCCCAGCGGGATCGGCGAACGCGTCGAGGTGCATGCCATGGACGAGCGCATCATCGTCCAGGGCGTGCGGTGGCTGAATGGTCTGGCCAATGCGGATGCGAAGGGGGCGGAAGGATGCACGAAGAACCGGCAGGATTTGGGCTGTTGATCGCCGCCGCCGGACGGCGCGTCCGGCGGCCGAACCCCCTGCTGGTTTCAAGCGTCAATTCCCCAGGCCACATTTTTCATCCATGCAACTTCACAATCATTCCTCCGCGCACTTGACCTATTGCCTCAACGTCCATCCCGGCGAGACGCTTGGCGATGTGTTTGCCGCCATTCGGGGGCACGCCGTGCCGATCCGCGAGCTCGTGGCGCCGGGGCAGCGCTTTGGCCTGGGGCTCCGCATTGCCGGTGCGGCTTCGCAGGAGCTGGAGGCGGCGGACCGGATGGCCGAACTTCAGGCGCTGCTGGCGGAGCAGAACCTGTATGCCTTCACGATCAACGGTTTCCCCTTTGGCACGTTCCATGGGGCGCGGGTGAAGGAGCAGGTGTACCATCCGGACTGGCGCACGGACGAGCGCCGCGAATACACCTGCCGCCTGGCGCGGCAGCTCGCCGCGCTGCTGCCCGCGGGGCTGACGGGCAGCATCAGCACGGTGCCCGGCTCCTACAAGGCCTGGATCCGGTCGGCCGGCGATGTGGCCGCGATGGCCGGGCAACTCGCGGCCGCGGCCGCATTTCTATCGCGACTGCACCGGGAGACCGGCCGGGAGATCCACCTGGGGCTTGAGCCGGAGCCGGACTGCTTCCTGGAAACCACGGCCGAAGCCACGGCCTTCTTCTGCGAGCAGCTGCTGCCGCAGGGTCGGGCGCGCGTGGCCGGCTTGCTGGGCTGCACGCCGACTGCGGCGGAGGCAATCATCCGGCGGCACATCGGCATCTGCTTTGACACCTGCCACCTGGCGTTGCAGTTTGAAGATTTGGTGGCAAGTTTGCGGCAGCTTGCCGACGCGGGCATCCGCATTTCAAAGATGCAGATCAGCGCCGCGCTGGCGGCGCGCGGCGATTTGGCTGCCGCGGAGGCGTTGCGGCCGTTCTGCGATCCGGTCTACCTGCACCAGGTGAAGGCAAGGGCAGGGGGGCGGGTGGTCTCGCGCGGCGATCTTGCCGATGCGCTGGCAGCACTGCCGGAACTTGCCGTCGAGGAGTGGCGTGTTCATTTCCACGTGCCGCTCTACTTTGTGCCGGACGGCCTGCTGGCCTCCACGGCTGATCAGCTCACGCCGGCATTCTTCCGGGCAGCCGCGGAACTGGGCGTTGAGCACTTTGAAATCGAGACCTACACGTTTGACGTGCTGCCCGAAATCCTGCGCCGCCGCGGCGTTGACCGCAGTGTGGCAGACGAGTACGGCTGGGTGCTGTTCCGTTTCCCCAAGGTCTGAACGCCGCTGGCGGCGTGTCATTGCCCGCCGCGCCGGGCGATTTTCTGAAGCTTTGTGCGACGACCCGGCAACGCCGCCTTGTTTCTGCATGTGCGTGGGTTGCGGCAAGGAATACGACCGAAGGATTTTCTTTTGTGTTTGTGGTTTGCGCGGCCGTTCGCCCCGTTACCCGGAAAGACAGGCCGTTTGCAACCACCGCGGTTTCCAACTTGTATCACACCTGCGCAGGTGTGATAATTGGAGCATGCAAACCGATCTGTCACCCAGTCTTTGGCGCACCTGCCGCGTGCTTGCCAATCAACGCCGTCTCTGCCTGTTGCGCGCCGTGTGCGTGGATGGGGACGGATGCGTTTCCGATGTGGCGCAGCGCACCGGATTGCCGGAAGAAAAGGCCTCCCAGCATTTGCGATTTTTGCAGTCGCGCGGACTGCTGCGAGCCGTGCGCACGGGGCCGCGTGTGTTCTACCAGGCGCGAGCGGATCCATTGGTGCGGCATGCCATACCTTTGCTGGAAGCCTTGCGCGACGCGGTGCGCACGGAATCGGCGGATGACCTGTTTCGTCTGGTCACAGCCTTTACGCATCCCCGGCGGCAGGTGGTGGTGCGCTGTTTGGCGGCCCGGGCGGGGGCTGTCGATGACGTGGCCGCGCGCACCGGCATTTCCAAGCCAGCTGTTTTTCGGCATCTTGCCAAGCTCACCCGCCGCGGCTTCGTGGGTTGCACGGAGGCGGGCGAGTATGTCCTGCTACGGCCGGCATCCATTTTTGGGCGTCGGTTGTTGCAGATCGCGCTGGAGTCCTGAGCGCGCATCTGATCTCACACCTGCGCAGGTGTGAGATGGCGAGCGTTGGTGGTTGACGTTCGTTTTCGGGGTGCGGGTTTCCCGGTTGCGGCATGGCAGGAAACGAGCCGGGCGTCATTCACGACCGGCGCGGCAGCGGTCTGGATTTGGTAACGCGGCAGGACTGGCGCGGCGCGGGATTCGCTGACTACTGCCCCGGGACTTCTTCCGGAAACATCATGGCCATGCCAAAGGCTTCCTGAAAGTTCGGGTCGGCGCTGAGGTCGACATGCACGGAGCGCTTGCGCAGCGCCTCGGCGCGGGCGCGCTCCTTGACGGAGAGCAGCGCCATCTTGGCCCCCATGGACGAAGCGTTGCCGATGAAGCGGATGCGCTCGTGCGGCAGGGGCGGGAGCAGTCCGATGCGTTGGGCGTTGCTGCGCCGGATGAAGTTGCCGAAGGCGCCGGCCAGCAGCACGGCGTCGAGGTCCAGCGCCGTGAGGCCGGCGCGCTGGAGCAGCGTCTCCACGCCGGCGCGGATGGCGCCGGAGGCGAGCTGCAGCTCGCGGATGTCGCGCTGGGTCAGGCAGACCGCGGCCTGCGCTCCGTTTGCGGGCGTCAGCACAAATCGGCTGTCATGATCCGCATGCTCAATGCGCCGCCGCAGGGCTTCGGGGACCGTGGTCGCAAGCTCGTCCGGCTCCAGGATGCGGCCGGTGGTGTCGAGCAGCCCGTGGCGCAGCATTTCGGCCACGGTGTCGATCAGCGCCGTGCCGCAGAGCCCCGCAGCCGGGACATTGCCGATGATGTTGATGTGCAGGTCGCCGTCCTTGACCAGCACCTTCTCGATGGCGCCGGCCGTGGCGCGCATCCCCTGCGCGATGCGCGCCCCCTCAAAGGCCGGGCCGGCCGCGGTGGAGGCGCAGAGGATCTCGCTGTCGCGGAGGA
Organism: bacterium; assembly: GCA_037144015.1. Lineage (GTDB taxonomy): Bacteria > Verrucomicrobiota > Kiritimatiellia > RFP12 > CAIWXQ01 > CAIWXQ01. Next base: position 11,899 of record JBAWXQ010000072.1, read on the forward strand.
GCGCGATCTCGCCGTTGGTGCCGATGTCCACCAGCAGCGTCGGCTTCTTCAGGCGGTCGAAACCGGATGCCAGCATTCCGGCCACCGTGTCGCCGCCCACGAACCCGCCGACCTGCGGGAAGACATGCAGCCGCGCCGCGGGGTGAATCTTGAGGCCGATGCCATACGCGGCAACCTCCAGGCTGCGCGCAAAGACCGGCGTGAACGGCAGCTCGCCGAGCGCCGAGGGGTCGATGCCGCAGACGATCTGCTGCATGGTGGTGTTGCCGGCGAGCGTGGCGCTGACGATGGCTTCCGGTGCCACGCCCGCCTGGCGGCAGAGGTCGGACACGATCTCGTTGAGCGAATGCATGGCCGCCGCCTGCAGGTCCGGCAGGCGGGCGAGATTCTCGCGGATGCGGAGGATGCGCGAGAGCACATCGTCGCCGAACGGGATCTGACCGTTCATGGTCGACGCCAGGGCGCGCTCCTGCCCGGTGACAAGATCGAGGAGCGTGCCGACGACGGTGGTGGTGCCGAGGTCGAACGCCACGCCGAGAACGGTGGCCGGCGCGGCTGCGGGCTGCACGTCGATCAGGCGGCGCCCCTCGCGCACGACGTGCACATGCCAGCTGGCTGCGCGCAGGCGGCGGGGAAGGCCGACCATGCGCGCAGCGTCCATTTCAAGCGGCTCACGGAGCGCAGCGCCGAGGCGCTCCAGGTCGGGGCAGTCGTCCTGCTGCGTGGGCGGCGGCAGTTGCACCGTGGTGACGGACACGGCCGGGTCCACCGCCAGGGTGTGGCCGGCGTCGCCGGTGAGGATCTTCTGCGAGCGCTCGAACATCGAGGACGCGGGCACCTCGATCAAGGCGGCGCCCTCGACCGTCGTGCTGCAGGCCAAGCACCACCCTTCCTTGACCTGCGCGGCGGTGAGGCGGTGGCTGTGCGCGGGGCGGGTGCCGGTGGCGCCGGAACAGACGCGGACCATGCACTTGCCGCAGGTGCCGCCGCCGCCGCAGGGCGACAGCAGCACAATGCCGGCGCGCGCCGCGGCCTCGAGGATGGTGGTTCCGGGCAGGGCGTAGACCGTGCGCCCGGAGGGCTGAAACGTGATGCGGAGTTCCTGATCAGTGCTCATGAAGTTGGCATGCTATCACACCGCGCGAAAGGCAACAATACGCGTGCCGCGCCCCAAATCCTCGCCTAAGACCGACCCCTTCGCTTGTAAACATGCCTTTCGCCT
>JBAWXQ010000073.1:0-13080 GCA_037144015.1 bacterium
GATCGTTTTTGCTCTCATATGCGTTCCTGGATTAGAGTCTTTTCGGTCAACATACGCTTTTTTGCGTGTATCTTGGAGCAGCCATGTGGAAGGTCACAGAGGTCACAGAGAAAGAAAGAGAGCACAGAGATACTTTCATTCGGCTGCAGCCGGCGCGCCGGCTGCCGTCAGGCATTTTTCTGTGGCAGAAACACCGCAGGCGCTGTGGTTCGAGGTGTACCATTGGGGTTTGAAGATACCATACGTGCCATCCCCGGGCCAGTTTCCGTTCACTGCTCCCCCGGCTTGAGCGCCCCTTCCCACCAGAGCGGGCCGACGTACACGTTGCCGGCATAGGCCACGTTGATGGTGATCATTTCGGAGGTGACCCTCTTGGCGGTCAGGGCTGCCGGGTTGGCATACCCGCGGATGCGCCCTTCGCTGCAATGGTGGTAGCACCGGATGATCGGCATGCGGGAGGTGCTGTAGGGCATGCAGTTGTTGGCATCATCGCCGTAAAGGAGCTGGGCATTCTTGAAGTCGCAGTACAGGTTGAAACTTCCAAGTGCCACAAGCCCGGCAGGCTTTGACTTCAGCGTGTAGGTTAGCGATGACCACGGGGACCTGGCCACGGAAAACTCGTAGAAATAGCTGCAGGCCTCAACGCTCGCGTTGCGGTTGGTTGCGTTGGCATTGTTCCTGTTGTCGTCGACCTGGGTTGAATCGTAGGACGAACCCAGCGCCGGCACGGGGGGCGGGCGCGAGGTTCCGGTCCCTTTTGGGTTGCTCGTGTCGCTGCGGCAGACGTAGAGGTGCAGGTCGTCCACGTAGTCGGGGTAGAGCCTGGAGAGCCAGGGCGGGTTGCTGCCTCCGTTGCCGGGGTCGCTGCGGTAGATCAGGATTGCGGCGCCGAGCTGGCGCATGTTCGACTTGCAGTCGGCCTGCCGCGCCAGCGCCCGGGCCTTGGTCACGGCATAGGCGAGGGAGCTGGCCAGCACGCCGATGATCACGATCACGGCCAGCATCTCCACCAGGGTAAATCCCGACGCCGTCCGGCGGCGGGATTTGCCTTGGCACGCTACCTGCACCCTGTGCAAGATAACCATGCGCCTGTATCCGGTTTTTGGAGAGGCCGGTGGCGGTAGATGTGCGGTTGAGTGCATGAGCTTAAGTTTATTTTAACGCACAAAGCATGCCAAGAGCAGGATCGCGGGCGCTCCCGGTTCGGCAGGGTAAAGCCCCTCCAATCGGGAGCCTGTGCAGGACAGTCAGGCAGGACGGGATGTCAAGGGTGCTTACAGCAGTAGTCAAATCGCTGGCGTGGATGCATACCGGCGGCAATGCCGCCGCGTGCGGTTCTCGCCTGTGTGCCTTTGCGGCGTTGGGGTGGATGTTGCTGCCGGCTCTTTTTCCCATGGCGCTGTGGGCGGAGGCTGACGGCAACTGGAGGGAGACTGCCGCCTCCGCACGCCTGGTTTTTGTACGGCCGGCGCTGCAGCAGCGGTTCTGTCTGCTGCTGGCACCGGCGAAGCTCGCTGCCGGGAACGTGTCCGGCGCCAGGGCCTGGTCGGGCGACAGCGTGCGCCCGGTCCGGCTGGTCTGGGCCGACGCCACCAACGCCTTTTTCCTGGTCGACTGCCGCGGCCTGCCGGAAGGGCAGGAGGTGTCGCTCTACCTTCTGCCCCAAGCTGTGCCGCAGAAACCGGAGGCGATGATCAGCGACCCGCAGCCGGTGCGCTTCTACGCGCAGCGCACCGCCGGGCAGGATCTTCCGGAAACATGGGAGCAGCTGCAGCTCCTGGACACGCGCGTGGACCGCGACCCCTTCTACCAGGACCTCCCCGATTTTGATGCCAGCGATGACGCGCCGACCGGGTGGTACCGCGGTGACTGGCAGCGCAAGAACCACCTGTTCCAGCTTTCATCCTGGGTCCTCTTTCCGGTTGCCGGACGCTATGTCTTCGGCGTCAAGTCCGCCGCGCCCCTGTGGCTGACCGTTGATGGCGAACGGCTGCTGGAGCACAGCGCCAGCCAGCGCACGGCCTGGGCTGCCACGCGCCCGCGGGAGATCGCGGCAGGTGTGCACTGCGTGGCCGTGCGCGGCGTTTCCCGGCGCGATCTCGACGTCTCCGCCGGATGGACCCTGGAGGGCGCCAAGGATGCCCCCGGCGTCGTCATGCTCACGGGCGGCGAAAAGGTCCGCGCCCGGCTGGAGCGCCGCGACAGCCGGCTCCATGCCTTTGCCGTGGCCACCCCTGGCAAGCCGTATACGTTCGAAGGCTCGCCCCATGTCTTTGTGCCGGTGCGTCTCGAGAGCCGCAGCGTTTCGCTGGATGGGAGCCCGCTCTCCTGTGTCTGGCGCGCGCGCGGCCGGGAGATCGGCGCCGGACAGGCTTGCACGGTCGCGCGTTGCGCCACGTCCGGCGTGGACCGCGTCGAGCTGACCGTCACCGATAACCGCGGCAACACCTCGCAGGACAGCGTGTCCATGGCGCTGGACGGGCTGGCGCGCGCCCAATATCACGTTTCCGGACGCCTGGTCGGCGTGCCGGCCGTCGGCTACGGCGAGGACCCTGTCCGCCCCGAGATCCACGTGCGCGCCACGTCGCCGGACAAGATCGACTTCACCGTGGAGGCCACCATCACGCGTGCCGACGGCGGCATCACCAACGTCACCGCCGTCGTGGATGTCGTGCGCTCCTGGGGGCGCCTCGTGCTGCCCGCCGACACTGCCGACGCCTTCAGCCGGATCGACTGGCGGGTGCTGCATGGCGGCGAGGTGCTCGACCGCGGCAGCCTGGTGTTTGACCGCGAGCCGTTCCGGAACTGGCCTGACGCGCTCGACGGCGACAGGCTCTGCACCCGGGACCATGCGCTGATGCTGGTGGCGCGGCGCGCCTCCGCTGCCGCGGCGCCGCCTTTCGAGGGCCTGCGCCCCGGGCAGCGCCTGCTGCTGCTCGACGGGTTCCTGGCGCCGGCCGGGGCCGCCGACACGAACCTGTCCGCGCAGCTGGACCGCGCCCTTGCCGATGGTTTGGATGGCACGGAGGAAGGGCATCGCTCGCCGGAGGCGCCGGCGCGCTACCAGCGTGTCAGTCTGCCGGCGCTGGAAGCCAGCGGCAGCGCGGACGGCCTGGCGCGCCTGATGCCGCTGGTGCAGGCGGGCGCGTACCTGCCGGCGGATGTCGTGGTGATCGCCCCGTCGTTCGATGCGCTGGGGCAGGGCGAAACGCTGGCGCAGTTCGAGCGCCGCCTGGCCGCGCTGGCCGGCCTGCTCGCCGGCCCCGGCCACGCCACCGTGGTGCTGGTTACGCCGCCGCCATTCGCCATACTGCCGGGCTGCGAGGGGGTGACCGCGGACGGCACCTGCCTGCCCGACGCCCGGCAGCTGGCTGAAATCATCTGCCGCGTCGCCGATGCGCATGGCCTCCCTGTGGCCGACCTCTACACCAGCTTCATGACCGCCAACGACCGCGCCTCGCTGGTTCGCAGCGGCGCGCTCACCCCGGCGGGCATGGAGCAGGCCGCAGCGGCGCTGCGGCGGGTGCTGTTCCGCAGGTGATGCGATTGTTCCTTGGATTTGAACAGGAGGCAACAGAGAGAAGCGCTTGTCTGTAAACGAGTAAGCCGTTCGGTTAAGCGTATCCGAGTAAGGGTGGCGGTTATGTGTGCACGCAAGTGCTTCTCCTACTCAACCCAAGGCGGGGTTCAGCCCGCAACCTAATCTTTGTCGCGAGCTTTGTCGCGAGCTTTGTCGACAAAGCTCGCGACAAAGCTCGCGACAAAGATGCGACGCAAACGCATCGCATGTTATAACGGAACGATCTAACTGCTCTTTCCAGGCTAAACTCCCACCTCCCACCTCCCACCATCCACCATCCACCATCCACCTCCCACCATCCACCATCCACCTCCCACCATCCACCCGGCGCCCCAAACTCCTTCCCATGACCGACCCCATCGATCCGCTTGAACTGGCCAATCGCCGCCCCGACTGGAGCGCCCGCGAGCCGCTGACGCGCGGCCAGCGCGCCACGCTGATTGTCCTGGCCGCAGCCGTGATCGTCGCGTCCGCGCTGGCGCCCCTGGCAACCGCACGCGCGGCCGTGCTGTGCTGCACGGCCTTTTACCTGGCTGTCACGGCCTACAAGCTTGTGCTGGTGCGCGCGTCGGAGCATGCCGGGGCCGTGCTCCGGTTCGACGCTGCCGCGCTGGCCGCCCGCGACAGCCACCCCTGGCCGCTCTACTCCATCCTCGTCCCCATGTACCACGAGCCGGAAACGCTCCCCCAGATGGTGCAGGCGCTGCAGGCGCTCGACTACCCCGAGGATCGCAAGGACATCCAGCTGCTCCTTGAGGCGGATGACGAGCCGACCCTGGCGGCCGCCCGCCGCATGGAGCTGCCGTCAAATTTTCGCGTCACCCTCATTCCCCCGTCCTTCCCGCGCACCAAGCCCAAGGCCTGCAACATCGGGCTGCATCATGCCCGCGGCGAGTTGCTCGTGATCTATGACGCCGAGGACCGCCCCGAGGCCGACCAGCTGAAGAAGGCGGTGCTGGCTTTCGAGGCGTCACCCGACCGCGTGGCCTGCGTGCAGTCGCGCCTGAACTACTACAACCCGGACCAGAACCTGCTGACGCGCTGGTTTGCGGCCGAGTACTCGGCCTGGTTCGACATGCAGCTCCCCGGGCTTGCCGCGCTGCGCGCCGTGATTCCGCTCGGCGGCACGTCGAACCACTTCCGGCTGGACGTGCTGCGGGAGCTGCACGGCTGGGATGCCTACAATGTCGCCGAGGACTGCGATCTCGGCGTGCGGCTCTGCCGCGTCGGCTACGGCACGCGCATGGTCGCCACCACCACCTGGGAGGAGGCCTGCGGCAGCCTTCCGTTCTGGATCCGGCAGCGCACGCGCTGGCAGAAGGGGTACATCCAGACCTACTGCGTGCACATGCGCCGTCCGTGGCGCCTGCTGCGCGAGCTGGGTCCTGCGGGATTCGTCCACTTCCAGCTGCTGGTCGGCGGCGTGATCTTCTCGTCGCTGATCAACCCCGTGTTCTGGGTCATGGCGCTGATCTGGTTCGCCGTGCGCCCGGCCACGCTTTCGGCGCTCTTTCCCGGGCCGGTCTTTACCGCCGGCGCGCTCTGCCTGTTTGCGGGAAACTTTGTCTTTGTGTACCTGAACCTGCTCGGGTGCTATCGCCGGAACTACGACCGCCTCATGTGGCCCAACCTGCTGACGCCGGTCTACTGGCTGCTGATGAGCTACAGCGGCTGGCGGGCGTTCCTGCAGTTTTTCCGAAACCCGTTCCAGTGGGAGAAGACACAGCATGGTCTCCATGCGGCAAAGAATCGTTGAGACGTGCATCGCCATGACGCTGGCCTCCGCCGCGCTGGCCGTGGCCTTGCGCACGGGCGTGGCTTCGCGGGAGTCGCTGGACGTGATGCAGGGGATCTGCCGCGAACTGCTGGACGGCTCCACCGAGGGGCGCCAGGCGCTGGCAGGCTCGTGCTGGCAGGGTCCGCTGCCGATCCTCTTCAGCACGTTTTTTGCATGGCTCGGGCATTTTCACGGTGCCTCGACGCTGGCGCTGGCCGTGACCTCGTGGTGCGGCTGGTCGCTGGCGCTCTACCGCCTGGGGCGCCTGGTTTCCCCCTGCCGCACCACCCGGCTCATGGCGCAGGCCGCGGCCGCGGCCGGGATTGCCGCCTGCGGCGGGGCGCTGAACCCCGCAGTCGCCATGCCGGCCTGGCTCGGGGTGCTGGCCGCGGGGTCGTGCGCGGACTGGGCCGCCACCCGCCGCCTGGGCGCGCTGGCCACGCTGGGTTTCACGCTGGGCGCCCTGGCGCTGTGCGGCGTCTGTCTCCTGGGGTGGGTGGCGCTGCTGATGATCACGCTGGTGGTGGTGACGCTGCGGGCCGCGGATGTGCGCCGGCGCCTGCCGGCCGTGCTGGTGCTGGGGTGGCTGCCGCTGTGCTATGCGCTGGCGGTCTGGGCGCTGCTCAACTGGCTGCTGCTGGGCCACCCGCTCTATTTTGTGAGGCCGCTGCTGGCGGCCAGCGGCCTGGCCTGGCAGGGCTGGCCGGGCAGCGGCTCAATCGTGTCGCGGCTGGTGGTGCTGTTCAGCGCGGCCGCGGTTGTGCTGGCCGCGGTGCGGCAGCGGCCGGATGGCGTGGTGCTGGGGGTGCTGGGCATCGGCGCCTGGGTCTGGGCACACGTGCTGACCGGATTCACCGCCAGCGGGGCTGCCAGCGCGGCTGTGCCGCTGGCGCTGCTGCTGGGCGTGGCGGCCGTGGTGCGAACGGTTGTGCCACCTGCGAAACCTGTTCCGACGGACGACGGGACGCCCGCGGCGGAGGCTGCGCCCCGGCGTGCCTGGCATCCGGCCGCGGCCATGGCCGTGGCAGGTGTGGTGCTGCTGGCGCTGGCCGCCGGCGTGTGGCGGGATGTGCGCCAGACCACGCTGTCCGAGCGCCTGGCTGTGGCACGCCGGAGCGAAGCGCGGCAGGCGGCGGTTTTTCAAAGCGTGTCGGCACACGTGCAGGAGCGCACGCCATACGCCCGGGTCTTTGTCTGCGGCTACGAAGGGCTGGCGTTGCTGCGCAACCGTCCGCCGGACAGCCGGCTGATTCCCAACATGGACCTGCACATCGGGGAGCTGCGGCGGCTGTACCATGGCCAGCAGCTCTTTGTGCTGATCCACCGCCCGGAGGGGCGCGCCGCCGCAGACAGCATCCACTGGCGCGTTCCCGGCGCCTACCGGCACGGTCTCGATCGCACGCTCTTTGCCCGCGATTTCGGCGAGTGGCGGCTGTTCGAGGTCGTCGGCGCCCCCACGGAAGAGCAGCTCCGCGACTGGCGCGGCATCCGGAATTAAGTACACGGTTTCATAAATACAGCAAGGCGGGCGTCAGCCCGCAACCCAATACGCACATACACGTCAAGGACACCGAGAGCACAGAGAGGAGCAGAGACCACAGAGACCTGCCTGGCTGCGGCCGGCAAGCCGGCCGCAGCCAAACAAGATGTCGAGATACGGCTGGCCGAGAATAGGCCGACGAAGTCTTGCGACGAAGCGTAGACGACGAAGCGTGGGACGAAGAAAGCGACGAAGTGTGGCGTCGCGGAGTTCCGCGACGCCACGCGGGCAAGGCGCAACAGGGACGTTCGCAGAAGGACCTCTCGTCAATCACCGCCGCGGCAGCAGTTCCTTGAGCATCCTGCCGCATCAAGTGAAAGGACACCGAGACCCCAGCGCACAGACGAATTTCATGCTGTTGCGGCGGCCGGCTCGCCGGCCGAGGACAGGCATTTCTCTGTGGTCTCTGTTGTTCTCTGTGCTCTCGGTGTCCTTGATGTGTTCATTCGTTGGGTTGCGGGCTGACGCTCGCCTTGCATGCGTCTGCCCTGTCGCCAACCCCATTACCCACGGCATCTTTTTGTGAGGCAGTAAACGTCCCGACTTTTGTGGTATAATATTTGCTTTTAAACGATTCAGGCGCATGCGTAAACCCACTCCAGTCGCTGGTGTGCTGCAGCTGGCCGTCCTGTTGACGGCTCTTGCCCTTCCCTTGCAGCTGGTCGCCGTGCCGGCCTGCCCGGCGCCGGCCATTGGCAGGCAGCCGGATGGGGCAACGTTCCCCATTCTGCTTCGCGGCGATGAGCATCGCCACTGGCACGAGGATGCCGGCGGCTATACGGTCATGAAAGACGCCCAGGGGTGGTGGGCCTATGCCGTGACCAATGCCGCAGGAGAACTGATGCCCGGCACGGGCATGGCCGGACGCGACCGGCCGGAGCGTCTGGGCCTGCCCCGCCGCCTGCTGCCGACGCGCACGGCGCCGCGCCGGGTGTCTGGCTCGCCGGCCGGCGCAAGCGGCACAGACGCCCAGGTGCCCGTGGCTCTGGCTGCCAAGACTGGCACCATGAAGAATCTCGTGCTCCTGGTGCAGTTTCCGGACAAGCTGGCGACCCACACGGCAGCGGCGTATACCAACCTCTTCAATCAGATCGGATACACCGCGGAAGGCGCCGCCGGATCGGTGAAGGACTTTTATAACGAAGTCTCGCGCAACCGCCTCAACGTGGACTCGGTGGTTGCGGACTGGGTCACGGTTGCCAACGGGTATGCCTATTACGGCGCCAACAACTCTTCGGGCGACGATGTGCGCCCCAGGGAAATGGTGAAGGAGGCGCTGGCGCTGCTGGAGGCGCGCGGCTTCGACTTCTCACAGTGCGATGCGGACAACGATGGCAAGGTGGACGGCCTGACCGTGATCCATGCCGGCGGCGGCGAGGAATATGGCGGCAACGACGCAGACTACATCTGGTCGCACCAGTGGCAGATGACGTCAACCGTCACCTACGACGGCAAGTCCATGCTTAACTACCATACGGAGCCGGAGCGGCGCGGCTGGGACAGCACGCCGTCCAGCCAGGGCATCACGCGCATCGGCGTGATCTGCCACGAGACCGGGCACTTTCTCGGGCTTCCGGACCTGTACGACACCACCTACGCCAGCGCGGGCGTCGGCAGTTTCTGCCTCATGGCCGGTGGCAGTTGGAACGGCGACTACGGCACGCTGCCGGCCCATCCCAGCATCTACTGCAAAAAACTGCTGGGCTGGGTTGCGCCAACCGTGGTGTCGGCCACTGGCAGCTACACCGTGCCGCGCATCGAGGACAGCACGGCCGCCTTCCGGATCAACGGCAACTGGACTGGCACGCAATATCTGCTGATCGAGAACCGGCAGGGCTACGGGTTTGATGCCGGCCTGCCCGGCGCCAGCCGCGGGCTGCTGCTCTGGCACATTGATGAATCCCGGGTCAACAACGACACGGCCTCGCGCTACATGGTCGACCTGGAGGAGGCGAGCGGCACCCAGCATCTGCAGCTCTCTTCCTCAGCCGACGGGGACGATGCCGACTACTACCGCTCCGGGAACAACACCCAGTTTACGGCCACATCCTTGCCCAACAACCTCAGCTACGAAGGTACGGCGCTGGGGGTGGACATCATCGATGTTTCCACCACCGGCCCCAGCATGACCTTCTCGCTGCTCGGCACGTCGCCGGACCCCGTGCTGTCACTTGTGTCCAGCACGCACTCCGACGCGGCTGGCGGCAACAACGACGGCACCGTTGATCCCGGCGAAACCATCCGTGTGTCCATTGTGTGGACTAACAGCGGCGCCAGCATTGCCAGCAATGTCCTGGCCACCCTGGTGTCCGGCACATCCGGCGTGGTTGTAACCCAGGCCCTGGCTGCCTATCCCGACCTCGCCCCGGGTGGCGTGGCCAGCAATATCACGCCGTTCGTCTACCGCGTCGCCAAGACCGTGCCGGCCGGCACCATCCTCAGCTTCACCAACGTCATCACCGCCGGCGACTGGACGTTCACTGGCGCGTTCTCCCGCGCGGTTGGCCGGCAAGCCGTCACGACCAGCACCGTCGACAGCATCAGCGTGCCCCGGGCGATCGCAGATCGCTCCACCATCTATGTCACCAATATGGTCGCGCTGGCCGGTGTCGCCACAATTGCCGATGTGCACGCCAGCGTGCGCCTCGATCACACGTATGACGGCGACCTGACGCTGGCCCTGCAGCACCCGAGCGGCACGGAAGTCATTCTGGCCAACCAGCGCGGCGGCAGCAGCGACAATTATGGCACCGGTACCGGGGCAAGCATGGTGCGCACGGTGTTTGACGACCAGGCCGGCACTGCCATTTCAAGCGGCAGCCCGCCCTTTGCCGGCAGCTACCGGCCGGAGGCGCCCCTCAGCGCACTGAACGGCAAGCCGGTCAACGGCGCCTGGCGGCTACGTGTGAAAGATTCGGTCAGGCTGAACACCGGCACGGTCTACGCCTTTGGCCTGACCCTTGTCTCGTACTCCACGCAGTGGCTGTCGACGGTCTACAATGCGGCGCCCGCGGCCAGCAGCCAGACCGTCGTCGCAGACGCGGGAACGGCGACCAACCTCCTGCTGCGCGGCAGCGATCCGGACGGCGACACGCTGACCTACCGCACCAACAGCATCCCGCTGCATGGCACGCTTTCGGCATTGAACACCGGCAGTGGCGCCATTGCCTACACCGCTGCAGATGGCTACAGCGGGCCGGACAGCTTCACGTTTGTCGTGAACGACGGCCTTGCCAGCAGCGCTCCGGCCACAGTTACGCTCCATGTGGTGCGCCGGCCGGCCGCTCCCACCCTCATCTCCCTGCGCTGAGGGGCGGAACTCGCGACGGAATAAGCGTAAGACGGGCGTCAGCCCGCAGCCCAACCATTGCACAAGTCTAGGACTCAGAGCGCACAGAGAAAACGGAGGCCACAGAGGAATGTCTTTTCGCGGTCGGCTTCCCGCCCCAGGCAGCCAGAAATTGACTCTGTGCTCTCATTAGATCTCGGTGCCCTCCGTGTCCTTGCCGTTGCATGAACAAAGATGCGACGCAAATGCATCTACTGTTACAGTGGCCCCGTGCTACTTCTCCAGGCTGGCGCCGAGGTCGAGCAGGAGCTTCTCCATGCGCCGGCCGTATTCGACGTAGGTGGCGAAGCGCGACTGGTCGTCGTTGGTGATGGTCGGGTCGTGGAAGACCGCTCCCATGTGCGGCTCGATCGAGAGGCCGCCGGCATAGCCGCGCTTGATGAGATCCTTGCAGATGCGCACCACGTCGCCGGTGCCCTCGCCGGGCCAGCCGTAGACGGCGTTGCCGGTCTCCGGTTTCATCCAGCCATCCTTGATGTGCACGTAGGTGACGTATTTGCGGACGTTATGGTAGAACTCCCAGGCCGACTGGTACGGGTAGGGCTTGGGCTGCGTGCGGTCGAGCGTGAAGATCGGGTTGCCGGTGTCGAAGACCAGCTGCAGCCCGGGGACGCGCTCCACGAGCTTGAGCGTGAAGGACCACCCCATGCCGCCGTAGTTCATGCAGTTCTCGTGGACCGGCTGGATGCCGGCATCGAGGAACAGGCGCGTCAGCACGGCCACGCGCCGGAAGCGCTCCTCCTCCATCTGCTCGTGCACGGCGGCGTCCGGGATCACGGCATAGCTCATGATGCGGATCAGCTTGGTGCCGAGCCGCTGCATGCGCGGGATGGCGCGACGGGCCTGCTCCAGGTCTTTGTCGAACGGCTCGCGGATGTCCTTGCCCCAGTTGGCGATGGTGGAGCCGAAGCAGTTGATTGTGACGCCGGAGTCCTGCAGCTGCGCGCAGACCTGGTCAAACGCCGCCTCCGGCAGGTCGTGGATGTTCGTGCCGTCAATGGCGCGCGACTCGATGCGGCTCCACCCGAGCTCCCGGGTGGCCTTGATCTGCCCGGCCAGATCCTTGGCCGCCTCGTCTGCAAATCCGGTCAGGTACATGTGAAAATCCTTTCGTGTGCTCCGTTTGTCACGTCGAAAAAAGTATCCTACAAATCCGTGCGCCTGTCAGGCGCAGAATGTGGAAGGGTGGTAGTCGGTTAGCGACAGGGGGCGGCAGTTCCGCGAGAGGGTGTGCGAAAGGATGCCGGTGAGCGCGTTGGGGCGCGGCTCGGGGGCGGAGATTCAGTGCGAGGTGAAGCGGACACGGAGGGGGCGGTGAGACAAATCGGTTGACGATTACGGCGACGCTTACGGTGGACGAGGGGAGAATGCAGAACAATCGTCAACCGTAAGCGTCGCCGGAATCGTCCACCGATTGAAGGACAGTTGTGGCAGGTGGCTGTTGAGGGTGCAGGTTGCCCGGGCGCTCCGCGCGCGGGCAAGTGCAGGCGGTGTGCCAGACAGGAACCTGCCCGTGCGCGGAGCGCCCGGGCCACCTGCTGACTTACGCTGATCGGTGAGCAGTGATCGCCGCAAGCGGCGCCCCTACGGGGAGTGTGAGCAGTCGGTAACAACCAACAAAAAGTGCCAAACGGAAGTCAGGACGTGACACTGGACTCTTGTCCGCCCCGAGGCGAAAACGCAGCAGACAGGCCGGTATCACGCGCGATCCCAGCGGCCAGATCCGCGACGCACGTACGCAAGGCAACCCGGCCTTGACCCGATGATCGCGTGATTTTGTTTCGCTGCGTCTACCCTGCCGCCCCTGTCGCCAACCCATTACGCACCGGAGTAATGGGTTAACGACAGGGGCTGCACCTCCGCGCGAGGAGCGGAGGATGGATGGGGAGCCCGCCCTATCTTCCCGCTGCTCTCCCATCAAAAATCAAAACTCTGCGGTTCTGCGGTTTTGCGGTTTCCTCTCTCCCTCCCGACCTGCCTCCCGACCAGACGCCGCGCCACTTGCCTGCCAACCAACCGCAAAATGTAAAACACCCAACCGCAGAGTGTTGAAGGCAACGCCTCACCTTCCCGCCGCCCCTGTCCCTAACCGACTACACCATCCACCATCCGCCGCTTGCCTTCATCTCCGTGGCGCTCTATTCTTTGCCTGAATGGAGGCGTGCATGAAGGCATTGGTGCAACGCGTGGCTGAGGCTTCGGTGGAGGTGGATGGCCGCGTTGTGTCGCAGATCGGACCGGGGCTGCTGGTGCTGCTGGGCGTGCGGCACGGGGACAGTCCGGCGGACGTGGCCTGGCTGGCGCGCAAGCTTCCGGCGCTGCGGATTTTCACGGACGAAAACGGGCAGATGAACAAGTCCGTGGCGGACATCGGCGGCAGCATCCTGGTGATCTCGCAGTTCACGCTCTACGCCGACACGCGCAAGGGGAACCGCCCCAGCTTCATTGCGGCGGCGCGTCCGGAAGCGGCAACCCCGCTGTACGAGGAGCTGGTGTGCCAGCTTCGCGCGCAGCTGGGCGGGGAGCGCGTCCAGGCCGGTGTATTCGGCGCGAGCATGAAGGTCCGGCTGCTCAACGATGGCCCGGTCACGGTCGAGCTCTGCAGCGAAGCCTGAACGGTTTCGTTCGCAGACTCCAACCGGGCGCCCGGGCCACCCCTCCACCTTCACCCTCCACAACTGTCCTTCAATCGGGTGACGATAGCGGGCGACGATAACGGTGGACGATTGTTCGGCATTCCTCTCCTCGTCCACCGCTCTCGTCGCCCGCTATCGTCAACCGGCAGCTAGCAGCCTGTCGGATTTAGGTTTTGCGTCTGCACACGGCTCGTGCCG
>JBAWXQ010000074.1:0-13032 GCA_037144015.1 bacterium
TCAGCCAGCCAGTTTGATCTTTGTCTTTCGGGGAACTCGACAGACAATGTAACCCTGCAATACGTTCTGCGATCAGGCAATCTTCCAGAATCTGGTAATAGTTCGCAATGGTGGTATGCGCAACACCGATCTCCGAGGCTAGTTTACGCAGATTCACGACCCCGCCAGACTCCGCCGCGGCAAGTTCAAGAAAACGAGCAAAACTTCCTAAATGGTGAACCTCTGCGTCCTGCCTCGTGACAGCTCATGGCACCCGTTGCACGTTTACGCGGAAGTCGGCGGCATCACCGCTCCCGGCCTGAAACCACTGCTTTGTGGCAGGTGCGGGTGCGAGCGGCGATAAACCCGTGGCCGGAGACCAGCGCCCGGAGCGCTTGTCCGCCGTGTATTCGACCGTCTCCCGGACGTCCGGCAGCGTGGCCGGGTCCTGGATGGGAAGCTCGGCTGTCAGCCGCCCGTTGAACACCAGCAGCCGCAGGAGCGGCTCGCCCTCTGCCAGATTGGCGCCAAAGGCATACTCTGCGCCGTTGGCAATGCCGTCGCCGTCCGCGTCCTGCGCAAACAGATCCACCGGGTTTCCTGCCAGGCCGCGCTCCAGCGCCCACCGCGCAAAGCCCCCTCCTGCCGTGGCCCCGGATACGCCGGCAGGCACAGGCACGGCCGCTGCGGACACGGCCGGCACAAGCCAGACAAAGTTCTGCTTGGCCTTGCTCTTGGTCAGATTGCTGTAAGCAATCGATGGCTTCTTGAATGTGCCTCCAGCCGGCGTGGTGGGAACCAGCGCTCCGGTCCAGTTGTACGGCACGGTGAGCACATAGTTTCCGCTGCTGTCCGTAGTTGTGTCGCTGGCGCTGTTTCCGGCTGCAAGCGTCACGCCGGGCACGCCGGCCTTGGTGTCGGAACGCGTCACCGTTCCGGAGATCACCGGATCCGGCGACCAGACAAAATTCTGCTTGGCCTTGGCAGACGTCAGATTCTTGTAGGTCAGGGCGGGCTTGGCAAACCCGCCGCTGCCGAACGACGCGGTTGCTGTGCCGCTCCAGCCGTAGGGGACGTTCTTGGTGTAGTTGCCGCTGCTGTCGCTGACGGCCTCGCCGGGAACATTCGCAAAGGCGATTCTCACGCCGGACAGGACAGCCTTGGTGTCGGAGCGGGTTATGGTTCCGGAAATCACCGGCGTGGCGCCGGCCGCGAAAACAGCCGTGATCACGCGCGGCCGCGTGACCGGCACCGTCAGCGTGGTGAACGCGGCCAGGCAGCCGCTGGTGTCGCCGGACCATTGCACAATGTGCGAGCTTGCCGTTGGCGTGGCCACCAGCGACACGTTGCTGCCGGAGATCCGCCAGCCGCCGGCGGTCACGCTGCCGGGCCCGTTGGTGGCGGTGGTCAGCAGGTACTGCGTCTGCCAGGACCAGGTCAGCGTGGCGTCGTTGGTCAGCGTCAATGTCACGTGGGTCGGACTGGCCGGCGCATAGGCATTGCCGGCCACGGCGCCGCCGGTACAGATGTACTGCGTGGTGCCGTTGACCACGGGCGAGTTGGTGACCCACTGGCTGAGCGGCGTGCCCCAGTTCGTGGTCAGGCTCCCGGGAGACGCCCCGCCGTTGGCGGACGTGACGCTCAGCGTTTGGGTGTCGAACGCAAACAGGGCGGTGACGGCGCGCGCCTGCGTCATGGGCGCGGTGAGCGTGTTGCCGGCGATGAAGCATCCGCTGGTGTCGCCGGACCATCCGGTCGCATGCGCATGGGCGCCGGGCGTGGCCACCAGCGACACGTTGCTGCCGGCAATCTGCCAGCCGCCGGCGGTCACGCTGCCGAGCCCGTTGGTGGCGGTGGTCAGCAGGTACTGCGTCTGCCAGGACCAGATCAGCGTGGCGTCGTTGGTCAGCGTCAGTGTCACGTGGGTCGGACTGGCCGGCGCATAGGCATTGCCGGCCACGGCGCCGCCGGTGCAGATGTACTGCGTGGTGCCGTTGACCACGGGTGAGTTGGTGATCCACTGGCTGAGCGGCGTGCCCCAGTTCGTGGTGAGACTCCCGGGCGACGCCCCGCCGCTGGCGGACGTGACGCTCAGCGTTTGGGTGTCGATCGCAAACAGGGCGGTGATGGCGCGCGCCTGCGTCATGGGCGCGGCGAGCGTGCTGCCGGCGATGAGGCAGCCGCTGGTGTCGCCGGACCATCCGGCCGCGTGCGCATGGGCGCCGGGCGTGGCCGTCAGCGTTACGTTGCTGCCAGAGATGCACCAGCCGCCGGCGGTCACGCTGCCAGGGCCGTTGGTGGCGGTGGTCAGCAGGTACTGCGTCTGCCAGGACCAGGCCAGCGTGGCGTCGTTGGTCAGCGTCAGCGTCACGTGGGTCGGGCTGGCCGGCGCATAGGCATTGCCGGCCACGGCGCCGCCGGTGCAGACATACTGCGTGGCGCCGTTGACCACGGGCGAGTTGGTGATCCACTGGCTGAGCGGCGTGCCCCAATTCGTGGTGAGGCTCCCGGGCGACGCCCCGCCGTTGGCGGACGTGACGCTCAGCGTTTGGGTGTCGATCGCAAACAGGGCGGTGATGGCGCGCGCCTGCGTCATGGGCGCGGCGAGCGTGCTGCCGGCGATGAGGCAGCCGCTGGTGTCGCCGGACCATCCGGCCGCGTGCGCATGGGCGCCGGGCGTGGCCACCAGCGACACGTTGCTGCCGGAGATGCACCAGCCGCCGGCGGTCACGCTGCCGGGCCCGTTGGTGGCGGTGGTCAGCAGGTACTGCGTCTGCCAGGACCAGGTCAGCGTGGCGTCGTTGGTCAGCGTCAATGTCACGTGGGTCGGACTGGCCGGCGCATAGGCATTGCCGGCCACGGCGCCGCCGGTGCAGATGTACTGCGTGGCGCCGTTAACTACGGGCGAGTTGGTGATCCATTCGGACACCGATGAGTAGGTGTCGGCGGAAACCGTGCCCGGTGTTACGCCGCCGCGCTCCGAGATTACGGTCAGGGTGTTGGTGGTTACGGACACGGCCGACACGCTGACGGTTGCCGGCGCGCTGTCGGTATAGCTGTCATTCACCACAAACGTAAAGCTGTCCGGGCCCGCGTAGTTGGAATCCGCGAGATAGGTAACCGCGCCGCTGTTGGTGTCCAAGCCCTGCAGCGTGCCATGTGCGGGGGTGCCAACCACGCGGAAGGTCAGCGCGGGGTCGTTGTCCGGATCGCTCCCGCGCAGCACAAGATTGCTGGAAGAACCCACGGATACGGTGACCGACTGGTTGCTGGCCACGGGAGCCATGTTGAAGATGCCGCTGCCGACCACCCGCGTGAAGGTGGCCGTGCCGGCCAGGCTGCCGCAGGAGAGGATGTTGGTGAAGGAGAGCACGGTGCCGGCGGGGATGTTCTTGGCCAGCCGGTAGCTGAATGGCACGGCGTTACTGGCTGAGGACCGTGCCGGCATGTCGGGATAGGAGGAGCTCCCCTGCAGGATGGTTATGCCCGGCGCTGGCGCGGCAAGTGTGGCGGTGATGCCGGTGCGGGCCACGGTGCCGCGGTTGGTCCAGACGATCCATTCGCCGATGGTCTCGCCCGGGTTGGGCGCGGCGTTGCCATTGCCAATCGTCTCGCGCAGCCTGGCCGCAACAAAGACCGGGGGGGAGTTGCTGACCACGCAGCGCACAGCCGGGAGCGCCATGACGATCCCGACGCCCGAATCGCGGTCCACGCCGGCCGCCTCGATGTCCAGCGCGGTGTTGGTCAGTGCATAGAGCACGGTGGCGGCCGGCAGCAGGTGATCGTAGGACCACACCAGTCCGGCGATGGCCGCCGCGTGCGGGGCAGCAGACGAAGTGCCGTAGAAGGGGTTGAAGCCGGGAAGCGCCGAGCTGGCGCCATCGGCGGCCGCCAGGTCCGGCTTCTGCAGCAGCCGCCCGCCGGTAGAGGAGAGGTTGCCCGGCGTGATGGCTGTGCCGTTGGGGTGGTAGAAGATGCGCCGGAGCCCGTCGGAGCTGAACGACTCCACGGGGTTGGCTGCGCCGCCGGAAAAGGCGCCGGGGTAGGCATTGACCACGGCGCTGACCGCGGCCACGGTGATGGCGCTGGCTACCGCATTGTGGCCGCGGGTGCTGCCGCTCGTGTTGATGGACAGCCTGCCGCGGCCGGCCTCCAGGTGGAGATAGCGGCTGACGCCGCTGTACTGGACAATCACGATGCGCTCGCCGATGTTCAGGGTGTCGACTGCCTCATACGGATCCTGCGTGCCGTTCTGAGAGCCATCCGAAAGTCGCAGCACGCTGGTGCCGGTGGAGTTGAGCACGTACAAATCGTAGTCATTGGACGAGGCGCCCTGCGGATCAGACCAGAAAAGGTCTGCACGCCGGGAGTTTCCGCCGCTGACCACCGTGTTGTTGGTTATTCCGCCGCCAAAATTATGCAGGCGCCCCGGCCCCGCAAGCGGGGCCGTGGCCGCACCGCCGTCGGCAAAGTCCCCTTCCCAGGTTCCTGACGTACCGTGGTCCTTGCTGCCGGAGTTGCCTGCCGCGGAGAAATACAGGGCTCCGGCGGCCGTCACGGAGCTCACCGCCTGCGCCACAATGCCATCCTGAAAGGCCGGCTCATCGAAATAGGCGACATCATCCACGATGATGTCGCAGCCGGCGGCCTGCAGGTCGAGGATGTTCTGGGCAAAGCCGGCTTCGCTGCTGAAGGCCGTGGCAAAGTAGAGCTGGGCTGCTGGCGCCAGGTCGTGCACGATCTCCAGCATGGCGGTGCCCTCGCCGGTGTAGCCGTATCCGGTGCCGCCCTGTCCGGGCAGTACGGTCACGGCGCCGAGGTCGCCGCTGGCCTGCAGGGTGGCGAGGTAGTCCACGCTGTCCGACAGCACGCCGATTTTGATCCCGGTGCCGTCCACATTGTAGGTGCTGCGCGCCAGTGCCGCCAGGTGTGTGGCATCGCCCTGCGAGGTGACGCTGCCCGTGAGCGTAGTGGCCTGCGCCGCCGGCCGGATGTAGCGGATGTCGCCCCGGCCGGCCAGGGCCTCGGCTTGTTCCACGGGCAGCAGGGCGCGGATGGCCTGATAGCGGGGGACCCGGGTGACCACGGTGCCGCCGGCCTGCGCGATGGCGGCCAGCACCGCGGGGGTGACGTCACTGCCAATATCCACCAGCACCCGGCCGTCCGCCTCATAGCGCACCATGGGGTCCAGGCTGGTGACGCCCGGCGCCGGCGGCTGGCCGCGGCGCTGCCGGGCCGCATAGATCAAGCGGGAGCTCAGCTTGTGCTGGGCCGGTGTGCGCCTGGCCTTCTCCTGCTGCAGGGCGTGGATTTGCGCGCGGGCGGAATCGGCCATGGCCGGCACGTCGGCGGCGGCCAGCAGGGCAGGCAGCGACAGGAGTGCGAGCGTCAGACACGCGACCGGAACACGGCAAGCGTGCCAGCACACCCCTCGTTTACACAAGCTTCTTGACCGGCCGGGAAACCGGCCATAGATCCTAATCATCATCTGATTATCCTCGGGACTATTATAAACCCAACCGTGCTGTTTGTGCATTATGGGTTTCTGCTCCGCCCGCGGGGTCGATCATCAGTCTCATACTTCTGGAAGTATGAGACTGGCGCGTTACCCGGAAAACCGCGCCCGGCGGCTTCCGCCTTCCCCGTTTCCGCGGGATGGCGTATCATTCCGGCATGTTCGATTTGGACTCCTATCTGTCGCAGCGGAAGGCGGAGGTGGAGGAAGGGCTCCTGGCAGCGCTGCCGCAACCTGAAATCCTTCCCCTGGTTCTGGTTGAGGCCATGCGGCATGCGGTCCTGACCGGCGGCAAGCGGCTGCGCCCGATTCTCTGCCTGGCTGCGGCCGAGGCGGCCGGCGGCAGCCGGGCGGAGGCCCGGTGGCCGGCCCTGGCCGTGGAGCTGTTTCACACGTATACGCTGGTGCACGACGACCTCCCCTGCATGGACAATGACCTGCTGCGGCGCGGGCAACCCACGGTGCATGCCAAGTACGGCGAAGCCATGGGCGTGCTCGCGGGCGACGCCCTCCAGGGGCTGGCCTTTGAGCTGCTCGGCCGCACGCCGGAAAAGCGCCCGGGCCTCGTGGCGGCGCTGGTGGCAGAACTCGGCCGGGCGGCCGGCGCGGGCGGCGTGGTCGGCGGCCAGGCCGAGGATATCCGCTGCGCCGTCCAGGCCAGCGCCGCCATCATCGCCTACGTGCACCAGCACAAGACCGCGGATCTATTCCAGGCATCCATGCGCATGGGCGCCATCGCGGCAGGCGGCGCGCCCAGGGCCGTGGATCCACTCGGCACCTATGCCAACCACCTCGGGATTGCATTCCAGATCGTGGATGACCTGCTGGACGACGGCGAGGCACGGACAGGCAAGCCACCGGAACTTTCCTGCCTGCAGCTCTGGAGCCAGGACGAGGCGCGGCAGCAGGCGGCAGACCACACCGCAGCCGCCATCGACGCGCTGCGCGGACTGCCCGGTCCAACCGGGCCGCTGGCCGCGCTGGCGGAGCAGATGCTGGGACGGATTGTATAGGAGGCGGTCTTCCGCGCTCCGTGTGCCGTGTTCTTTTCGGGCAACCAACCTGGAGCCTCAACATGCGCGACATCCTGATCACCGTGGAAGGACAGCCGGCCGTGAAGAAAATCGCCGGCACGCGGGTGCGCGACCTGCTGCCGGCCAGGTTGCCGGGCGGGCTGGATGTGATTGCCGCGCTGGTGAACAACGAGGTGGTTTCGCTCAACCACGCGCTGGTGGTCCATGCGCGGGTGGCGCCGCTGACCCTGGCTGACAGCGACGGCTGGCGCGTCTACCGCTGGTCGCTCGGCTTCCTGCTGGCCATGGCCATGCGCGACGTGGCGCCCGCCGCCTCCTTCCGCCTGCGCCACTCGCTCGGCAACGGGCTTTACTGCTCGGTCGAGTGGCCGGAGGCGGAAGCCGCCACGCCGCAGGCCGCGCGCATCGCACGCATCGAGCAGTCCATGCGCGACCTGGTCGAGCGCAACCTGCTGATCGAGCCGGAACTGCAATCCTACGAGGATGCCCTGCGGCTCTTTGCCGATGCCGGCCAGACCGACACCCTCAACCTGCTGCGCCACCGCAACCCGCCGCACGTCTCGCTGACCCGCTGCGGAACGTTCCTCAGCCTTTCCGCCGAGCCGATCGTCCACCGCACCGGCCTGCTGCCGCTCTTCAGCCTGACCCCGTACGAGTCCGGCTTTGTGCTGGATATGCCCGCTGTCCGCGCGCCGGACCGCGTGGCGCCGTTCGAGCCCCAGCCGCACCTCTTCCAGATCTACCAGGAGCACGCGACCTGGGGGCGCATCCTCGGCGTGACCACGGTTGGACAGCTCAACGAAGTGGTGGTCGCCCGGCAGATCGACGACATCATCCACACCGCCGAGGCGCTGCATGAAAAGAAACTGGCGGCCATTGCGGCCACCATCACCAGCCGCAACCAGACCACCCGCCTGGTGCTGGCCGCCGGCCCATCCTGCGCAGGCAAAACCACCTTTGCCATGCGCCTGGTGTCTCACCTGCGCGTGAACGGACTGCGGCCGGTGGTGATCTCGGCCGACGACTATTTTGTCGGTGACGAGCAGAACCCGCGCGATGAAAAGGGAGGCCTGGACTACGAGCACATCGAATCCATGGACCTGGCGCGCCTCAACCGCGACCTGCTCGACCTGCTCGCCGGGCGCGACGTGCGCCTGCGCATCTTCGATTTCCGCACCAAGGCCGGCCGTGACCGCACCGAAGCCACGCGCCTCGGCCCGCGGGACGTGATCATCATGGAGGGGATCCACTGCCTGAACCCCCGCCTGACCGCGCAGGTGCCGCTGGAGGTCAAGTTCCTGATCTACGTCAGCGCGCTGACCCAGCTCGGCATCGACAGCCACAACCGCATCTCGACCACGGACAACCGTCTGATCCGGCGGCTGGTGCGCGACGACCAGTACCGCGGGCATCAGGCCATCCACACGCTGCAGCGCTGGCCATCCGTGCAACGCGGCGAACAACGCTGGATCTTCCCCTACCAGCATCTGGCCGACGCCACCTTCAACTCCGCGCTCGACTACGAGCTGGCCGTGCTCAAGCCGTTTGCCGTCCCGCTGCTCAACCAGATCAAGCCGGACCAGCCCGAATACGCCGAGGCCCGCCGGCTGACCGGCTTCCTGCACAACTTCCTTTCCACTCCCCCTGCCGTGGTGCCGGGCGATTCCATCCTGCGCGAGTACATCGGCGGCAGCCAGCTCAAATACTGATTTCGCGGGCGCGAAATCAGTATGTGCATCGTTTCGTATTTCAAGTTTTGCTCCGCCATCTGCTACCATGCGCCGCAACAACCCACACCGGGAGACTCGACCCTTATGAAAGAACTCGAAGAAGGAAACCGCCTGGCGCTGGATTTTTCCAAAATCGCCAAGATTGCCGAGAAATGCAAGGACAGCATCCCCGTGGCCGTGCTGCACGCGGAGACGAAAGAGGTCATCCTGGTGGCCTACACCAACGAGCTCGCCATGCGCAAGGCGTTTGCGGAACGCACCCTGATCCTCTGGAGCACTTCGCGCAACGAGTTGTGGGAGAAGGGGAAAACATCAGGGGAGACGTTTGACCTGCTCGAGGCGCGCGTCAACTGCGAGCAGAACTCCCTGCTGTATATCGTCCGGCCCCGCAGGGGCGGCATCTGCCATACCCGGAACCGCCAGGGCGCGCCGCGCAACTGCTACTATCGCCGCATCAACCTCGACACACTGGCCCTGGAAAACATCGACCCCTAGCAGCTTGTCGGACTTAGCCTCTGCATTTCACAAACTTTGTGCCGACAAAGCTGCTAGTTAGCGGGACGCAACCGCCAAGCGCCGGACACTAGTGTAATGCGCAACCAATAAGAGCAGCCGGAAAAATTTTCTGGCTGTAACTGAGTCTTCGCCACCCGCTGGCAGCGGGTGGCTCAACTAGCAGCCTGGTCGGCAGACAGTTTGTGCCTCCACAAAGCTAAGACCGACAGGCTGCTAGTCGTGTCTCCGATACACTGTCCGGCGAATGTCCAGACAGGCCATGAGACACCATAATACGCACCAGATTAGGCAAAACGCCTACATTCCCGGTTTGGCCGCAGGGAGTTCGTCTTCTGTGTCCCTTTTCTCGTGCTGGGCAGGGGTAACGTGTCTTCTTTTGTCTTGTTGTCCGCTCTTCAAAAAGGGTGGCACGGGGTGTGCTTTATTAACTGCCGAACTCGAGGCTGGTGCGGCGAAAAGGATAAACGCCTAAAGGCTTAAATCATCCTGCTGCTCTGGCTGATCAGCTCACGCCCGACACGTAGTTGTGTCGGGCGATTTTTTATAAAATCGAAGGGTGGGTCCATGCTTTTATTTGAGCCTTTTGCGATCCGGAGCGTTCGCCTGCGTAATCGGCTGGTTATGCCGCCGATGTGCATGTACAGCGCGCAGGACGGGGCTGCCAATGACTTCCACGCCGTTCACTACGCCACGCGGGCCATGGGCGGAGTCGGCCTGATCATCCTGGAAGCCACGGGAGTGCTCCCCAACGGACGAATCTCAGATCTCTGCCTCGGCCTCTGGAAAGATGAGCAGGTCACACCCCTGCACCGGGTGGTGGATGCCTGTCACCGGGGTGGCGCCAAGGTGGCGGTTCAGCTTGCCCATGCGGGCCGCAAATGCGTAGCCACCCACGTCTCGCGCATTGTCGCCCCCAGCCATGTCCGCTTCAGCGACCTGCCGGAGTACCGCGACCCCGAGGAGCTGACACCCCTGGAGATCGACACCATCGTGGAGGCTTTCAGCCGGGCGGCGACGCGGGCCGCAGACGCAGGCGCGGACGCCCTGGAAGTGCATGCCGCCCACGGCTACCTGATCCACCAATTTCTGTCGCCGCTGACCAACCGCCGTCACGACGGGTATGGCGGCAGCTTGGCCAATCGCTGCCGGTTTCTGTCCGAAGTCCTGCAGGCGGTGCGCCGCGAGTGGCCGGTGCCGAAACCGCTACTGCTGCGGATTTCGGCCCACGACCATGCCGAGGGCGGCATCACGGTTGCGGACATGGCGGAAATGGTCAACCGTGTCCGCACGCAGATCGACGTTCTGCACGTGAGCAGCGGCGGCCTGCTGCCGGAAATGCCAGCACAGAGCCCCGGCTTTCAGGTGCCGTACGCCACATCCCTGCGCAGGGAGTGCGGCATTCCCGTGATTGCCGTGGGAATGATTACCACGGCCGCGCAGGCGGAGGAGATCCTGCAGACACAGAAAGCCGACCTGGTCGCCATGGGGCGCGAACTGCTGCGGAACCCCTATTTTCCGCTGACGACCGCGCCGTGCCAGCGCGGCCCCGCACTCTACCCCCGCCAGTACGAGCGCGCGTTTGTGCCTCCGCAAGGCTAAGACCGACAGGCTGCTAGCAGCTTGTCGGATTTAGCCTCAGTTCTTCACAAACTTTGTGCCGATCAAGCTGCTAGTTAGTGGGACGCAACCGCCAAGCACGGGACAAGGGTAAAATACGCAACAAAAGAGCAGCCGGAACAATTTTTGTGTCCGTAATTGAGTCTTCGCCACCCGCTGGCAGCGGGTGGCTCAACTAGCAGCCTGGTCGGCAGACAGTTTGTGCCTCCACAAAGCTAAGACCGACAGGCTGCTAGACGGGAACAAGCGGGGTTTGGTATTCTGCAGCTTCCATGAAGTTCCTGCTTTCCTTCTTTCTGGTGGCGCTGCTGGGAACCGCAGGCGTGTATTACGGGGCGCAGCCGCTGTGGCTGGCCATGGGCCTGCCGCTGCCGGATCCCGCCGGCGAATCCCGGACAGCCGTTGCGCCGGGTGCGCCAGCCGATCCCTACCTCCGCCCGGCCACGCCTGCCGAGCGGCTCCACTCGGCCCAGCCTTCCTCTACAGCCGCTGCGTCAACCCGCCCCCGGCTGACACGCGTGCTGGATGCCGCCGAGCCGGCTGCCTCTGTCACGGCCGCCACCTCGTCGGGCAAGCCGGAGGCACCGCCAGCCTCACCACCTGCCACCACGGCGCCAAGCGGCAACACCCCGGGCGAGCCCTCGCCTGCGGCCCCCTCGCCATTGCCGGCCGTTGCCGCCGGCAAGCCGCTCCCGCCGCCCGCGCAGGGAAGCAAGTCGTGGGGCATGACCATCACCCGCACCGCATACTATGCACTCTCCGGCGAGAACCGCGGCAAACTGCCCGGCGGCACGGTCATGGACATTGAGGACAGCCGCAGCACCGAAAGCGGGGTGGCCATGTCCATGGGCCGGCTGGAGCGGGATGGCACCATGGCCGGCCCCTACCTGGTGGCCAATGCGGACCTGGTGCGCTTCAACATGCCGCGCAGCGAGGTGCCGGCAGACACCATCGCAACCCTGAAGCAATACTACGACCTCAAGGGCAAGCTGCAGACGCGCCTCGCCGATCTCAAGCAGCTGGCCATCAGCTCCAGCCCCAATCCGCACACCGCGGCCTACGCCGAGGCCGTGCAGAAGTACAACGACTTCGGTCGGCGCGAAAAGCAGCTGGTTGCCCGGCGCGATGCCGCGACCGGCTCGGACCGGATGCGCTACATGGACACGCTGCGCGAAATGATCCCGGAAGGAAAGCGCCTGGAGCGCGCCGTGGATGAGACCAAAACGCGGTACAAAAAGTGGAAGGCCGCCAATCCGGGCGCCGTCGCGCCCGACACCACGGCCAGCGACGAGCAGGTGCGCGAGCTGCGCCGGCAGCTCGCCGCGCTCGAGCCGCAGGTGAAGGAAATGATCCAGTAGATTTTCCGTTCCGGGAAATATTCCTCCACCCTACAACTTCAGCCCCGCCGCCCGCGCCGGATTTTCGCAGAGCATCTGCCGGATCTCGCGGTCGCCGAACCCCATCTGGCGCAGGTTGGCCTCGAGCTGGGGCATGGTCGAGGCGGAGCCGCACAGGTGCGTGCGGTCGGCTGACCATACGGCCAGCTCCTCGCCCACCACGACCGTCTCGCCCTGCAGGGTTGTGAAGCGCCCGGGTCCGAGGCCGGCCACGTCCACGCCGTCGGTCACCACCACGGCGCGGTCGGCGCCCACCAGGTCGATGTAGTTGCGCAGCGCAAAGAGCGGGATGTGCACGCCGTCGGCGATGAAGCAGGGCGTGATGCGGTCGCGCAGGCTGAGCGCGCGCTGGATGACATTGTCGTGGCGGTGCACCTGCATGGGCATGCCGTTGCCCAGGTGCGTGTAAAGCGAAAGCCCGGCGTCGGCCACGCCCTTCAGCTGATCCAGCGAGGGGTCGCAGTGGCCGGCGGCAACGCGGATCCCCTGCGCGGCCAGCCAGCGCGTGGTGGCATAGGCGGCGTCGCGCTCGGGCGCCAGCGTCACCAGACGCAGCAGTCCGCCGCCGGCCTCGACCTGCTGCCGCGCCTCTTCCAGCGTGGCCGGGCGCGCATGCTGCGCCGGATGCGCGCCGCGAAAGCCGGCGGTTTCGTTAATGAACGGCCCCTCGGCGTGAAACCCCGGTGCCATTTCCCGCGCCAGCGGATCTGCGGCCACGATGCGCGCGAGGTTGGCCAGGCGGGTGCACACATCGGCCTGGCTGGCGGTGATGATGGTGGGGAGAAAAGCCCGCACGCCCTGCGCGCGCAGCTTCTCGCAGGCAAAGTGGAACTGCTCCGCAGTCAGGTCGTTGCGGTTGAAATCAACCCCGTGGTAGCCGTTGAGCTGGATGTCGACATAGCCGGTCATGTACTAATGCCTTTCCCTTGATCCGGTAACCTTGACCTGAAACGAGCAGCCTGTCAGACCCAAAACGGGCGACAAGCCCGCAACCCAATTGAACAAGTCTAGGACACCGAGCGCACAGAGAGGAGCAGAAACCACAGAGAACTGCCTGCCTGCGGCCGGCAAGCCGCCGCAGCCGAATGAAATTCTCTCTGTGCTCTCTTTCCTTCTCTGTGACCTCTGTGTCCTTCCACTTGGATGCTCCAACGTACACGCAATAACGTGTATGTTGACAGAAAAGGCTCTAGCAGCTTGTCGGATTTAGCCTCAGCGCTTCACAAACTTTGTGCCGACCAAGC
>JBAWXQ010000075.1:0-12881 GCA_037144015.1 bacterium
GGCGTGAGGATCATGGTGGGGCGGCCGCGGGGGCAGGTGTAGGGCATGCGGCAGCGCGCCAGGGCGCCCACCAGTTGCGCCAGCTCCTGCGGCGAGAGTTCGCTCTGGCGTCCGGCCACGGCCGCGCGGCACGCCGCGCGCACCACCGCCTCCTCGCGCCACTTTTCCGAGCCGCGGCGCGCGCCCGCGGTCTCCAGGTCGTGCGCGATGTCCAGCAGCAGCTCGCGCCGCGGCGCGGACTGCACCTCCTCCGGGAGTGCGTCGATCACAAAGTGGTCGTTGCCGAAATCGTCCACGCCAAACCCCATGGATTGCAGCAGCTCCAGGTGCTTGCGCACGCGCGCCGCATCCTCGGGCGGGAGCTTCACCGTCTCCGGCAAGAGCAGCCGCTGCGAGTCCACCGCTCCGCGTTTCTGCGCCTCCAGCAGTTGCTCGTACAGCACGCGCTCGTGCGCCGCACGCGGGTCGAGCACCACGTAGCCGGCGTCGGTCTCCAGCAGCACGTACAGCCCGCCGAGCTGTCCCAGCACGCGGCACCAGCGCCAGGGGGAGTCGCCGGAGGACGGAGCAGGGATTGTGGATTGCGGATTGTTGATTGCGGATTGCGGAGGGCAGAAAGCGGAAGCTGAGGCCGCATCTGCGGCATTGTTTGCGACCTCTGACCTCTGACCTCTGATCTCCGGCTTCTCCCCGCCTTCCACCTGCCACCTTCCACCCGCCTCCGGGCCTGGGCTCACCCTCGGCCACGGCAGGTGCTGCACCGGGTCCTCGCGCGGCGGCGCCGGCAGCGGCGGCAGGGCGGGGGCTGCGTTCGCGGCCGCCGGCGACGGGGCGCGCCGCGGCGTGTGGCCGAGCGCGCTGCTCACCGCCGCGATGATGGCTTCGCGCACGTCGGCCGGCCGGCGGAAGCGCACCTCCTTCTTGGTCGGGTGGACGTTGACATCCACGAATTCGGGGTCGAGGTCGACAAAGAGCAGCACCACCGGCTTGCGGTCCGTCTCCAGCGGCGGATAGGCCTCGCGCAGCGCATACGGGATCACCGCGGCGGAGGAGGGGCGGCGGTTGACGAAAATGTACTGCTCCGTGCGGTCGGCCCGCGTGAACGTGGGGAGCCCGGCAAAGCCGTGCACGCGCACCTGGCCCACGGTGCGGTCCACCGGCCGCAGCGACGCCACGAACTCCGTGCCGAAGAGGTCGCGCACGCGGTCCTCCAGCGAGGAGCCCGCCGGCAGTCGGTAGATCTCGCGGCCGTCAGCCTTGAGCAGCATGCCGGCGTCCGGGTGCGCCAGGGCGTGGAGGATGAAGACCGTGCGGATGTGCGCCTGCTCCGTCTCGTAGGCCCGCAGGAACTTGCGCCGCGCCGGCACGTTGAAGAAGAGGTCGCGCACGGCCACGGTGGTGCCCGGCGGCACGCCGGCGTCCTTCACGTCCTGCAGCCGGCCGCCGAGCACGGTGAGCTCCGTGCCCACGGTTTCGCCGCGCCGGCAGGTGGCGAGCGTGAAGCGCGACACCGAGGCGATGGATGGCAGCGCCTCGCCGCGGAAGCCGAGCGTGGCGATGCGCTCGATGTCGTCCACGTCGCGCAGCTTGCTGGTGGCCTGGCGCTCAATGCTGAGGAGCGCGTCGTCGCGGTTCATGCCGCTGCCGTCGTCGCGCACCTCGATCAGCTTGCGTCCGCCGGCCGTGACATACACCTCGATGTGCGTGGCGCCGGCGTCGAGCGCGTTCTCGAGCAGCTCCTTGACCGCGGAGGCCGGGCGCTCCACCACCTCGCCGGCGGCGATCTTGTTCGCCACCTGCACGGGGAGCAGCCGGATGTGACCATCGAGAGACATGGGATTGTCGCGGGAACGGCAGAATATCGAATGTCGAACACCGAATCGGGAAAGGCGAGAAGATCAAACGAATCGTAGCACAACAGGTTATGATGCGTGGATAAGGATTCCGGGATTGTTTTCACAATCGGCAAGCTTGTTGTAGCGCTTGACGAGGTCATGCACCGTGATTCTTTGGCCTTCGGTCTTGAATTTCGACAACTCGAGAATATTCGAGGCGAGGAATTGTTCCACGTCAAAAATCTCGACGCGCCCGACAACACCAGCATTTTCAGCCAGGGTCTCGGCAACGACCACATTCTTAAACGAGGTTATGATCAAAGGCCGCAATCCTTGGTCAAGGTTGCTGACGCACTTCCGCAACAAACCTTCTCCGGGACTGGTTGTCACATGGATGACCACGTCCTCGATTTTGAAATCGCCCTGCCGATCAGTGACGCTATCCGCCGCAAACGCCCTATGAGTTTGCAGATCATATCCAAGCATAAGTTCAAGTTTGGCGCCAACAAGATGCCGCATCATCGTGTCCCTAAAACACATTCCATTCTCCAATCTCGCCAGGCATCCCAAGAGACCGCGCAAAGTCGTCCGTAGGGACAAATTGGGATCAATCCTGAAGCGCAGTTTGCCGCAAAAGGGCGGCGTTACTTTTGCGATGTTAACCCACCATTCTTCGATCACGGCCAGATCAAAGTCCGGCGAGTGGACGTTAGCATTGAGCCAATCAACGTATGCCCGCATCTTACGGACATTCCCGCGACTCGTACGTCCACCAGCCGAAGCCAAAATGCGTGTGACCCCATAATCCGCTAGAATGCTCTGAACAAGCCTTTTCCCGAGACAGCGAATCTCGCCACTCTTGCCATTTAGCAACGCTGCGGCATTCAATGGCATTCCGCGTTCTATTGCGTGCCGCGTAACGACGAGAGCCACGCAAATAGCACCCGGACTCATCATCAGATTCGTCTCAGCCCAGTTGGATAATGACGTTGTCAGATACATAGAAGACCTATTCAAGACGTAAGATTAGTCAGCCATGAAATACGAGTCTCTTTTCGCTCTATGCGCACAAATGGCAGGTTACAACGCAAAGGATTCCGGAAAACGCTGTGGAACGGTTTGTCGGCGAAATTCCTGACCACAACCAGGAAATATCTCTCCGCCAATGTTTCCGCCATGGCGTGCTCCAAATCGGTGAACAGGATCTGGCCAATCCGACTTCGCATACCTTTAACTTCGACCACAGAAAACAAATCACTCTGCTCAAACACCAGTTTAAAGTCAAAACCACATCCCCATTGAGTAGTGTCAGTGACTGATGATCCTGTGAACTCAGGAATACTCTCGTGATGGCACACAAAATATTCCTCAGCTGCCCTACCGGTCATCAATCGCTTTGCAAAGGAAGAATTTGCCCCCTCGCAACGTGCTAACACTCGACGCACATCAGGTTCTGCCTGCAACGCATAACTTGGACACAGAAAGCGTTTTATGAAAAGGCCCAGCTCAACTACATCCGTGTCGGCAAATTCGTCAAGAATACGTTTGCAATGGCTACGCAACGGTCTCTTATGCCATCCCCTTCGCTTGGTGGACAAATATGGATCCAACTCATCGCGATAATTCTTGATCGACGCAGGACGTGCGCCCAGAGCATAGCCAAGTATATTGAATGCCTCAGTAAAACTCTTGAACCCAAGGAGGTGCAAAGCCGCCTGATCGTATTTGGACAAGAACAACCCGCAGAGAAGTTGCTTGTCTCGATTGCTAAGCTCTCCCGGATTTACCTTTATAATACTCACCTGTCGCTGGACGCCGGTGGCGGGAAACAACATCGGCGATTCTCGAACGCGGTGGTTGCCGGTTCTTCGTGCGCTTCGTGATGTTGAAACCTTGTAAAGCATGGATTTAAGAAACAGCACAACCGGGCTTCGATTGCATGCTGAAAGTGTATCCTATCCGGGCGCATCCAACAATCAACACTCGTGTGCTACTGCTCCGTTCACCGGATGGCCTGCCGCGGACCTATCGTGAGGGATTCACCCAATCAGCCCCGCCACGGCTGCGCCGATGACGGGGGCTTCGTCCACCGAGAGCAGCTCGTAGTGGAGGCCGCGCGACTCGAGGAGGCTGCGCAGGTGACCCTGGATGCGCGAGGCGAACGAGGCCGCGAGCGTGCGGTAGTAGGTGGAGCCATCGATGGTGACGGCCACAGGGTGGAGCGGGTCCGCGCCCGCGCCCGTGCGGATCACGGCCGCGGCGATGTTGACGGCCGCAAAGAGCGCCGCGCGCGTGTAGATCGGCAGGCAGAGCTCCAGCGCGGTGCGGCGGTCATCTTCAGACAGCGGCAGCGCGGCGAACGACCCGGGCGGAAGCCAGGGGTTGTGGCAGAACAGGTCGAGGTCCTTGCTGCTCGGCAGCGGCATGTCGAGCATGGCTTGTGTCGTGGCCGGCGTAAACAGGCCCGCCCGGGCACCTTCCTTGAGGATGGTGCCGCCCAGGCTGCCGAGGTAGGCGCCGGCGATCATTTTCTCAAAGGTGTAGGAGCCGCAATCCGCCAGGGAGGCGTCGAGGAGCTGGTCGAAACGGCTGCGGGGCGCTTTCGAGAAGCTGCCGGACTCGACGTTGATGGTCATGGCGCCGCGGGGGTCGAGGAGGCGGCATTTCGTGATGTTGGCGTTTTGCTCCACGTAGGCGGTGTTGGTTCCGGTGCCCAGGATGAGCCCGACATAGCTGTCGTAGCGGCGCGCCACGCCGGCGCTCTTGCCGGCGAGGAGCGTGGCGACGGTGTCGTTGAGCACGGTGACGGGCCGGTCGAGGCCGCGGCGGACGAGCTGTTTTCGAAGGCCGGATCCGACCATGGTGTTGACGACGGACGGGACCTGGATCTGCTTGGTCCAGCAGAGCAGGCGCGCGTCGCAGTCCGGCGTGATCTCGGCCGGGTACGAGAAGCAGAACCCCACCGCTGCCGTGCGGGCCGCGAGGGGGGCGACGAGGTCCGCGAGCGTCTCAAAGAAGACCTCCGCCGAAACTTCTCCCTGCGTGCCCGGCATGCGGTGACGGGAGAGATCCTCGATGTGCGGCTTGCCGTGCGCATCGAACCAGACCGTGGCGACGCGCAGGTTGGTGCCGCCCGCGTCAATCACCGCGACGCGTGTGTCCGGCGGAACCGGCCGGTCGATGGCGATGAACGCCGGGATCATGGGGAGCGCATCGGCCGCGCCGCCGAGGCCGCGAGTCATCTCGGAGCTGAACGCCTGCAACAGCGCCACGGGGTCGAGGCTGGCCACGCGCAGGCCGTTTTCGGACAGGAAGAGTTCTGTGCGCTGCATGGTCATTCCTCCTCGGTGCCCGTGGAAACGAAGTGCATCATACGTAATTCGCCGCCACCCGGCTATGCGAGATTCTCACCACGTCATCTGTTCATTCCACACGTTTGAACGTATGGAATGCCTTCGGCTCACCCAAGGCGTCTGGCCCGTATGACCTGCCGTGCGCCGCTACGTGGCTTTCCGGTGCGCCACGGCATCGGCGCGGACGATCTGATCGCGTCCGAGCTGGTCGCGCAGCTTGTCGATCGTGTGGCAGAGTTTTTCGTCGCGGTCCCGGCGCTCGGCGGGGTCGGCGAACAGGCTGAGCTGCTCGTGGCGCTCGGCGGCCAGACCGCTGACGCCAAAGCCGATCAGGCGCACCGGCTGGAGGCGCGGCTCGGCCTCGAAGAGCTCGAGCGCCAGGCGCCGCAGGGTGAAATCGTCGCAGACCGGCGCTGGAAAGGCGCGCTGGCGCGTGAGGGTCTGGAAGTCGGCCCAGCGCAGCTTCAGCCGCCCCACGCCGGCGAACTTGCCGGCTTCGCGCAGCCGCCGGCCGACATCGTCCACCAGGTCGCGCAGCACGGCGCGCAGCCGCTCCGGATCCCGGCAGTCCACGGGGAAGGTGTGTTCGCGCGAGATGCTCTTCTCCT
Source organism: bacterium (assembly GCA_037144015.1). Taxonomy (GTDB): domain Bacteria; phylum Verrucomicrobiota; class Kiritimatiellia; order RFP12; family CAIWXQ01; genus CAIWXQ01. Next base: position 5,797 of record JBAWXQ010000075.1, read on the forward strand.
CGAAGTCGGTCTCGATCTGGCGGTCGTCCTCGCCGAACGCGAGGCGCAGCAGGTGGCCGGCCGCGTGCTGGCCGGCCACGGCGGCGAGCGCCGGCTCCGAGGCGCGCTGCATGTCGCCGATGGTGCGGTAGCTGTGTCCCTCGAGCAGCGCGCGCATCACCTTGCCGACGCCCCAGAGCCGGCCAACCGGCAGGGGCGCGAGGAACGCCAGCACGCCGGCGCGGTCGCGCGGCACAACGGTCATGCCATCGGGCTTGTTGCATTCGCTGGCCAGCTTGGCGAGGAACTTGTTGCCGGCCACGCCGACCGAGGCGGTCAGCCCGGTTTCCGCCTGGATCGCGGCGCGGATGCTGGCCGCGATCGACTCCGGCTCGCCGAAGAGCCGCCGGGAGCCGGTGACATCGAGAAAAGCCTCGTCGATCGAGACCGGCTCCACCAGCGGCGTGAAGCGCTCGAAGATGGCAAACACCTGGCGCGACACCGCCGCGTACCGGGGCATGTCCGGCGGCAGAAAGACCGCCTGGGGGCAGCGCTGGAACGCTTCGCGGGAAGGCATGGCGGAGTGTACGCCAAACGCGCGCGCCTCGTAGGAGCAGGTTGAGACCACGCCGCGCTGGTCGGCCGGCGCGCCGATAATCACCGGCTTGCCGCGCAGCTCAGGGCGGTCATGCTGCTCCACGGCCGCGAAAAACGCGTCCATGTCCACGTGCAGGATGTCGCGGGAGGCAGTCATAGGACAGTGATCGGTGACCGGTGATCGGTGAACGGTGTTAGAGCCATACACGGCTTTGCATGTATCTTGGAGCATCCAAATGAAAGGACACAGAGGTCACAAAGAAAGAAAGAGAGCACAGAGAGAATTTTATGCTGCTGCGGCCGGCTCACCGGCCGCAGTCAGGCATTTCTCAGTGATCTCTGTTTTTCTCTCTGCGCTCTCGGTGTCCTTGTCATGTTCATTCGTTGGGTTGCGGGCTGACGCCCGCCTGAGGTGATAAACTCGGTTCACTGTTCACCGATCACCGATCATCGGTCACTGTTCACCGGTCACCGACCACTGTTTACCGCCTACCGCTCCATCCGCCGGCGCATCTGCCGGGTCTGCTTTTCGGGCTCAATGGCGGCGAGGGCGGCGGCCTCGGCCGGCGGGGTGCGCTGCTGCCACCAGAGCTGTGCAATGGCCAGGATGGTGCTGACCGTCCAGTAGAGCGACAGGGCCGACGGCATGCTGTAGAAGAAGAACAGCATCATCAGCGGCATCATCCAGGTCATCATCTTCTGCTGCATGGGGTCGCCCATGGCGGGCGTCAGCTTGCTCTGCACGATGGTGACCGCCGCCATCAGCAGCGGCAGGATGTTGACGGCAATGGGGAGCACCCCGGCGAAGAGGTTCTCGGGCTCGCTCAGGTCAGCCACCCAGAGGAACGGCGCAAAGCGCAGCTCCACCGCGCTGCGCAGCACGGTGTAGAGCGCGATGAAGACCGGGAGCTGCACCAGCATCGGGAGGCAGCTCGAGAACGGGTTCACCTTGTTTTCCCGGTAGACCTTCCAGATCTCCTGCTGCAGCTTGTGCGGCTCGTCCTTGAACTGCTCCTGGACCGCCTTGATCTTCGGCTGCACGTCGCGCATGCGCTTGGCGCTCTCCGTGCTCTTGTGCGTGAGCGGCCAGAAGACGATGCGCACGAGCAGCGTGAGCAGGATGATCGCCACGCCGTAGTTGGGGATCACCCCGTAGAAGAAGTTCAGCAGCGGCACAAGCGGCTTGCAGAACCAGGAGAAGAAGCCGAACTCCATGATCTCGCTGCGGCGCTGCCCCTGGTCGGTGAGGTAGGAGAGCTTCTTCGGCCCGATGTAGAGCTGGTAGCTGCGCTCCAGGCTCTGTCCCTGCTCCAGCAGGGCGCCGGGAAAGGCCACGGCGCCGGCAATGTGCGACATGGCAAACGCGGCCTGGCTCGGATCGCGGGCGGCCTCCACGCGGAATGCGGTGTTGGAAACCGAGGGTGCCAGCGCCTGCACGAAGAACCGCGACTTGAGCGCCACCCATTGCTGCGCGCCAAGCACGGTCTGCTCGGCCTTGTCCGGCAGGGCGCGCCCCGAGCCGCCGCAGCCAAACGAGCTCACGCCGAAGAGCTTGGGCAGCTCGCTGCTCCAGTGGCGAACCTTGCTCTCCGGCCCGCAGGCGAACGAATCGGCCGAGAGCTCGTCATTCTTGGAGCTGCCGCGGTAGAACGTGCCCAGCGACACCCAGTTGGTCTCGACCCGGAGCGGGAGCACGGAGGTGTTGGAGATGCGGTCCGTGACCAGGACCTGGTGGCGCTCGCGCAGCGCGATGGTGCGCTCCACGCGCAGGCCATGCGGCGTGACAAACGTCAGCATGACCGTGCCGTTGGATCCCGGGCGGAGGGTGTAGTCGGCATCCGCCGGAACACCCGGCAGGCCGGAGAGCGCCAGCGCCGGCTGCGGATCAAAGACGAGGATCACCGGGCTGCTCCCCTTTTCCGGGCGTGCGCCGTAGGCGGGGAGCGTGGCGGCCCGCAGCGTGGCGCCGCGCGAGGAGATCAGCAGCTCCATGTCTGCCGAGCGCAGGACGTTCGTCTCTTCGGGCAGCAGGTGGGCGGCCGGCGCGGTGGTTTCGGCCGCGGCCGGCAGCGCGTGGGTGACCGCCGCTTCGCTGCTGGCGGCTGCGGGCGCGGCGAGCGTGGCCGTGGCCGCGGCATTGGTGGAGAGTGTGGTTGTGGCTGCACGCTCGGCCTGTGCCTGCGCCTGCGTTTTTTTGGCTAGGTCGTTCGAGTACCACAGCCACCCCATCAGCGCGACGAAGAGCAGGGCGACGATCAGTTTGTCATTACGGTTCATAGGTCAGGTTCCGTGGTTAGCACCTTTTCGATCAGGATATGCGGTTTCGCGTGCAGCCTGGATCATCCAAGTGGAAGGACACAGAGGCCACAGAGAAAGAAAGAGAGCACAGAAAAAAATTCATGCTGCTGCGGCCGGCTCGCTGCCCGCAGCCAGGCATTTCTCTGTGGTCTCTGTTCCTCTCGGTGCTCTCGGTGTCCTGAACGTGTACGCTCATTGGGTTGCGGGCTGATGCCCGCCTTGCGATATTCTATTATCCGTGACATGCGGCCCTCTTGATCCAACAGCCTTCTGTCTTCCGCCTATGCACCTGCACCGGGCGGCACCGGGTCATAGCCGCTGGGGCCGAACGGGCGGCAGCGCAGGATGCGCCGGCCGGTCAGCCGCAGACCGCGCCACGCGCCGTGCACGCGCAGCGCTTCCATGCTGTAGTGCGAACACGACGGCTCGAAGCGGCAGCAGTTGCCCATGTGGGCCCCGAGCAGGACCTGGTATGCCCGCACGCAGACGATCAGCAGCTTGCTCAGCATGGGCTCTCCCTCCAGATGCCGGCCCGGCGGCAGGTCGTGCGGAGGTCTGCTTCCACATCCTGCCGCTTGACGTGTTCGATCCGTCCCCGCGCCAGCAGCAGCACGTCCACATCCGGCTGCAGGTGCGTCCGGTTCAGCCGGAACGCCTCGCGCAGCAGCCGGCGCGCGCGGTTGCGGGAAACGGCCGACGGCAGGGTCCGCCTGCTGGTCACCACGCCCATGCGCCGGTCGGCATCCGGCGCAACCCGCAGCCACAGCACCAGAAAACGTCCCGGAACGGAGCGCTCCCGCGCAAAGGTGTCGCGATAAAGCGCGGGCAACATGCGGCGCGAGCGCGGCAATCCAAAATCGCACGCCACGGCGTCGGCTTCCGGCGGCTGTACACCGGGGTGCGCGCTGTCCGGCTCCCGGCCCATATGAACGCTCCGTGCGTGAAGCTAGTTCGCGAGGCGTGCGCGCCCCTTGCTGCGGCGGCTGGCAAGCACCTTGCGGCCACCCTTGGTGGCCATGCGCGCCCGGAAGCCGAGCTTGCGCTTCCGCTTGATCTTGGAGGGCTGGTAAAGCATCTTCATAGGTCGTACTCCTGCATCTGGCTTCTGGAAAGAACAGAGAAGAGTACCATTTCGGTGGCCATAGTCAACCGCTGCTCGCAACTTATTGGCGTGGAGTCTGTTGTGAGCGAAAAATCCGCGGCTCTTTTTCCGCTGACGTGCGTTCAGCCACCTGACACAATGAACGGCATGTCGCAGCCCAGCATCGATGTTCTGGTGATCGGAGCCGGCCCCGCGGGTCTCCTGGCGGCGACCATGGCCGCTGCAGCAGGGCGGCGCGTGCGGGTTTGCGAGCGCATGGAAAGCGCCGGCCGCAAGCTGTTGGCGACCGGCGGCGGGCGCTGCAATTTCACGACCACAGCCGGCATCGACGACATCTGCGCCGCCTTTGGCCGCCAGGGTCGCTTTCTGCACCCCGCGGTGAGCGGCTTCCCGCCGCCCGCCATCCGCGCATTTTTTGCCGCAGCCGGTGTGCCGGGCGTGGCGCAGGCGGATGGCTGCGTTTTTCCGGTGTCCCAGCGGGCGCGCGATGTGCTCGAGGCGCTGGTGCGCGAGGCCACCCGCCACGGCGCGGCCATCGACAGCCGTTGCGCGGTCCGCCAAATCGTGGTGCGCGACGGCGCCGTGGCAGGTGTGGAAACCGCGGATGGTTTCGTGAGCGCACCGCGCGTGATCCTGGCCGCCGGCGGCAGGAGCTACCCGGCGCTGGGCTCCGACGGCAGCGGCTTTGCGCTGGCGGAGGCCGCCGGCCATGCGCTGGTCGCGCCCGTGCCTGCGCTCGTGCCGCTGATCACGGCCGAGGCGTGGCCCGGGCAGCTGGCCGGGATTGTGCTCGAGCAGGCGCGGGTGCGGATCGACCGCAAGGGGCAGCCGCGGGAAGGGCGCGCCGGGCCGGTGCTCTTTACGCACCGCGGCGTGAGCGGTCCGCCGGTGCTCGATCTTTCCGGCAGCGTGGCCGCGCTGCTGGCCCAGGGCGCGCCGGTGCCGCTGCTGCTGGCGCCGCGGCTCGACCGCGATGCCGCCGCCTGGCGTGCGCGGTTCGACGGCTGGCGCGCGGCGTTCGGCAAGCGCGCGGTTCATAACCTGCTGGCCGGCGAACTGCCGCGCGGCCTGGCGCAGATTCTGTGCGAGCAGACCGGCCTGGCGGAAGCCACGCCGGCGCAGGCGCGGCGGGAACAACTCGACGCGCTGGCACGCCTCTGCGCGGAGATGCCGCTGACCATCCCGCAGACCGGGGGGTGGGAGCACGCCATGGTCACGCGCGGCGGCGTGGCGCTGGCCGGGGTCGACCCGCGCACCCTGCAGAGCCGGCGCGTGAAAGGGCTCTTCTTCGCCGGCGAAATTCTCGACCTCGACGGCCCCTGCGGCGGCTACAACCTCACCTGGGCCTTTGCCAGCGGCCGGCTGGCGGGTTTGCAAAACGCGAAACCGGATTGATCTTCGGGCTGCATGTGCCGATAATGAGCGGCTGCATAAGGAGCCGGCATGAACCTTGCTGATTTGCGCTACACCAAGGACCACGAGTGGATCGGGATGGAGGGGGGCCTGGCCGTGATGGGCATCAGCCAGCACGCGCAGCAGGCGCTGGGGGACATCACGTTTGTCGACCTTCCCAAGGTTGGCAAGGCGCTGAAGCGCCACGACGTGCTCGGCGTGGTGGAGTCGGTCAAGGCCGCCAGCGACATCTTCGCCCCAGTGGCCGGCACCGTGGCCGCGGCCAATGAGGCGCTCGGCGCCTCCCCGGAGCTGATCAACCAGGACCCCTGCGGCCGCGGCTGGATCTGCAAGCTTTCCGGCGTGAATGCCGCGGATCTGGCCGGCCTGATGACCCTGGCGCAATACGAGGCGCTCTGCGCCAGCGCGAAATGACTGCCGCGGATCGCGGAAGTCATTTCGCGCTTCGGGGCTGACTGCCTGTCGTGGATAATACACGCCCATGTCCATCCATCCCGAACTACTCGATCTGCTCCAGCGCCTGGTGGCGTTCCGCACGGACGTCACCGAGGTGGAGCAGGCGGCCTGGCTGCAGACGCTGACCACGGGGTGGGGCGGCACGGCGCGCGTGGATGAGGTGCTTCCCGGGCGCGTGAATTTCCTCGCCACGTTTCCCGGGCGGGACCCCGCGCGCTCCATCCTGTTCGAGGCGCACGGCGACACCGTGGGCGGCGAGGTGCCGCTGCGGCTGGACCCTGCCGCCGGCCTGCTGTACGGCCGCGGCGCGTGCGACCCCAAGGGCGCCCTGGCCGCCATCCTGTTTGCCATGCGGCGCGTGCTGACCGAGCAGGGGCGTCCGCCGGTCACCGTGCACGTCGCCTCCACCTGCAAGGAGGAGAGCGGCTGCGAAGGCGTGCGGGCGCTGCTGGCCTCGGGGTTCCGGGCCGACCTGGCCGTGGTGGGCGAGCCGACGCGGCTGACCCTCATCCGCGCGCACAAGGGGGCGTGGCGCTGCCGGATCACGACGCGCGGCAGGGCCGCGCACAGCTCCGCTCCGGACCGCGGCGTCAACGCCATCTACGGCATGCGGCGCGTGCTGGAGATGCTGGAGCAGCACTATCCCCCGGCGCTGGCCGCGCGCCACGATGCCCTGCTGGGCTCGCCCACCTTGAGCGTGGGGACGATCCGCGGCGGCGTGGCCGTGAACGTGGTGCCGGACACGTGCGAGATCGAGGTGGACTGGCGCCTGATCCCCGGGCAGAGCGGCGGCGAGCTGCTGGCCGACCTGTGCTCCCGCCTGCCAGAGGCGGAAGTTGTGCCGTGCGAAAGCTACCCTCCGTTCCGCGAAGCGGACGACTCGCCCGTGGTGGCGCGGATGCAGCGCGCCTGCATGGCTGCGCTGGGGCAGCCGGCGCCGCTGGGCGCCGTGGCGTGGGCGGCAAACGCCGGGTTTCTCCGGGAGGCCGGCATCCCGTGCGTGATCTTCGGCCCCGGCGACATTGCGCAGGCCCACACGGCCGGCGAGTTTGTGGAGCTGCGGCAGGTGGAGCAGGCGGCGGAGGTATATGCGCGGATGATGATGGACTAGGAACCTGTCGGATTTAGGCTTTGGATCGATCCGGCACCTTCTGCCGACAGGTTCCTAGTTGGGCCACCCGCTGCCAGCGGGTGGCGAAGACTCAGTTACAGACAGAAAAATTGTTCCGGCTGTTCTTTT
>JBAWXQ010000076.1:0-12615 GCA_037144015.1 bacterium
GACCGGACGCGGCGGGGGCTTTTTGCCATCGGCACACGCACGGCCAGGTCCCGAATCGGCTCGTGCGTGAAGTTGGCCAACACGAGGGCCGTGCCGGCGTCGGCATCGTACAGGCCGGCCTCGACCACCGCGTGGTTCAGTTCCACCAACCGGGGCACGCGGGCTTCCACGGTCGCGCGGTTGATGATCTGCCGCTGGGCTGCCGGCCACTTCTCCCGGAGTGCCGCCGGCACGAACTTCGCCTCCTTGATGTAGACCAGCGCCGGGCAGGCGGCAAAGTAGAGGGCGCGTCCTTTGCCAAACGAATTGGTGACCGCGGCAGGTGTGCCGTCCTGGAATTTCCCCAGAACCCCGGCTGTGGTCGGCTTGATCGTCGCCTTCACGCCCAGCGCACCAAAGGCGTTGGCGTCGTTCTCCAGCCGAACCTGATCCAGGTAGTCCATGGCATTGAGCTTGCCGCGCACGCGGTATTCTCCCGGCTGCACCGTGGTCTGGATGGACGGCGCAATGCCGAACGCCTCGGCCAGACCCGGCGCCGGCTCGTTGAACTCGTTACGGCTGCCGGCGCCGCACGCGCCGTACAGGCTGCCGCCACCCTTGACCCAGGCGACGATGGCCGCGGCGGAACTCTCCGTCAGGCAGGCGTCGGTGACGTAGAGCGCATCGTAAGCCTTTAACCGCCCGGCTTCGATGTCCTGCTCGGTCAGCAAATCGACCAGGTACTGGTCGTGAATCAGCGAGAGGTAGGTGCCGCGGCGTTCGAGCATGTGGATGTAGCCGAACGGCTGCCAGAGATCGGACGAGATGCTGTACACCAGCGCCACCCGGGTCCGCCGCGTCGTGCCGGGCGCGATGATGTGCTCCGTGGCGGTGAGTTGCCGGGCATATCGTGCAACTCCGTCATAAGCCCCGCGCAGATCGGACCAGTAGTTCTCCGTGCTGGCACAAGTCGGGCCATAGCACCAGAAGAACAGGTGCTTGGCCCCCTGCGCCAGCGCGGACGAGGCCTTCAGCAGAAAGTTGGTCGCATCGCTCGGCGTGATCCACGCAATGATGGGAAGTTTGCCCTCGCTTCCGCTGCGCATCATGCTGGTTTGAAAGCCCATGAGCTGCGGCCCTTCCCACGTATAACGCGGGCCATACATGTACTGCAGCCCCATCCAGTCCTCGATGCCGATGAGGTCCACCGCCTTGCTGCGGGCCAGGTCGAACCAGTCCAGCGCCAATGGCCAGCCGCCCCAGGCCATGTTCGGCTGGTCCATGCCCATCCCAAGCCCGGTGCCGCTGAAATAGGGATGATCGGCAACCAGTGTGGCGGTCATGGCGTTGGTGGCTGGGGCCCATTGGTGGAAACTCTCGGTCAGCCAGCGCATGTGCTGCGTCCCTGAAGCCTGCCGGAAGCGGGCGGTGTAGTAGAAAATTCGCTTGGCAGCCGCAGCGTTCTGCTTCTGACGCTCCCGCAGCACATCGGGTGTCTCGATCGGCAGCACCTCGCTCAATTGACTCACGCCCAGCGTTGCCGGGGCGATGCCTTGCGCCGCGAGCCACTGGCGGAAACTGGCCAGCGCTGTGGCATTCGTACCGAGCCCTGGACAGGCCACCTCGTCGGCAAACCCGAAGATGGCCGGGTAAGCGGCAACCACCGTGTTCGAGGCATACGGACGAATCTGCTGGTCAAGTTGCTCCCGGGTCTTCTCCGGGCCGAACTCGACCCAGTGATGCCCGGCTGGCTGTTGGAAAGGATATTTCGCGCGCACCGCGGGCGGCACGCCCACCACGTTGAAACCAAGCAGCCAGACCGCCTCAACGTCATCCGTCGCATCGCACCCCCAGAACTGCGTCTGCAAAATCAGGCGCTTCGGCGTGACGCGCTTGCCGCCGGTGGCCGCGCGCGCCCAGGCGAGATGCCGCGCCGCCATCTCCGCCACGGTTTCGAGTTCGGCCTTGTCCCGCGCCAGATCCGGGGTCACCAGGAAGCCGAACGGGCTCCCGCCCGGCTTCTGCGCAAAGCGGCGCACGACCTGCTGCTCGTCCGGCGCCGTGGCCAGTTCAGCCATCCATTGACGTGACGGAGCGTTGGTGCTGGCTACGAAGGTGGCCCAGAGGCACGGGAACTCCGCGATTCCGCCGGCGCGGTCCTGCCGGCCATGAAAGCGCGCACCGGCCGACATCTTCAGATCCAGCCATTCGGTAAACATGCCGCCGGGCAGGGGTTTTACGGTTGCGCCCACCTTTACCTCCGGCAGGTTAGGCAAAAACACCTGCCACGGATCGTCATGAATCACGAGCCGCGACTGGACGGTCCAGGTGACGCTCGTCGGCGCGTCGAGTTTGAAGCGGACAAACACGCCGTCCCCGGCCGCTTGCGCGGCCGTGGACCATCCGAGCATCAGCAAAAGCCACAGACAGGGTGAGCGTTTCATGGGACCTCGTGCGGCGGGAGAGTTGAAAAATTAGAAGAACCCATCTCAATATTCGCGGCCGCCACGGAGGGCGGCCCTCCAGGTCCGTTTGCCGTGTCCATGCGCTGGAAGGCCGGGCTCTGTCCCGGCCGCATCCCCGCAGCGCCGGCCGCCACGGAGGGCGGCCCTCCAGGTCCGTTTGCCGTGTTCATGCCCTGGAGGGCCGGGCTCCGTCCCGGCCGTCCCGCCGTTTACCTCAAGATAACCACGTCGCCGGAAACATCCATGTCGAAGGTGAAGACGGTGACGTCGCCTTCCTTCTTCGCCACAATTTTTCCGCCGCTGGCGAGTTCGGCCTTGGACGGCACCGGGATATTCGCGGTCAAGATCATCTCCTTGACGGCCTTGCCGCTCCAGTTTTCCAGCACGATGGCGGTGCCGGCCTTGGACTCGATGACCGATGCGGCCACGAGCCGAGTGCTGGCAACGATCGGCCGCTTCACGTCAATCAACGCCGAACCGATCAGGTCCGCCGCGTTCGAATCGAACGCGGTCGGGATGAAGTGCGACATGGCGTCGTCCGTCGAACCACGGTCCAGCGGCTTCATGGGGATGGCGGGCTTGAAATAGGCCAGGCCCGGCAGAAAGGCGCAATAGGTCGCCTGCCCCTTCCCGACCTTGCAGGTCGTGACAGCCGGCGAGCCATCACCCAATGCGCCCAGCGCCTCCGCGCCCTTGAGCACGATGCGGCTGCGAATTCCGAGCACTGGCAACTTACATTCCTGGCCGTTTGACTTGAGCGCAGCCGTATCGATCGACCCCTTGAACGGCAGGTCCTCCTTGAGGAAGCCAACCTGTGCCCCGGCAGGCGCGTCGAGCACAGTCTGCTCGACACCGAACAGTTCCCGCAGGACCGTATTGGGCCGGTTGTACTCGTCGAACATCCCGGCGCCGGCCGTGGCGAAGATCCGGCCGCCGCCCTTGACCCACGCGGCAATCTTCTGCGACGAGGCCTGGCTGACGTGGTTGTCGGTCAGGTACAGCACCTTGTATTTGGCGAGCGTGCCGTCGGCGGCATCCTGATCCACGAGGAAGTCGAGCGCCACCTGCTGGTGCAGGATCGCGGTGTAGAGGGCGCGCTTGGCAGAGCCGAAAGACTTGTCGTTGTCGCCCCAGATGTCGCCGGTCTCGCTGAACCAGAGGCCGACCTCAGCCGGACGGTGCGCGCCGGTCTGGATGATGTCCTCGTACAGCCCCAGCTCGCGCATGCCGCGCAGAACCGCGGCATAGGCCTCCCTGCCAGTCACATGGTTCTCGGTGTAGGCCGCCCAGACGGTGTCAAACTCGAACAGATCCAGGATCGTCGCACCGTGGCCAATGGCGTTGTGCCAGAGCCGGCGCCACATGGCCGGCGTGTTGCCGGGGCTGTGCGGCATGACGTAGTACAGGATCTTGCGGTCCGGCTTGCCGCGCACAGCAGCCCGCGCCAGATCGAGATTGATGCCGTTCATCTGCGGCGTGCCGACCGGCACCTGCCAGGCATAATCCTCGGACCACGGCAGGTGCATGCCGTCCTCGCGGAAGCAGGTGACCCACTTGAAGACCTCGCCCAAATAGGAATGCGCACTGCCACCCGCGTGCGGCGAAAAGTTTGCCCCAATGTACGCGTTGGGCAGAAGCTTGTGGAGCAGGTCGGTGCGCTGCTTGATGGCCTGGATGCCGTACGCATAAAGATAGCGCTTGGACCAGTAGTGCAGGCTGGGATTGGCCTCGCGCAGCTTCACATCGGCGTTGTACGTGATTTTGCTCCAGTCATTCCCGGCGGCGGCATCCACCTGCTTCGGCAACACCCCCTGCCCCTTGAGAAAGGCCACAAACCCTTCGCCAGCAGCCTTGGCATCCGGCTCCGGCAAGCCGATCTCGTCACCGAGGCTCATGATCAGGATGTTCTTGCGGTCCGCCTCACTCATCTTGTCGCCGTAGGTCTGCTGGATCTGCGCCAGCGACAGTTCGCGGCAGTCCTTGCCAACGCCCACGCCGTTGATCGGTTGGTTGACGCCGTAGAAATCATAGAAATCCCTGGGCATGCCGCCACAGGCATTGACCCGTGTGAGCGAGATCTTCTTGCCGTGAACCGGCAGCGCTTTCAGGTAGTCGAACAGCTCCTGCGTGGCTTCGGCCTGGGTCTGAAACTTGCGGAGGTAGCGCGCATCGGCCCAGCAGACCAGGGGCAGGCTGCCGCTGGCGTCGAACGTGCGGATCGACTTGATCTTGCCGGCGGCGTTTTTCACACCAAACTCGATCTTGCACGGTGCCGAACTCTGGAACCCCCACTGGCCATCGTTGAGGCTATCCATGGTGTCGCCGACATCGGTCCAGTCGGAGGTTTTCCCCGGCGCCACTGCCAGGTCAATGGGTTTCCAGTTGCGGATATGTATCCAGTACGGCGAATGCTGCTGCATCGGGCCGCCAGGAAATTCCAGGCTTTTCACGGTCACGGTCGACGCGTTGGCGTTGGAGACCTTCATAAACACATCACCTGCCTGGGTCAGCGTGCCGTCCAGCGGCAGGTACTGCTCTTTTTCGATGCGCATTTTGACCTGCGCCTCGTCCCGGGTGAGCATCACGAGATCGACGTTGCGCTTGGCCTGCGGCGCGGGCTGGGTTCCGGCGATCAGCGTGATCTTTGCCAGGCCGGGCTGGAGCTCAACATACGCATCATGCCCTTCCCAGACCACGTTTTCGCAGGCGCCCCAGACCCAGGCCACCTCGTTGGTGAGCTTGCTGCCGAACGCCCAGATCTTGAGATTTTTTCGCGCGCCGTAGAGCCGGTCGAGCCGCGTCTTGCCGTTCTGTTCCACCTGGACCTTGAACTGGGTTTCGAAGCGGTAGGCCGCCTCGTAGCGGACCAGCACCAGGTACTTGCCCGCCTCCTTGACGTTGACGTTGATCGTGGCGACGGCGTCCTTCTCGCACTGCTCCGGTGCGCCGAGAAAGCCCTTGCGCGAGAGGAAGCAGTTGGCAAACGTGGCGGCATAATAGTTCTGCCCCCAATAGCCAGCCTGCCAGCCGCCTTCCTTCGGCTTCTGGACCGCGAACTCCTCGGCCTCGCAGAAGATGTTGCCGTCAGGAGATGGCTCCACGGCCTCGGCATGGCTGCGGAAATCCGCAGCGGCCCTGGCGCGCGCCTCGCCGTCAGTGTCCGCCCGCGACACCGAACCGATGCATGCTGTCACCATCAAGGCCAATACCACTGTTTGTTTCATGAACATACTTCCTTTGCGTTAAGATCAACAGCATACCGCGGGAGGTACAGAGCACCAACCGCAAGTACTTGCAATAAACTAGCATCCAGTTGTCGCCGCATCCACGGAGCACAGAATTGGGCAGGCGGGTTGAGCTGTCCGCAGATTAGGCAGATTTCCGCAGAGTGAAGCTTCCGGTCTCAACCGCGAATGCACGCCAATGCACGCCAATACACGTGAATGTTCAGCCCTCGGCCCGGGGCGGGCCGGGTAGATCTTGTCGTCATCGTTCTCGGGGACGAGGAGTCGAGAACGCGGCCGACTGGTTTGCGGGCGCGAGCCCGTCTTACCCATTGCTCGCCGCGTGACGCCGCAGGAATTTAGTCCCGACCTTTTCAGCCAGCTTGTGAAGCGTCGCGAAAGAGGCGATATAATCGGCTTCGCTGCTGAAGTGCTCGCAGAAACAAGGCGTATCGGCAGGCAGCTTCGCCAGGCGCTTGAGGTAGGTGTCGTAGTCCATCACCCCTTCGCCGATGCGCACCTCGTCCCACTTCAAAAACATGTGCCCGGGATCATGCTGGATATCCTTAAGATGCACGGCAAAGACTTTTTCAGCCAGCAGGTCGAAGGTGGTGTTGATCAGCTCCGTCGTACGAAAGAAGTTTGTCTGGCTGACCAGATTCATCTGGTCGAGGTGCAGGCCGAACGCGGGATGGCCGACAGAATCGAGGAACGCGCGTATCTCCTCCGGCTGGTAAAAGAACGTGTTGTGCCAGGGCTCGATGACATATTTGGTGCGGCGCAGCTCCAGCCCGTCGAGGATCCGCAGCACGATCTCGCGGAACTCCCGTTGGCAGACATCGCCGTAGTTGTCGCAATGCATGGACAGCGGGGAATCACCGGGGTGTTTGCTGCCCACCAGGGTCACCACGCAGTGACACCCCATGGCATCGGCGTTGCGCAGCAGCGCGCGGGTCTGGCTGATCCGCTGCTGGCGCAGTTCCACATTGTCGGTCAGCAGGTTTCCCCACATGCCGACCTCGCCGATCTCGAGCCCCAGTTGCCGGGCCCGCTCGCCATGCGCCGCCGCCTGGTCGGCTGTCCACTCCGCAAGCTTCCAGGGCGCGGTGATCGCGGACAGGCCGTGGGCATCGAGCTTTTCGCACAAGAGTTCCAGTTCCGCCGTGTTCGAGGCCGTATAGCAGTGTCCACCGAGTCTCATAACTATTCCCCAAGGCGAGCGTCAGCCCGCAACTGAACGGATGTACACGTCAAGGACACTGAGAGCACAGAGTAACTGAGACCACAGAGAACTGCATAATCGCGGCCGGCGAGACGACCGCAGCAGCATGAGTTTTTCTCTGTGTTCTCTTTCTTTCTCGGCGGCCTCTGTGTCCTTCCACTGGGATGATCCAAGATACACGCGAATTACGTATGTCCTGGCTGAAAAGGTTCTACAGAGCTTGCTGGTACTCCGCGGCAATTTCAGCCGGAAGCGTGATCTCCACCGGCCGCCGCTCGAGGACACTGGTGACGAGCCCATCGATCACGAATGTGTTCGCCACCGACTGAGCCAGGGGGAGCAGCGGCCGGGCATGCCCCTGGAGGGCAGCGATGAAATTCTCGAGCTGGAGCTGGTAGCTGTCGGCCTTGCAAACGACATGCGTGTCGGTGCGGACTGGGGCCCACCCCACCGTGTGCCGGCGCTGAATGGTGCTCTCACAGGATACCGTCCAGGCCAGAGGCAGATGCAGGTGGCCGGCCGTGCCCTCGATCTGGAGTTCCTGCGAGAACTGCTGCCCATGGCTGGAGAGCACCACGCCGTTTACGCCGTTGGCATAGTCGATCACGCCGAAGAGGCGCATCACCACGTCCAGCGTGCGGCTGACCGTGCCGGTGGCAAAGACCCGCGTCGGCAGCGCCCGGGCAAAATGGCCGCAGGCATTAACCGCGTAGCAGGTGGCGTCGTAGGGCACGCCGCCGCCACAGTCCCGGCGCAGCCGCCAGTTGCGCTGCTCAGGGGGCGGCACCGGCTCAGGGTGCAGCGGTCCGTTATCCCAGCCGAACTCGGCCCGGACGTTGTCCACGACTCCGATCTCGCCGTTAGCAATGAGCGTCTCCAGCCGCCGGATAACGGGGTTGTGGCGGTACATGAAGCCTTCCATGAGAAAGGCCTTTGCGGCGCGCGTCAGTTGCCAGATTTCGACGGCCTCGCGCCCGGTCAGCGTCAGGGCCTTTTCACAAAGAATGTTCCGGGCACCGGCCGCGAGGCATGTCTCGACCTGCTCGCGATGCTGATTCGGCCAGGTCGCCAGCAGCACGCCGTCGAGCGCCTCCTGGCGGATCATCGCGGCGTAGTCGGTATAAACCGCAGCATCCGGGCTATACCGGGCGGCCCACTCCACAGCTGCCTCGCGCCGGACATCGCAGCAGGCCACGAACTGCGCCTGGGAGGCAACGGACCGGGCCTTGGATGCATCCCCGTGACAGCCCGAAATGCCGCCGCACCCGACAATGCCCAACCTGAGTTTCTTGTCCGCCATACGTGTTTCCTTCATCGCGCGGCCGGCAAACTGGCCAGCAGTGTAGCCGCACAGCGAGCCGCGAACGCGGGGTCGTTAATGACACAGTCCATTTCGATAACCGGGATGTCCTTGCGCAGGTGCTGCTTGAGGGAGTCGAAGAGCGCCTGGTTGGCCTCGGGCCAGTGAAAGGGCTTCCCCTCGTTGTCGATCATGCTTACGCCGCGCAGCGGAATCAGCACCGTCACCGGCGCCGTACTCAGGTTGATTTTCTGCGCGAGAATCTCGCCGAGGCGCTGGTTCTCCTCGGGCGTGGTGCGCATCAGCGTGACATTCGGGTTGTGCGGGTAGAACATCCGGTCCGCGAACTTCGCGGGGATCGTGGCCGGCGCCCAGAAGTTGACCATGTCGAGGCAGCCGGGCGCGACGATGGCCGGCACGCCGTGGCGGGCCGCGGCCTCGAGCCGGGTCGGGCCGGCAGCGAAGACGCCGCCGACCAGCTCATCGGCCCATTCGGTGGTCGTCATGTCCAGCACGCCCGAGACCAGGCCGGCCTCGATGAGACTCTCCATGGTCCTGCCGCCGGTGCCGGTGCAGTGGAAAACGAGCACTTCGTAGCCGGCGGCCTCGATGATCTTCTTCGCGTGCTCAACCGCCGGAGTGGTGTTGCCGAACATGGATGCGACCACGAGCGGCTTATCCTGCCCCTTCGGAACAACCGTCTCGACCATGCCGGCAATCGCGCCGGCGGCGCGGGCAAAGACCTCGCGGCTGATCTTGTTGATCCCGGAGACGTCGACGATGCTGGGAATCATCACGATGTCCTTGACGCCGACATACCCTGAGACATCGCCGCTGGCCACGGTGGAGACCATCACCTTGGGAACGCCCAGCGGCAGAGCCCGCATGGCGCCGCACGCCACGGACGTGCCGCCCGTGCCGCCGAGTGCCAGCACGCCGTCGAACTTCTTCTGGGCATATAACTTGGGCAAGAGCGCGGCCGCGCCCCGGCTCATGGCTGCAACCGCGGCGCCACGGTCTTTCTTCGCCACCAGGTCAGCGAGGTTGGCGCCACCTGCCTCGGCGACCATTTCCCGCGTGATGTCGGGCCGGATCGCCGGCGGCTCCAGCACGCCGACGTCGATCAGGAGCGTCTGCAAGCCGCGCGATTCGAGGCACTGCTTGACAAATCCGTATTCCGCGCCCTTGGTATCCAGCGCGCCCAGCAGGGCGATGGTCTTGGACATGGGTGGCCTCCTGTGGCAACGTTTCCGTTGCCGTAGCCGCAGGGAGTCCCTTGCCTGCGGCTGAAAAATTCCAGCGTCGGTCACAATGCGTGGCTGCGGGCAAGGGACTGCCCGCAGCTACTCTTTCGTCCAATCGAACACTGTGCCGAACAGCGTGTTTGGCTGGTCGCGCAGGCGGTCGTAAATACCAACCGCGTCCTGGATCGGCACCAGGTCCTGGATGATCGGGCCGACCTGGATGGATCCATCGGCCACGAAGCGGCAAAGCTGCTCGAGGTCGCTGCGGTCGAAGTGACCCGCATGGTTGACTTCCAGTTCGCTGCCTTGCGCCGCATTGAAGCTGTAGTCCACGCGCGAGCGCCCCGCAATGACCACGATCTTGCCGCGCGTCTGGATCAGTCCCCGGCCCCAGTTGGCGCCCACCAGCACATCAAGCACCGGCGCGCCGCTGTCCTCGAAGACGATGTCGAAGAGGCCCTGCTCCTTCAGTTTGGCCCAGGTGGCGTCGCCCGTGATCTGCACCGCGGCCGGGATGCCGCACTGACGCGCCACCGCGAGCCGGCGCTCGTCAAGGTCCACGATGGTCACAACCGCGCCGGCCGCCCGGGCGGCCTGGGCCGTGAACTGCCCGATGGCTCCGGCGCCAACCACCAAAACTCGGTCACCGATCTTCGTGCCGGCGCGGCGGACGTCGTGCAGCGCCACGCTCGCCATGCCGAACAGCGCGGCATGCTGGGGCTTCACACTTGGCGGCAACTTTACTACCAGACGGGCGGGATTCACCGCCTCCTGGGCGAACCAGCGCACGTGCTGACGGAAATCGCCGGTGAAGATCAAGTCGCCGGCCGCGTATTCGGTCACGCCGGCGCCGACCTCGATCACGCGGCCCACGTTCTGGTAACCGCAGCGCGACGGCCAGCTGCCGCCATAGTTGCCGCCTGTCAGGACGTTGCGCTCCGTGCCGTTGGTCAGGCCTGAGAACAGCGTCTCGCAGAGAATCTGCCCCGGGGCGCAGACCGGAGAAGGCTCCGGCTGCAGCGCCGCCTGCCCCTTCGCCACAAACATGATCCCCGGCATCGTGGCCGGAAGTTCCGCGGGCCTGGCAGCAGGCGCCACCCACCGGATCCCGCGGCCGAGCACTTCGCGGAACATTGGATGGACGAATGTCTGCCCGTCGTGTCCGCTGGCAAAGCAGAACACGCGCGACTGCCCGAATTGTCGGGTCCAGGCAATGCACTTCATGCTCTTGGGGTGCTCGACCGTCAGCAGCGGCGTGTTGCCGTCCGACGCCAGCGGCTCGGCCATGGTGTAGGTTTCATCCGGCATGTCCCAGTCTTTCAATCCGCGCGTGATCGGATGACCGGCGTCGGCCACGTGAACGCACAATTGCTGGTTCTGGTGATAGCCGAACTTGCGGTCCGCGATGCCCACCAGGTCGCTCCAGAGTTTCCATTGCGGATAAGCGAGCGTGGCGTGGTGCAGCACGACAATCCCCTGCCCCGTGGTGCCGAGTTCCTCCAGTGCCGCCTTGACTGCGCCCTGGTACCACGCACCCTTGTCTGGCGGGCCGTCCATGAGCATGTGATAGAACACGACAACTTCATAGGTTTGCCGCGCCGGACCGGCCGCGCACCAGTCATCCATGTGCTGGGGGTAGATGTCCAGCCCCGGCAGCGCGCGCAGCGCGGCGTGCAGGTTGACGACTTCATGCGGGTGGCCGCCACTGACAAAGGCAACTTTGGGGATACGGTTCATTTTTTGCTAACTCCATTGTAGGGGCGCCGCTTGCGGCGACCGCAGCCGGCGGTCTTCGCAAGCGAAGCCCCTACATCAATGCGGCACATTGCGTGTTTTATCCATTGTGTTTGGTTCACCCGCGGCGAATCTTCGTGAACCTGACGGTCTGCTCCTTGATGGCGCGCTCGGTGGGCAGGCGCTCCATGGAGCTGGCGCCGTAGAAACCGTCCACGGCCCGGCAGTTCTTGAGAATATAGGCAGCATCCTCGGGTTCTGCGATCGGCCCGCCGTGGCAGAGCACGATCACGTCCTTGCGGATCTTTTTGGCCGCGGCGACGATGTCGTCGATCAGCGGCACGCACTGCTTGAGCGTCTTGGCAGTTTTGGCGCCGATGCTGCCGGCGGTGGTCAGCCCCATGTGCGCCACGAGAATGTCGGCGCCGGCCTTGGTCATGGCCACGGCATCTTGGGCGTCGAACACGTAGGGCGTCGTGAGCAGGTCCATCTCATGCGCCAGCGCGATCATGGCGACTTCCTTGTCGTACCCCATGTTGGTCTCTTCGAGGTTGGCGCGGAAGGTGCCGTCAATCAGGCCGACGGTCGGAAAGTTCTGCACGCCGGCAAAGCCCACGGCCTTGACCTGCACCAGGAACTGCGGCATCAACCGCATGGGGTCGGTGCCGCACACGCCTGCCAGCACCGGGGTCTTCTTCGTCACCGGCAGCACTTCATTGGCCATTTCCAGCACGATGGCATTTGCATCGCCATACGGCATCAGCCCGGCCAGCGAGCCGTGCCCGGCCATGCGGAACCGGCCCGAGTTGTAGATGACGATCAGGTCGATGCCGCCGGCCTCCTCGCACTTGGCGCTGATGCCGGTGCCGGCGCCGCCGCCGATGATCGGCTGGCCCGCGGCAATCTTGCGGCGAAATCGATTCAGAATGTCGGTTCGTGTCTCAGCCATGGTTGATCTCCCTGGTTCATTGAGGTGCCATCGTAGCTCAGGTTCGTGACAGCGACAAAAAGAACGGCGTGAAAATAACTAGCACACAGTTTCCAAGGGCTGCGGGTTGCCCGGCGGACACGCGAATCGCGCTGCGGGGCAGCGCTCCTACAAACCGACAAGACCGTACATTGATTGTGGGAGCGCTGCCCCGCAGCGCGATTCCCGCCGCAGGAGCCGCGTGCACCGATCGCCGCCGGCTGACTTCGCAAGCAAAGCCCCTGCTGTGGACTCAAAACTGTGTTTCTCCCTGTTTCTGGATAATCCCTATGTCTGCCTCAATTCTGCGCTCGCTCGGCTC
The DNA here is from genome assembly GCA_037144015.1 of bacterium. Classification (GTDB taxonomy): domain Bacteria; phylum Verrucomicrobiota; class Kiritimatiellia; order RFP12; family CAIWXQ01; genus CAIWXQ01. Next base: position 12,458 of record JBAWXQ010000076.1, read on the forward strand.
GCGCCCGGTTGCGAGCAGCGGCCGGATGATGCAGGTCCACTCCGTGGTCTCATCGCGCCGGTTCACGTTCGCGGCGAGGCCGGGGCAGCCGCGCACAAGGACCTCGAATATGCGATCGGCGCACCCTGTCACGCCGGCTTGCTGCAATCCATGCGCCA
>JBAWXQ010000077.1:0-12593 GCA_037144015.1 bacterium
CAAAGTCATCTGCCGGCTTTGCAGACAGTTAGGAAAGTGGAAGAGAGGATCATGCCCGGAACCCCGGGGCGCCGTTTTTGTGTTTTGCTGATGCCGCACCGTTGGGTATCATCGAAGTGAAAATTTAGGGCTGACTTCGCTGCGCTCGTCACCGCGCAGGCACGTGTGTGGAGGCGCATCATGAAGAACCCGATGGATCGGCATTTTGAGAAGCGTCTTTCGGATCGTGCGGTCGCAATCGGCCGCGAGGGAGAAGTGGCGGCCTTCGGCGAGTTGATCGAATTGTTGCGCGCCTCATCGGCGAATGCACGCCGGCTGGCCGCTTCCGCGTTAGGCAAACTGGCATGGATGGGCGTGGATCAGGCGGCGGCTGTGGCCGCGCTTGCGCCGGTGGCGCGGCGGGATCCGCACGCACAGACCAGGCAGTATGCCATCAAGGCGCTGAAGGCCTACGGCACGACGGCACAAGGGTGTCTGGGCGACCTGCGCGACCTGGCTTGCAATCCTGCAGAGAAAGACTATGTCCAGCGCGATGCCGCCGCGGCAGTGGCGTTCATCGAGGAAGCCGTCCGCATCGCCGCATCCGCGGCCGAACACCACTGCCAGCGCTGTCATGACAAGGTCTCGGCAGATGAATTCGCCCGTTCCCAGCAGGCCTTTCAGCGTGTCTTTTGTGATCGGTGCTTCGACGAGGTTTTTCTTGAGCGGCGCAATTTCGAGACGCAGGTGGAACTCAACAAGACGATCGAAGCACGCGATGGCACCGTTGTGCAATCTGCAGGTGAACGTCGCATTGCCGAATGGCTCACGGCGCACAGTCTGACCTATCGCTACGACGCCAAGTTCCGGATCATTGCGGAGTTCCAGATCCGCCCCGACTTTTATCTGCCTGAACTGGACGTCTATATCGAGTACTGGGGCCTCGACACGCCCCAGTATAAGATGAGCATGTACAAGAAGCAGATGCTTTACCAGCAGCAGGGAAAGCGACTGATCTCGGTCTATCCCCGGGATCTGACCGCTCTCGACCAGTTACTCACTGCCAAGTTGCACCATTTCGGTTTCATGCCGTGACATTGACGAGCGTAGCGAAGTCAGTCTTGCGCTTGTGTCCTTATTTTTGCCAGTATCACCGTGTACCAGCGGGAGCACCTCCATGCAGATTTTCTACCACGTGATCCTGTCCATGTCCGAGTTCACCCGCCTGCACCTGAACCAGGTGGCGATCTCGCTGGCCGCCACGATCCTGTTCCTGTACGGGTCGCAGATTCATGACGTGGTGAAGGGGCTGATCAAGGACATGCACTTCTTCTTCCGCCTGCTGATCCTGGTGCTGGTCTGCGCCTTCGGCTACGGCACGCTCGCCTATGCCTTCACTCGCCTCTGCGAGGCCGGGCTGAAGCTGCTCGACAACCTCTACCTCGCGCCGGTGGTCATCGGGCTCTTCCTGCTGATTGGCCTGCTGGCGGAACGGAAGAAGGCCATGTGACGGATGCTGCTGGCGACATCGCCCGGCAGGCGCTGAAGGACACCGCGCAGGGAGCCGTGCAGGAAGGCATCAACCAGGGCGTCAAAAAGCTGTTTGGATGGCAGGCCGCGGCGGCCCGTCCAGGCGAAAGCCGTCGTTATGCGAATCCTCTATCTTGATCTCGACACGCTGCGGCCCGACCATCTGGGGTGCTATGGCTACCACCGCAACACCTCGCCGCAGATTGACCGGATTGCGGCGGAGGGTGTGCGCTTTGAGAACTATTACTGCTCCGATGCGCCCTGCCTTCCGAGCCGCGCCGCGCTCCTGACCGCCCGCCATGGCATCCACAACGGCGTGATCAACCACGGCGGCGCGTGCGCCGACCGCCCGCCGGACGGCGCCAATCGCTCCTTCTGCGATTCGCTTGCCGGGGGCGGCAGCCTCTTTCATCTGCTGCGCTCCGCCGGGCTGCGCTGTACCCACGTCGGCGGGTTCGGCGAGCGCCATTCCGCCTACTGGTGGTATGCCGGGGTGCACGAGGTGCTGGACACCGGCAAGGGCGGCATGGAGTCGGCCGAGGAGATCACGCCCGTGGCACTGGACTGGATCCGCCGCCACGCGAAGGAGGAAAACTGGTACCTGCACGTCAACTACTGGGATCCGCACACGCCCTACCGCGCGCCCGCCTCATTCGGAAACCCGTTTGCGGATGAACCGCTCCCGGCCTGGCTGACTTCGGAGGTCTTCGATGGCCATCGCAACCACGTGGGCCCGCACGGCGCGCTCGAGATGGCGATGTACGATGACAGCACGCGCCCCCAGTACCCGCGCCACCCGGGCAAGATCACGGACCTGGACGGCGTGCGCACGGTGATCGACGGCTACGACTGCGGCATCCGCTACATGGACGGCCACATCGGGCAGCTTCTGGACGCTTTCCGCCAGGCCGGTGTGCTCGACGACCTCGTGATCGTCGTCAGCTCCGACCACGGCGAGAACCTCGGGGAGCTGGGGATCTACGGCGAGCACGGCACCGCGGACAACATCACCTGCCGCATTCCCATGCTCGTCCGGTGGCCGGGCGTGGCCAGGCCGGGATCCGTGGACACGGGGCTGCACCTGAACATCGACCTCGTCCCCACGCTGGCCGAGATGCTCAACCGCCCGGCAAAGCCGTACTGGGACGGCCGGAGTTTTGCCGCCACCCTGCGCGACGGCGCCGACACCGGACGCGAGGACGCGGTGATCTCGCAGTGCTGCCACGTCTGCCAGCGCTCGGTCCGCTGGGGCGAGTGGCTCTACGTGCGCACCTACCACGACGGCTACCACCTGCTGCCGCAGGAGATGATCTTCAATATTCGCGAGGATCCGCATGAGCAGCGCGACGTGGCTGCGGATCATCCGGAGCTCTGCCGCGAGGGGGCCTGGCGCCTGCTGCGCTGGCATGACGAGATGATGCAGCGCATGCCGGCTGGCCGGACGTCCGACCCGATGCAGGTCGTGCTTGCGGAAGGCGGCCCGTTCCATGCGCGCGGCGAACTCAAGGCTTATGCGCAGCGCCTGGCTGCCACGGGGCGCGAGTGGGCGCTGCCGGAGCTCCGGCGCCGCCACCCGCGGGAGTTTGAGAAGGCATAAGCCTGCCGTTTCCCCGCGACTTCTTGACACTGTGCCGCGCCGTGGCCTATTCTATGACCTTCAAGGCATGTTGGTTCCGGCGGGCATTTGTAGGCTCCCCGGCAATGGAGGTTCAATTACGTGCAGTCCCTCGAAGTGATGCGCCACAGCGCGGCGCATGTGATGGCCGCCGCCGTCTGTCGTCTCTTTTCGGATGTGAAGCTGGACATCGGTCCTGCGACCGAAGACGGATTCTATTACGATTTTGATCTGCCCCACCGCCTGGCGCCAGAGGATTTCCTGAAGATCGAGGCGGAGATGGCGCGGCTCGTGGCCGCGAACCTGCCGTTCGAGCGCGTTGAGTCCACGCGCGAGGAGGCGCAGAAGCTGCTCGTGGGGCAGCGCTACAAGCGCGAGCGCCTCGCGGACGTCCCGGCCGGAGAGGTGATCTCGTTCTACCGCTGCGGCGACTTCGTGGACCTCTGCCGCGGTCCGCACCTGCCGGCCACCGGTGCGATCGCCGCCTTCAAGCTCACGTCCGTGGCCGGCTCCTATTACCGCGGCGACGAGAAGAACCCGATGCTGCAGCGCCTCTACGGCATGGTGGCCGAATCCAGGGCGGCGCTGGAGGCCGAGCTGGCGCGCATTGAGGAGGCCAAAAAACGCGACCACCGCAAGCTCGGCCGCGAGCTCGAACTGTACAGCATCTCCGACGACGTCGGCCCCGGCCTCGTGCACTGGCACCCCAAGGCCGCGCGCATCCGCGTGGTGATCGAGAACTACTGGCGCCGCGAGCACTACCGCGCCGGCTACGAGATGCTCTTCACGCCGCACATCGGCCGCGCGCACCTCTGGCAGACCTCGGGCCACCTGAGCTTCTACAAGGACGGCATGTTCCCCCCCATGGAGATCGCGGAGGTGGGCGAGCACGGCGCCAGGCCGGCGGAGCCGTACTACCTCAAGCCGATGAACTGCCCGTTCCACATCCAGATCTACCAGAGCCGGCGCTACTCGTACCGCGACCTGCCGCTGCGCTGGGCCGAGCTCGGCACCGTCTACCGTTTCGAGAAGGAGGGCGTGCGCCACGGGCTGCTGCGCGTGCGCGGCTTTACGCAGGACGACGCCCACATCTTCTGCACCCCGGATCAGATCGAGAGCGAGGTCCGGCGCACCGTCAACTTCGCGCTCGGCATCCTGCGCCGGTTCGGCTTCACCGAGGTCACCGCCTTCCTGGCCACCCAGCCCGAGAAGGCCGTCGGCGACCCGGCCCGCTGGGAGCAGGCCACGCGCTCGCTGGAGAGCGCCCTTCAGGCCGAGAACATTCCGTACGAGGTGGACGCCGGTGGCGGCGCATTCTACGGCCCCAAGATCGACCTGAAGATCAAGGACGCCCTCGGCCGTCCCTGGCAGCTCAGCACGATCCAGTTCGACTTCAACCTGCCCGAGCGCTTCCATCTGACCTACGTCGGCGAGGATGGCAAGGAGCACCAGCCCTACATGGTGCACCGCGCCCTGCTCGGTAGCCTGGAGCGCTTCTTCGGCATCCTCATCGAGCACTACGGCGGCGCGTTCCCGCTCTGGCTGGCGCCGGAGCAGGTGCGCGTGCTGCCGATCACCCAGCACCAGCTTGACTATGCGCGCAGCGTGGCGGATCAGCTCCGCCAGGCGGATGTGCGCGTGACGGTGGACGAGGATTCCGAAAAGATCGGCGCCAAGATCCGTCGCGCACAGCTGGAAAAGGTGCCTTACATGCTCGTCGTGGGCGGCCGTGAAGCGGAAGCGGGCGCCGTTGCCGTGCGACGTCGCGAGGGCGGCGACCAGGGCGTGATGCCCCGGGACGCATTTCTCGAACGGGTCCGCAAGGAAAATGAGGCGTAATACGCGCCGTTACAGGGGAGGTTCGTCATCGCATCGTTCGTCCGTACCAATTTCAAGATTCGTGTTCCGACCGTCCGGCTGCTCGGGCCGGATGGCGGCATGCTCGGCGTCATGGCGACGCGCGACGCGCAGAAACTTGCCGACGCACAGGGGTTTGATCTGGTCGAGATCTCCCCCAATGCGGATCCGCCAGTCTGCAAGATCATGGACTTCGGCAAGTTCCGCTACGAGGAAAGCATCAAGCGCAAGCAGGCGCGCAAATCGCAGATCCGGCAGCAGATCAAGGAGGTCAAGTTCCACGCCAGCGTGGATGAGCACGACCTTCAGACCAAGATGCGCCACATCCGCGAATTTCTCGCTGAAGGCGACAAGGTCAAGATCACCCTCCAGTACCGCGGGCGCGAGAACGCCCACAAGGAGCTGGGCATGGAGGTGGTCACGCGGGTGATCAAGGACCTGGAGGTGGTTGCGATCGTCGAGCAGCAGCCGCGTCTGTTGGGCCGTCTGCTGGGATGCCTGCTGGCGCCGCGCCCGGCCAAGCCGGGCACGACCAAGTCGTCACAGCCAGCCCATTCGGCGGCGCCGCGCCCGGTTGCACCGGCTGCACCGGCGGCACCGGCGGCAGCGGTTGCTCCGGTCGCGCCTGCAGCGCCGATTCCCGCCGTCTCCGCGCCAGCGCCCGCACCCGTGGCTGCACCGCAGCCTCCCCCCGCCGCGGCTGCGCCGGCCGTGGCGCCGTAGCCGGGACGGATAGGGCCTATGGGACGATCAGGACAAAGGCTGCGGGTGCACAACCCGCAGCCGGTGGCTCTGACCATTGCCGGCAGCGACTGCGGCGGCAATGCCGGCATTCAGGCTGACTTGCGCGCCTTTCACGGCTTTGGCGTGCATGGCTGCACAGCCATCGCCGCACTGACGGCCCAGAATCCAACCGGCGTCGCTGGCATTCTGCCGGCGACATCTGACTTCTTGCGACTGCAACTGCAAACGATCTTTGATGGATACTATGTCGGCGCCATCAAGACGGGGATGCTGCTGAATGCGGAACTGATCGAGGTGGTGGCAGAGGTTCTGGCGCGCCACAAAGGGATTCCGCTGGTGGTCGACCCCGTGATGGTCGCCAGCAGCGGCGCGCGGTTGCTCGAGGACGCCGCCGTGGAGGCGCTCACGCGACGCCTCCTGCCGCTGGCGTCGCTGATCACACCGAATCTTCCCGAGGCCGCCGTGCTTCTCGGCCGCCCTGTGGCAGGCGGGGCGGCTGCGGGCGAGGCGGCGCGCGAGCTGGCTGCCCTCTTTCGCTGTGCCGTACTGGTGAAGGGCGGGCACGGCAGTTTCTCAAATCAGGCCAGCGATTTTCTGTGCGTGGGCGAAGGCCAGCTGGCGTGCCTGCGCACGCCGGTGGTGCGGCACCCGCTCTCGCTGCACGGCACCGGCTGCACGCTCAGCGCGGCCATCACCGCGGCGCTGGCGACCGGCTGTTCCCTGGCCGATGCCGTGGCGGAGGGAAAGTCGTACGTCTACGAGGCCATCCGCCACGGCCGTACACTCGGCCCCCAGGCCGCGGTGCTGGGGATGGTGAATCGGCGCGACAGACGCAGGGTTCTTTCCGCCGTCATCCACCCGCCCCCCCCAAGGCAAAGAAAACGGCCGCACAAAGCCCCATGAAACCCACATCGACTGCGGCTGTTTTCTTTGACATGGACGGCGTGCTGATCGACTCCGAGCCGGTGTGGCAGGAGGCGATCGACCAGGTTTTTGGCGCCTGGGGCATCACGCTCGATGCGGCCACGAAGGCCCATACCATGGGGATGGGCAATGACGAAAGCGTGCGGCTTGTGCTGGCGCTTCATCCGCACGTGAGCGCGGATGTGGCCGAGGTGTGCCGGCGGATCGACGCCGTGGTCCTGCGGCGGATCGGCGAGGGGATCGGCGTCATTCCCGGCGCGGACGACCTGGTGCGCCTCCTGGCCGCGCGCGGCGTGCCGCTGGCGCTGGTCTCCACCTCCGCCCCGGCGCTCATACAGGCGGTTGTGCAGGCCCACCGCCTCGAGGGGCTTTTCCGCGTGGTGCTGAGCTCGGAGGAGGTCGGCCCCGGCAAGCCCGATCCGGCGGTCTATCGCGAAGCCATTCACCGGCTGCAGGCGGACGCGGCGCAGAGCGTGGCCATCGAGGACACCGTCAACGGCGCGCGATCCGCGCACGGCGCCGGCCTGCGCGTGATCGGCTTCACGCGCGACCCGGTTGTGGCGGCGTCCATGCGCGCCTACGTCTGGCACGTTGCGGTCGATTACGCCGCCATCCGCGCGCTCCTCCACGCGGTATAGATTGAAGACCGGGCAGGCAGATGCTATGGTGCGTTTGACATGAGCGCACGGACGGGAGCGCATCTGAAATCGTTGCGGTAAAGGAGTTGCAGACGTGACCCAGTTGCAGGCAGCAAAGGCAGGAAAAGTTACACCCATCATGCGGCGGGTGGCGGCGGACGAGGGTGTAAAGGCGGCCCAGGTGATGGCAGCCATCGCCCGCGGACATGCCGTCATCCCGCTCAACCCTGCACACAAGGGTGTGCGTCCGGTTGGCGTGGGGCGCCTCTTCCGCACGAAGGTGAATGCCAACATCGGCCGCTCCACCCAGCGTTCCGCCTGCCGCGAGGAGCAGCGCAAGCTCAAGGTGTCGCTCGACGCCGGCGCGGATTTTGTCATGGATCTCAGCGTAGGCCCCGGCCTGGCGCAGATCCGGCAGGGGCTGCTGGATGCCTCGCCGGCGCCGCTCGGAACCGTCCCGGTCTACGAGACGGTTTCACGCCTGCGCGGCGATGTGCCGCAGATGGACGCGGACCTGCTGCTGCAGGTGATTGCCGAGCAGGCGGAGCAGGGCGTGGATTTCATGACGCTGCACGCCGGCCTGCTGCGGCGCCATGTGGACGTGGCCATGAAGCGCATCATGGGGATCGTCAGCCGCGGTGGCGCCATCATGGCGGAGTGGATGAAAACGCACGACCGCGAAAATCCGCTCTACACGCGCTGGGACGAGGTGCTCGCGATCCTGGTGAAGCACGACGTCACCGTCTCGCTGGGCGACGGCCTGCGCCCCGGCTGCCTGGCCGATGCCAGCGACGCCGCGCAGTTCGGCGAGCTCGACATCCTCGGTGAGCTCGTGCAGCGCTGCCGCAAGGCCGGCGTGCAGGTCATGGTCGAGGGCCCCGGGCATGTGCCGTTCAACCAGATCCAGATGAACATGGAGCGCGAACATCAGGTGTGCGACGGCGCGCCGTTCTATGTGCTGGGCCCGGTCGTGACGGACATCGCCCCCGGCTATGACCACATCACCTCCTGCATCGGCGCCACGGCGGCCACCGTGTACGGCGCCTCGCTGCTCTGCTACGTCACCCCGGCCGAACACCTCGGCCTCCCCGACGAGAGCGAGGTGCACCAGGGCGTGATCGCCTACCGCATCGCCGCGCATGCCGGCGATGTGGCGCGCGGGCTGAAGGGCGCGCGCGACCGCGACGATGCCATGTCCCGGGCGCGGGCTGCATTTGACTGGAAGAAGCAGTTCGAGCTGGCCATCGATGGCCCGCACGCCCGGGCGCGCTGGGAGAAGACCCGCGTCGAAACCCCCGGCGGCAAGGACGACCACTGCTCCATGTGCGGCCCCGAGTTCTGCGCCATGAGGACCACGAAGCGCATACGCGAAGGCAAGTAGGGGAAGGCACGGGCCGGTAGTCGTTGGTCAGTGGTGTGTCGCATGTTGCCGCATCCGGGTAGCAGGACACAGAGGCCACAGAGGGAATGAAGAGAGCACAGAGAGAATTTCATGCTGCTGCGGCTGGCCAGGTGAACGAATGACGCTTCCCGCGGACGAATGACCAACGACCTTTCCGCGCAAGGTGAAGCGCAAGGTGACGCGCATGGTGAAGCGACCGGCCAGGCAAACGTTCTCCCCCGGCATCGATGTCCTCCTTGCCAGCCACCGCGCCTGGCTCCAGGGCCGGCGTGTGGCGCTGCTGAGCCACCAGGCCGCGGTGTGTGGCGCCGGCGCGACTTCGGCGCAGCGGCTGCACGAAGAACTGGGTACCGGACTGGTGGCGCTCTTCGGGCCGGAACACGGCTTCCTCGGCCAGGCCGGGGCAGGGGTGACCACCCACACGCGGCGCCATCCCGACTGGAAGATCCCCGTCTTCTCGCTCTACGGCGCCTGCCGCAAACCCACACCGGCCATGTTGCGTCGGGTGGAGGTCGTCGTGTGCGACCTGCAGGATCTCGGCGCGCGCTGCTACACTTATCTGGCCACGCTGCGCAACCTGCTCGAGGCCGCAGCGGCAGGCGGCGTGCGCGTGATCGTGACCGACCGCCCGATTCCGCTGCCGCAAATTATTGACGGCCCGATGCTGGAGCCGGCTCACCAGTCCTTTGTCGGCCCGGCGGAGATGCCCATGGCCACCGGCATGACGCCCGCCGAGTCGGCGCAGTGGCTGAAGCATGCGCTCGGCCTCGCGGTCGATCTGCAGGTTGTGCCCATGCACGGCTGGGCGCGCGACGGACGCCGCGGCGCGGACTGGCCGGAGTTTGTGCCGCCATCCCCCGGCATCCGCACGTGGGAGTCCGGCATGACCTACCTGGCCACGGTCTTTTCCGAGGCCTTGCCTGGAATCGATGTCGGCCGCGGCACCAGCCTGGCCTTCCGCACGCTGGGCGCGCCCTGGCTGCGTTCCGAGCCATTCTGCGAGCGGATGAACGCGCGCGGCCTCGCCGGCGTGCGCTTCCACCCGCACCGCTACGTGGCAGGTGTGCCGCCATATGCGGGGCGCGAGCTCGACGGCGTGCGGCTCGCGGTGACGGATCCGGCGCGCTTCCACCCGGTGACGGCCTCGGTTCACGTGCTGCACACGCTGTCCGAAATGCATGGCGCGGCGCGCGTCTGGCGCCATGCGGGCGTGCGCCGGGGATGGTTCGACCAGCTCTATGGCACGGCCGCCGTCGGGCAGGCCTTGCGCCACGGGGTAGCGCCCGACGAGATCGCGGCGGCCTGGCGCGCGGCACATCATGATTTCCTCGCCGGTCGTCGCCGGGCATTGTTGTATGCCACGGCGTGACCGGGTAACCCGATGAAAGGCAGCAGGCGAATGAACAATGTCAACCGCACCGGTGTTGCTGTGGCGCTTCTGGCTGTGGCCGCCGTGGTTCTCTACCTGTTTGTGGTCGAGCCGATGACGTGGAAATCGGCGACCCGGAAGGAGTCGGCCCGCATCCTGGCCGCCGCGCAAACGACCAATGAGTTTGCGATGGCTGTCGGCGACCTGGGGCTCTTCCTCTCGTTTCCGGACGGCTCGTGGATGGCCATCCGGTATCGTGAGCGGCACGCCATCAACGCCCTGTCCTCGGCCATGGCGCGCGACAGCGGCGGGATGAGTTTCTTCAGCGAGCACCACTTCTGCGGCTACCTCTCGGCCTACCCGAAGATCGCAGAAATGCAGCATGCCGCCCGGAAGGATGCGGCGCAGGGGTGGATCGGCAAAGCGCCCAACCTCCTGGCAGGCTTTGAGGGCATTCACGCCCTGGCCACATCCCCGGACCTGGCTGCGGCCCGGACCAATCTGCTGAGCCTTGGCTTTGGTCGAATGAAATGATGCGTTGACATCATTAACCATGATGCTACGGTATCAAGTATGCGCACGATAATTGCCATCGACGATGACGTGCTTGACTTGGCGCGGGCGGTTGCGGAGCGGATGCACACGCCGTTTCGACGGGTGATCCATGAGGCGATTCGCGCCGGCTTGCAGACCGTCGAGAAGCCGGCCAGAAGCCGACCTTATCGAACGCGTCCCCGAACGTTGGGGCGGCGTGCGCCTGGTGGGACGCCCAGCTGTCCGGCGAAGCCCCCGTGTGTCTCTGCTGGGCGGTGATTGGCGCGTATATCCGCATCGGCACGAATCCGCGCGTATTCAAGCAGCCGCTCTCGCGTGATCAGGCGGTCGCGCGTGTGCAGAGCTGGCTGAGTCAGCCATGCACGCGGGTGGTGCGCCCGACCGAAAGGCACTGGGATGTTTTCCGGAAGCTGTTGCTGGAGGGTCAGGCCACGGCGAACCTCGTGTCGGATGCGCACCTGGCGGCGCTGTCTGTCGAGCATGGGTGCGAACTGGCCTCGACGGATGCAGACTTCTCCCGGTTTCCCGGCGTTCGATGGCGGAATCCCCTGCGCTGAAGCGGTGGTGTTTGGAAGGGCGGCGAACAGCAGCGCCGGTGCGGCGGCGACTTTGGGGATGACGTATGCACATTGCCATCATTGGCGCCGGGCCGGCCGGCATCGAAGCGGCGCTGGCCGCCCGCCAGGCGGGCGCAGCCGTGACCGTGTTTTCGTCGGAGCCTGTGCTGCCGTACTTCCGCCCGCGCCTGGTGTCCGTGGCCATGGGGCAGGTGGAGCCCGCCGCGATCGCCATGCACCCGGAGGCCTGGTACGCGGAGCGCGGCATCCGCCTGCGGCTGGCGACACCGGCCACGGCCATTGATGTGGCCGCGCGCACGGTTACGGCAGGCGGCGCGGCAGAGGCGTTCGATGCCATGGTGCTGTCCTGCGGCGCGCTGCCCATCCGGCCGCGTTTTGCCGGCGAGACCGCCGCGATGCCGCTGCATTCGCTCTGGTCCGTGGCCGATGCCGAGGTGATCCGCCGGCGGGTGCGTCCGGAGGCGCGGCTGGTGGTGATCGGCGGCGCAAGCCTGGGGATTGAGTGCGCGCTGCGCGCCCGCGAGCAGCAGCTGCACGTGGCGATCGTCGAGCAAAAGCCGCGCCTGATGCCGCTGCTGCTAGGGGATGCGGCGTCGGCTTTCCTGCGGCGGCAACTCGAAGCCCGCGGGATCGTGGTGCATGCCGGCTGTGCCGTGTCTTCGGTCGCCGAAGCTCCCGGCGGGAGAATCGGCGTGGGGCTGGATCACGGGGCCGTGCTCGACGCCGACCTGGCGCTGGTCTGCATTGGCGCGGCGCCGAACACGGAGCTGGCGCGGCAGGCCGGGCTTGACGCGGCGCGTGGCATCCTTGCCGACGCCTGTCTGCAGGCGGCGCCGGGAATCTTTGTGGCCGGCGATGCCTGCCAGGCAGCCGGGCGGCCGGCGCGCGGCGCCGTGCGCGAGGCGAGTGCGCAGGGGCGCCTGGCAGGCGCCAACGCGGCGGCGTTTCTGGCCGGGGGCGCGCTGCAGCCGTTTGCCGCCGCCACGGTGCCGACGATGGTGCGCTGCGGCGGGATTGAGATCCATGCCGCCGGGCAGGCTGCCGGGGACGGCGTGACCGAGGAGCTGCTGGAGGGCACCACGGGCTCGGGCAGCTTCCGCGCCTTGACGCGCCGTGCGGATGGTAGCCTCGCGGGCGTGCAGATGATCAACACGCGCGAGGGGTTTGACGCACTCGCGGCACAGCTTGCAGCCTGCCGGGCCTAGCAGCTTGTCGGATTTAGCGCTGTGCCAACACAAACTTTGTGCCGACTAAGCTGCTAGTTAGAGCTTGTCCCAAAACTCCCATTTTTGCTTTTTGGCCGCCGGCGGGCGTGGCGCGGGTGGGCAGGTGTATGGGCGTTTGACAAAAAGTAATGCCTGTACGTCGCAAACCCGCCATAAATGGACGTTTTTGGGCACAC
>JBAWXQ010000078.1:0-12102 GCA_037144015.1 bacterium
AGCGGCAGATCGCGTTCATCCGTGTGCCGAGCGCCTCCTCGGTACGAAGAGAGAACAAGGCGTGCCAATGGTCCGGCATGACGGCAAACGCATGGAGATAGATGGTCTCCTTCGCACGTGCGTGCAACACAGCCGCCACGATGTCGTCGCGGTATGGATCGGGCAGGACGGCGATCAGTCGCTTGGAGACAAAGTAAAGTCCCAGCGGTACCGAAATGCGGCCTTTGCGAAGGTCAGAGGAGTGCGCCGGTCGCACGTGCGCGGTGCCTGTAGCGTTCGCGCCACGGGGTGGCGCTCCCACAACATTCGCACAAGCGCCGGACGGCGCTCCCGCACTGTGGGAGCGCCACCCCGTGGCGCGATCTGTCCTGGCAGCGGTCACTTGCTCTTCCTCAGAAAATGCGCATAGATCTCCAGCATCAGCGCCGCAAGCAGAAACGCGACTGCCAGCGCTTCGAGCTGGCGGCTGGCGCTCCCCTGGCGCAGCACGCGCTCGCCGCCGAACGCCAGCCCCTGCCGGACGGCCGGGGCCAGCGTCTGGTCATCCACGGCATCCAGCTGCGAATCGGCGGTGTCCGCGTTATGGCCGAAGCGCGCGCGCTCCCTGCCGTTCTCAAGAACCTGGTAGATGCCCGGCGGGAACTCCGCCGGCAGGAGCAGGCGCGCGGCCTCGCCAACGCCGTCAAGCGCCAGGTGGTACGTGCCGCTCTGCGCGGCCACGAGCGAGTAGGCGGACTCGGGCGTCAGGTCAGGCAGCCGCAGCTCGCGCGTGGCGCCGTTGTCCGAATGCAGGCCGTCCCAGTTGCGGACTTCCCAGACGGAGCGCAGCATGGCCTGGACAAAATTGGGGTTGAACTGGAAATCGCCGCGGCCGGGATAGGGCGTAAACCCGAAGACCAGCGCGGCACCGCGGCCGCGCGTCACGCGCGCCACGACGGGCCCGGCGGTGGTGCGCAGGCGCACCTCAGCTGGCAGCGCATTGGAGAACACCAGCGACTGCGTCAGGCCGATGGCTTCGGCCTTGAGCCCCGGGTCGCGCATGAACGACAGGATCGTCCCCTCCAGCTTCGTGGCATCCACCCCCTGCCGCGTCGCCACCACGGAGGCGGAAAGGCCCAGGGCCGAGGCCTCGTCCGGGCGTTCGCCCGCCAGGAACAGGAGCGCGCCGCCGCCGCGCTCGAGAAACGGCTGCAGCCGCGCGGCCGCCGGGCCAGCCGCGGCAAACGACGCATTCACGCCCACGACCAGATCCACGGCATCCAGGCTGATCGTAGCAAACTCCAGCGGCGACACCGCCCGGTAGTCCATGGCCTCGCCCGGCAGCGCGCTGGCCAGCGCCCGGCGCACGTAGGTGTCCCACGGAAACGGCGCCGCCCCCTGCGACCCCACCACGGCCACAACCCGCAGCTTGCGCGGCACATCCACCACGCCGTACCGCACGTTGTCGAAGACCAGCGCATCCTCGTCCAGCCGCACCTCCACGTTGTGCAGCCCGGAAGTGCGGAACACGGGCGCCAGCGTCACGATGCGCCGCTCCTGCGGCCCGAGCCTGACGGCCTGACGCGCCATCTCCTCGCCGTCGACCACGATGGACAGCATGTGCGGGGCCGAGTCGCGGGACAGCCCGTTGGCAATTTCAATGTCGCAGAAGGCCGGCCGGCCGGGCCAGACGCCATCGGCCGACAGCGACATCTTCGTGACCATCAGGTTTTCGACATCCGGGCGCTCGTCCACCTGAACCCAGCTCATGGGATGGGCCCGGCCCAGGCGCGACACCTGCCGCTCCACCTCCTGGCCGTCGCCATACCAGGCGGACTGGAAGTCGCCCAGCATGACCACGCGCGAGGCGCGCCCCCACGGCGTGCCGGACTGGATGTTCTCTGCCAGCGTGGCGACGCCCGCGGCGCCGCTGCGCAGCGCGATGCGCCCGATGCGGTCGCGGAGCTCGCCCTTGTCCCGCGTGTAGTCGCCGACCACCGGCTCGAGCGTCGCGGCGAAACTGTAGACGCACAAAGGGCCGTCATGCCGCTCAACCAGCTCGAGCGCCAGGCGTTTGGCGCGGTCGAGGCGCGTGCCGTCATCGAGCCGCGCGCCCATGCTGGGCGACACATCGATCACGAGCAGCAGCGGGCCGCGCGACGTGTTGGCGCGCAGGTACGGGCGCGCCACGAGGATGACGATCGCGGTGAGCAGCAGGAGCTTGGCGATCAGCTTGAGCAGATCGCGGATTTCGATCTCGCGGCGCCGGCGCACGATCGTGGCCTGGATCCACTCGTAGGCCGCCCAGTAGAGCACCAGCTTCCTGCGCCGCAGCAGCAGGAGCAGCAGCGGCACAGCCAGCAGCGTCAGGCCCCAGAGCGCGGCAAGGTGGACGAAGCTCATGCCCGCCCTCCCTGCCCGAGCAGGCGCGTGTTCAGGTACCTCGCCAGCGTGATGCCGAAGTTCTCGCCCGTGCTGCACAGCACGTAGTCCACGTTGTGGCGGCGGCTCTCCTCGCGCATCCGCGCGAGGTACCGGCCGAAGAGCTCGTTGTAGCTGTCGCGGAGGTCACGCCCCTCAAAGGTGTCGCGCCGCGACCCCTCGAGCTCGACCAGCTCAACACGGCCGGGATAGCTGAAGTCGACCTCCAGCGGGTCCACCAGGTGCAGCAGGATCACCTCGTTCCGGTTGTCCGCCAGGCGCTTGACGCCGTCAAAGGTGGCGTCGACATCGCCGAAGAAGTCGCTGACCACAAACACGACCTTGCGCCGGCCGATGCGTTCCGCCAGCAGCGAGAGCACGCTGCCGACAGAGGTGCGGTCCTTGAGCGCTGCGGCTTCCATGTAGCGCGAGATTTTGTCCACCACCTCCGCGGCGTTGCTGGGCGGATAGGTCTCGATGGCCTGCTCGGCGAAGAAGGTGACGGCGACCTGGTCGCTCTGCGCGACGACGGCGTCGGCCAGCGCCACGGCAATGAAGGCGGCGTAGTCGGACTTCCGGCCATGCTCGTGGGCAAACTTCATGCTTTCGCTGACATCCACCACGAGGTGCGCGACAAAGTTAGTCTCCAGTTCGTACAGCTTGGTCATGTACCGGCCGGCCTTATAGTAGACCTTCCAGTCGATGTGCCGCGGATCATCGCCCGGCACGTACTGGCGGTGGCCGGCAAATTCGACCGCAAAGCCGTGGAAGGGCGAGCGGTGGTTGCCCACGCGGCTGCCCTCGACGCGGCTGGACGGCATGAAGCCCACGGCGGCGATGCGCGCCACGGCGTCGGGGTCAAAGTACTTGATCAGTCTGTCTGAGGTCTCGGGCATAGATCGCGAGTTTGCTGTCTGAATCTTCAGACCTCAGACTTCAGGCCTTCGGAATATTGTACTTCGGCACCGCGGCCAGAAGCTTCTCAACGACCACATCCGTGGTGAGACCCTCGGCGCGGCCAACGTAGTTGAGGGCGACGCGGTGGCGCAGCACGGGGCGCGCTGCGCGGGCGATGTCGTCGCACGACGGCGTGGCGCGGCCGGCCAGGGCGGCGAAGCAGCGGGCCGCGATCACGAGGTTGATGGTGGCGCGCGGGCCGGCGCCCCACGTGAGGTACTTGGTGGCGACCTCAACCGCGTCGGGCGTGCGCACGCGGGTGGCACGCACCAGGCGGTTGGCATACTCGATCACGGCGTCCGAGACCGGCATGGCCACCATGGCCTCCTGCATGGCCAGCAGGTCTGCGCCGGTGCAGATGCTCTCAATGGCGCCGAAGGTGCGCGCCGCGCTGCGCCGCACGATCTCAATCTCGTGGGCCGACTCCGGGTAATCCACAAAGATCTTGAAGAGGAAGCGGTCCTGCTGCGCCTCGGGCAGCGGATAGGTGCCTTCCTGCTCGAGCGGATTCTGCGTGGCCAGCACGAGAAACGGCAGCTCCAGCTTGTGGTTCACGCCGCCGATGGAGACCTGCTTCTCCTGCATGGCCTCCAGCAGCGCGGCCTGCGTCTTGGGCGGCGTGCGGTTGATTTCATCGGCCAGCACGATGTTGGCAAAGACCGGCCCGCGCAGGAACTTGAACTTGCGCTCGCCGGTGGCAGGGTCGTCCTGGATGATCTCGGTGCCGGTGATGTCGCTCGGCATCAGGTCCGGCGTGAACTGGATGCGCCGGAAGGTGAGCGACATGGCCCTGGCCAGCGAGGAGATCAGCAGCGTCTTGGCGAGGCCGGGCACGCCTTCGAGGAGGCAGTGGCCACCGCAGAGCACCGCGGCGATGAGCTCGTCCACCACGCTCTCCTGGCCGACGATGACGCGGCCAACCTGCGCACGAATATCCTGGTGCAGCGCGCGGATGCGGTCGAGGCCGGCCTTCATCTCTGCCGGCGTAACTTCGGGCCTGCCCGGCACCGCCGGCCTGGGGACGGCGGCAGGCGCAGGCTTCGGGGCTGCCGCAGGAGCCGGCTTCGGGGCCGGGGCCTGGGCCGGCGCCGGGGCGGGCGCAGGGGCCGGTTCAGACTGGCTGGCACCCAGCTGCCGGAACTCCTTGTGGCCGCAGTTCTGGCAGAACAGCTTGCCCAGATCCGCTGGGTCGACGAGATAGTGCGCCTGGCACTTCTTGCATTCAATTTTGACTTCCGCCACGACTCACTCCTTTGGGCCCGGGCCCGATTACCGCATGCAACACGCACAACCGGCCTTCGTCAGCGCCGGATCTCCGCCAGCGCCTCGAACGCAATCGTCACTTCGAGGCCGCCCACGCAGACCTTCAAGGCGCCGTTGCCCCATTGGGGCGGCGCGCACAGCACGTCGCCGTTTCGCAGCACCACGCCCGGCCCGCCCGGCGGCGGAACCCGGCCAGACACCAGCCCTGTAAGATTCTCGAGCGCCATCTTCTCCAGTCCGTCCGCCGTCTTCACCAGCACATTGTTGGCGGAGACAAACACCAGCGTGCCGGAGCGCACCAGGCCGGAGCGGAGCACGGCCACCACGTTGGAGCCGGACACGTTGCGGACCGTGTCCAGCGCCGCGCCCCCGGCAAACTGCAGCGCCGCCACCTGGTCCAGGCCCAGGTCCAGCTCGCCGGCCGAAACAGAGCGAAACACGATGCGGTCGTTGGTAAGCCGCCGCACCAGGCCGCACACGCTCGATCCGTCGCGCAGCAGGAGGCGCGTCTCGACGGCACGCACCGGCGGGCGGTCAAACACCACGCGCCGCACGTCCGCCCACGCCACCAGCGCCCCCGCAGCGGTGCGCACCCCTTCATCCGCAACAGCAGCAATGCGCCCCTCGACCGTCTTGCGGTCCGCGGTCTCGACCAGATCCGCGCGGGCAGACAGCGCAAACAGCACCAGCGCCGCCACGCATCCCAGCGCGGCGAAGCGCGCGAGCCACCTTTGGATGCGGGCAGGTTCCACGTCAATCCGTCTCCTTCTGGCATTCAATTCCGCAAAGATAACTTTTCCGTATCCGGAAAAGTTATCGCTGGTAAATCGGCAGATACCGGTAGGGCACCCCCAGCACGAGGATGGCCCACGAGGTGTCGAGCACATCGCCGTAGGCGCCGTACTGCACCCAGTCCTTCAGCACCTTGTCGCAGATCCTGGGATAATAGGTCTTCCAGGCTTCGCCGCCGTAGTGATACATGGCCACGCCGCAGTAATAGTGGCCATACCACGACATGCCGCCGCCGCTGGTGGTGTCGTCGTACTTGACGTTGGACATCATGTACTTGACAGCCTTGGCGATGCGCGGGTCGTCGGCGAAGCCGCACGACTGCAGGCAGACCACGCCGGCGCCGGCGCGGTTGAAGTTGCCAGCGTCGACGCCGCCGTAGCCGAAGCTGCCGGTCTGCTCGTTGAAGTTCTTGCGCACATACCCCACGGCGAAGTCGATCGACTCCCTGGGCACATACACCCCGACCTCGACGGCGGCGCGCAGCGCCATGGCCTGCATCACGGTGACGGAAAGGTCGAAGTCCTGCGAGGTTGGCGTGTAGCGCCAGCCGCCGCTCTGGTTCTGAGCCGAGACAATCAGGTCCACGGCCTTGATCACGGCCTCGCGGATGGCCGGGTTGTGGGTCATGCCGTACGCCTCCACCAGTGCCAGCGTGGCCAGGGCATGCTGGTACATGCTGCCGCTGGCCCCCACCACGAGGTAGCCGTTCTCGTGCTGGGAGCTGATGATGAAGTCGATCCCCTGGGCGATCTTGGCGCCGTGACGGTTGTGCCCCGGGGTGTTGCCGTTGCACATGAGGGCCATGCAGGCGAGCCCGTTGCGGCCGTTGCAGTTGCCCCACGAGCCGTTTGGCCGCTGGTTCTTGACCAGCCAGTCCTGCGCGCGCTCAATGGCGGTCTCGACGCGCGCCTCGAGCGGCACCTCGGCATCGAAGATGAACTCGGCCGGCGCGCGGGACGGCATCAGCAGCGCCACGGACAGCACGACAACAGGCGCCAGGCGGACGCATCGCGCCACGGGGTGGCGCTCCCACACCCCGGAAGCCCGGACGCCGGATCCCGGATTCCGGGATCTTACAGCACGCGAAGCCTGCCACCCCGCGGCGCTGTCTCTATTTTGTTTCAGCCACATGTCGTTCACGTTACAGGGTCCCGCACTACTCCGCCAGCAATTCGTAGTACTTCTTCACATCCGGCTCCATCTGCGGAGGATAGGGCTCCTTGCGAGCGGAGAGCAGCGCCTGGCGCTCGGAATCCGGAAGTTTGGCGCGCCAGGTGGACTCCACGTACCGCACCTTCAACGGGTCATTGCCGGCAGCTTCATTCTTCTCCTGCCCGGCGGAAACGGGGTCCTTCGGGGGGGAATCCTTGCTGCCCGGCTTCTGCCCCGACGGCGCCTGTCCGGGAGGCCCCTGCTCCGTGCCCGGGGGCGAATTCTGCGCCTGCTGCGGCGGCCCTTTCGGCGGGGTGTTCATGGCCTGCTGCGCCTGCTGCGCCTGCTTCTGCACCTGGGCCAGTTGCTGCTGCGCCTGCTGCATCTGCTGCTGGGCCTGCTGGGGGTTGTTCTGCTGCGCCGACTGCTGTGCCTGTTGCATGGCCTGGGCTGCCTGCGGCAGTGCCGCCTGCTTCATCTCCTGGGCCAGCTGCCCCATCTGCTGCGCCTGGTTCTTGGCCTGCTCTGGCGACTGCTGCATCTGCTGCTGCATCTGCCCAAGCTCCTGCTGCATCTTGCCGAGTTCCGCCGTGTCCGCCACGGACTGGCCGGCTTCCAGCTTTTCTTCGGCCTGCGCCAGCGCCTGCTCCGCCTGCTGCTTGGCCTTCGCGAGCGACTGCGCCGCCTTCTCCAGGCTCTGGCGGGCGGGGCCATGCTCGCCCTTATCCGTCTGCTGCTCGGACTGACCCATCTCCTGGCCGGCCTCCTTCTGACCCGCCTCGTTCATCTCCTTGGCGGCCTCGGCCATGTCCCCTTCCAGCTTCTGCTGGTTTTCAGGCGACATTTTGCCCTTCTCGCCGGCCTGCTGCGGCTGCTGTTCGCCCTTCTCGCCAGCCTGCTGCGGCTGCTCGCCGAGCGCGGCCGCCTGCTCGGCCTTGATGTCGGCAACCTTGTCCTGGAGGGCATCGAGATTCTGCGCCTGTTCCGCCAGTTGCTGCACGTCCTTGAACGCGTTGAGCTGTTCCTGGCTGGCGCGCTGGATCTGATTGTCCAGGGCCTTGGCCTGCTCCTCGACGGACTTCTGCGCCTCGGCCAGCTTCTGGGCGGCCTCGTTGTACTGGTTCTTCTGCATGTTGTCCATGGCCTGCGCGACGTCCTTGGCCGGATCCTTCTGGTTGGCCGCTTCGAGGCGATCTTTGATGTCGCTCTCCTTGACGAGAACGTCCATGGCCTTGTCGGCGGCCTTGTTCGCGTCGGGCATCTTGGCGATCTCGCTGGCCGCGTCCCTGGCCTTGCGCAGCTCCTCGGCCAGGGCCTTCAGTTCCTGCTCCGTCTCCTTGGCGTGGGCCAGCGAGTCGGACTTGCCGTCCAGCTTCTCCTGCATCTCACGAATGGCGGCATCCAGATCGCGCTTCGCGCCGGCGGGGTCCTTGGCGGCCAATTCCCCGGCTGCCTTCTCCATCCGCCGGGCGGCATCGGGCGCGGCGGTCTCCTTGGCAATGGCGCGGGCCTGGTCGCCATAATTCTCCGCGGCCGCCTTCTGCTCGGGCTTGAGCGGCTGCCCCTCCTCGACCTGCCTGGCCAGCGGCGAAACGTTCGCGGCCAGGGCGCGCATCTTATCGAGCACGGCCTGCTGCGCCACGTTCTCGGCGGCCGGCGCAATCAGCAACGCCAGGCGGGAGAGCGATTCCGCGACGCGGCGGTGTCCTTCGCCGGCGGTCCGCAGGTGGTTGGTGCGGCCGTTCATTTCTGCGAGGCTCTTCTCCAGCGACCGTAGGATGGCCTGCATTTCCTTCTGATGCAAATCCTTGACCTCGCCCGAAAGGCGGCGCCCGCGCGCAAGCTCCTCCCCGTCGAACACGTTGCTCAGCTCCATCTCGCGCGTCACAGTCTGAAGCATGCCCCCCAGTTCCTTGAAACCCTGGTCGGACTGCACGGCCTCGCGCAGGAAGTCGTCATCGTTCGCTGCGCGGCCGGCGATCACGCCGGACAGCAGCGCGGTCAACGCCAGGCCGCCAGCCACCGTACGGAGCATGCCACGCGGAACCCAACTCCGGATGCTCAGCTTCATGGGTTTCCTCCCTCTGCCGACAACCGCTGGGAAATCGCCAGTTCCTGCTTCTTCTCACTGTCCCGCAACTTGCGCATCAGCGACGCCATCTGCGTCATCTCCGCGGACAGCACGCGCTTGAGTTCGTCGGGCTCCACCACCTGCAGGCCGATCTCGGCTGACTGCCCGACGTTGGGCCGGCCGGGCCGGTTGTCCGTGGCCGACACCCGGAACACGATGCGCTGCCCCGGCGTCAGGTTCAGGTCGGTGGCGCGCAGCATCTGCTCGATGACGGCGACCTTGCCGGTGACCGCGGCGTGTTCGAGGGGGATGGTCCCCTTCCGCACGGACACGTCCTTGTCGTTCACCCGCTGCTGGACGTCGTAGCTCAGGTTCAGCCGCACCAGCCCGTACTCATCGCGCGCCTGCACCTCGAACGGCACGAGGCTGGCAACGGAGATGAAGCCGTCGGACTTCGGCTGCCTGACCTCGACGACAGGCGGGGCATCGGGCGCCATGGTCAGGTTGCGCTTCAACCGGTCGGCGTTCTCCATGCCGTAGCCATCCTTCATGGCGATCTCATAGGCAAACGAGTTCGTCACTTCGAGGGCAAGCGCCCAGGCGTCATCATCCTGCCGCTTCATCGGCACCGCCCGGCCATCCGCGAGCAGGTTCACCTCGCGCGCCTCGCGGTCCGGGACAATCACAAACTTCAGCCGGCTGCCCTCAGGCACGGTAAGGCTGCCGAGCGTTTCTGTCACCTTGCGCTGCCTGACATAGCCCGGCGGCTCTACCTGCACCGACCCGCTCTTGACGTACAGCGGCTCAGCCACGCGCACAGCATAGCCGTTCGACTCGAAATCGCCCATGCGGAAAGTGAAGGTAAACGGCTTCTCCGGCGCAGGAATGACCGTGCCGAAGGTGTTGGTCCCCTCGGTGGCCAGCAGCGGCAGGTCGAAGCTGCGACGTCCGGGCATGCGCACGCGCAGCATGCCGGAGGAGGGCACGCGCCCGTTCACCGTAACCCGGACCGGATAGTTCTGGCGCGCCGGCGCGACCGGACGCCAGTCCACCGAACCCAGCGTGGTGGCGGTCGGATAATAGACCTGGGACCCGAGCATCCGCTGCAGGAAGACGCGGGAGGTTCCCGGAAAGAAGGCCAGGCAGGCCACAGCCGCGGCAGCCGCGGCGCCGCCGAGGCGCCGGGCCAGGCGCACATGCAGGGGGTTGTGCAGCCGCAGATCACACGGGTCGGCGCATTCCGAGCGGGCCTCGCGGATCACGCGGTTCTTGAGCTGCAGATCGCCGGGGATTCCGGGGCGTTCGCCAAATTCGATGGCAGCGACCAGGCGGGAGTGCGCCGGGCGGCCATCGCGCTCCTGCACCTGCTCGGCCAGACGAGCCATCAGATCGTCGGACGCCAGGCGCGGAATCCAGCGCGGCGCATGCCGGCGCAGCGCCAGGGTGCCCGCCGCAATGAATCCCAGCGTCAGGACCAGCCGCACCGCGCGCGGAAACCGGACCAGCCAGTCGGCCAGCCCATAGGCAGCCATGCCGAGGACCACCAGGGCGAGTGACACGCACAGCAGCGTCAGGAACTCGATGGTTCGACGGCGCTCCGCCGCCTGCCGCAGCCGCTGCTGCAGCCAGGACACCGAGGCCATCTCGCCCGGTTTCTGTGCTGTTTCCGCCATAAATTACGTCGGCCCGGGCGTGCTCCCCGTTCTGGGGAAACACGGCGTGCGCAGCGCCCAAACCGGCGCCAGCCCTTTCGGACAAAAATTTATCAAAAGCAGACGGCCAAACGGAGTCCGTAAAAAGGCAGCCATCTTCTGGCATCGAGGCCCGTCCAGTCTGGATCGATATCCGTCGTGTGTCTGGATTGTCCTACACATCCCCTCCCCTGTAAAATGGATTTTCCGGACGAAGAAAGCGACGAAGTGTGTCATGGCACGGACAAGAGCGGCAGGTAGCCCCGACACTTCGTCCCACGCTTTATCGTCTACGCTTCGTCGCACTGCTTTGTCGACTGTCGACATGGCCACAAGGACACTTGGATGCAGCGGCGAGACGCCGCTGCCACCTTGCTGCCAACGTGTGACCCCTTACAAATAGGCAGAATAGGCAGAAAGGACTGTTGCGCAGAAACCGGGATATGTTATGGCATTACATCTCACCCACCATGTGTGGCAGGAGTATTCGGCCCAGCTTCACCGGCTGGGCCAGCTTTTTTCGTCGCAATAGACGTTCAACGTTGCGTTCATGCTCCCCTCGTGGCGCTTGCCCTGGTAGCCGTCGGAGACTACGGGGACAAGCGAGAAGCGAGTACCCAAATCCTCGCCTAAGACGGGCGTCAGCCCGCAACCCAACGAATGCACAAGTCAAGGACACCGAGCGCACAGAGAAGACAGAGACCACAGAGGAATTTCTTTTCGCAGTCGGCTTCCCGGCCCAGGCAACCAGAAATTGACTCTGTGCTCTCATATGATCTCGGTGCCCTCTGTGTCCTTGCCGTTGCATAAATAAAGATGCGACGCAAATGCATCGCATGTTACGACGGAACGATCTAAGACGGAACTTCATCCCTTTGGGCGCTTCTCGAGAGGGTTACCGTCATGACCGCGTCGATGATCGCCGGCATTCAACCATGAGGCGGTCGACAAAGCTCGCGACAAAGAACAAATCCCCCCGCAAACGTTGGGCAAAGAGAATCACCGGCCGGCATGTCCGGCAAACATCTTACCCGGCGCAGACTTCGTATTTCTGCCCTACGCACTGCTTGCCACCCACCACCGCCAAATTCCGGCCAACCCGCCCACACAGAGCGACTGACGAACGCTGGCGGGCAATCGGACCGGATCGCCCACCGCCCCACCCCGCATGCCTGTCACGGGCTTGTCACTGTTATGTCACTGTTATGAGACGCCAAACAGGAGTCATTAACAGAGGAGGCGCTTGCAAAACCTCCTTCGTCGGTTCTGCAAGCGTGTCCCGTCCTGACTTCCGTTTGACACTTTTATACACAACGACATAAGTGCATGCGCACGCCGGCAAGTAAGTCGGCCATTCTTGGCCGACCCGGTCGGGCAGGAATGCCCGACCTACTTGGCAGTCTGCTGTAGACTTATGACGCTGTGTATAGTTGGTTATGTCTGACCTAATACGAACGACAGAAATGAGTTCATGTACAGGCGAATGCGACCGTGCTCCGTCGGCCGAAGCCGTCCCTGGCGAGACCTGGCACGGGGTACAGATCGACAACCTGCGAACCGCAGATTGACGAATGTCCAGTGCCGATTTTTGAAGTCAACGCCGCATTCGTGAATCCTGACTCCTGAATACCTCGTCCATAACTTAACACTCCGATGGACGATTACGGCGACGATAACGGTGCACGAGGAGAGAGCGCATAACGAATCGTCATCCGCTATCGTCGCCGTCATCGTCCACCGACTGCCACCGAAAGGTGCGTAAGGAACGTTCTTGCA
>JBAWXQ010000079.1:0-12091 GCA_037144015.1 bacterium
CCTTCCTCTGCACCTCGCGCGGAACTGCCGCCCCCTGTCGCCAACCCATTACGTAAAACGCGCGTCCAGTGCGCAGCGGAACAAAGAGCAGCGGCGCCAGGTTCGCGACCAGCGCGATGACCAGCATGCCGAGATGGCAGAGCCGAATGCTGCGCCGGGTGTCGCTCATGGGGTCGGAAGATAGCGCAGGACTGTACCGGGGCGCAAGAGACCCTGTTCTACCAAAACAGCCGTAGACATCGAATAACTAGCTGTGCTGCAACAGGTTGCGCGTCTGTTCATAACTCGTTGGCTGTCGGCATTGACTTTGGCTGCGCGAGGGGGCTACCCTAATGGTCTTTTGTGCGACTGTCGCCATCGGGCGACGGCGGGTTTCTCGACCAGGAACCTGTCGATCCACGGTGGCGCCCATTCAAGCGGCTAAGTCCGACAGGTTCCTAGCAACATGTCCGCGGCACGTCTGCGATCAGTCATCAATGCGTGGGAGACGGTTCGGTACGAACTGCTCAACACGCGCGTCTGCGACCTGGGCCTGCGCCTGAAGGATTCGCCGATCGAACCCTGCCTGCGGCAGCTGGAAGCCGAGTTCAAGTCGCATGGCATCGTGTTCCAGCCCCGCTTTTACCTTTCGGACAGCTGGGGGTGCCCGGATGAGGTGCCGATCATCGGCATCCCCTTCTACCTGGCGGACAAGCGCCTCATGCGCATTGAGCAGGAGCAAACCGGTGAAGTCGAGAATACCGGCGACCTCATGCAATACCTGCGACACGAGGGCGGACATGCCATCAATTACGCCCAGCGGCTCTGGGAGGATCCGGAGTGGACGCCGACCTTTGGCCGCTTCAACAAGGCCTACCGCGACGCGTTTGAGCCGGACCCCTTCAGCCGCAATTTTGTCCGCCACATCGCTCATGGCCGCCTGCACCGCACAACCTATGCGCAGAAGCACCCGGATGAGGACTTCGCCGAGACGTTCGCCGTCTGGCTGACCCCACGCTCCGGCTGGCGCCGGCGCTACGAAAACTGGCCGGCCATGAAGAAGCTGCTCTATGTCGAGCGCCTCATGCGCCGCACCCGGCGCAAGCAGCCGTTGCGCACCAGCGGGCCGCTGATCGAACCGGTATCGGCGCTGACCATGACGCTGGCGGAACATTACGGCCAGCGCGCCGAGCGCTTCCGCGCCAATGCCCAGGGTTTCGTGGATGACAAGCTCCGCATTGTCTTCCCCGAGCTGCGCGCGGACGTGCCGTCCATCCCGGCCCAGACCTTTCTGCGCCGCCGCCGCCGCACCCTCACCCAGCGCATTGCCCGCTGGTCGGAAATGGCGCCGGAAGAGCTCGAGATGGTACTCATGAAACTTGAAGACCGCGCCCGCGCCCTCGGCCTGCGCGCCCGGGACGAGAAGGAATCCGAACGCCTCATCGACGTCGCCTCCCTCGTAACCGCCATGGCCGTGCAATTCAACAACACCGGCAGTTTCACGCTGTAGATTTCGCTGCGCGAAATCTACTTTTTGTCTGTGTCGAAATGATTCCATGTTTGTGAGCCATATTAACCCTGTTAGGCCGCGACTACATTTTGTGTGTATTGTCGCAACTTATTGATAATTGCATGTTTCCTGTTTCGCACCTGCCGGGCGATTCTGGGAAATGTGCGCCGGCGAGAACGAACCCGTGGCTGCCACAGCCGACAAACAATACAGGAAATGCCGTTAACCCCGTGGCCTCCGCACCCGCGCGCCGCAGGCGCGCCATGTGATTTGCGGCAGGCGGTACCCCGCCTGCCGCAAATCACACGGGGAGCATGGGCACGTCCACATCGAACGGCGGCCGCTCCATCGCGGCGTCAAGGATCATCTGGAGCATTTTCGGGTAGGTGATGCCGGCCGCCAGCGCGGAGCGCGCCAGCGCGACATCCTCCTCCACGCACGGATTGCAGTTCACCTCGAGCACGTACGGCTCCTGGTTCTCGTCCAGCCGGATGTCCACGCGGCCATAGCCCCACCCCCCCACGGCGCGGAAGGAGTCAATCGCCAGGCGCGAAATGCGCCGCGCCAGCTCCGGCTCGACGGTGGTCGGGCAGACCACCGAGGTCTTCTTGAACTCGACCGAGTTCGACAGCCACTTGGCCGCATAGGACATGATCGGCGGGATTTCGGGCGGCAGCCGGGTGTAGTTCACCTCGGCAAACGGCATTACGCGCAGGCGCTTGCCGCCGAGCAGGCCGATGTTGAATTCGCGCCCCGGCAGGAAGCGCTGCGCCAGCGCGGCCTGCTTGTAGTCGCGCAGGATGATGCGCACCTGGTCGCGCAGCGCCTTCACGGAATGCACCACCGAGTCGCGCCCGAGCCCGATCCCCGCGTGCTCCTGTGCGGGATGCACGATCACCGGGAACTTCCAGCGATGGCGGCCGGCATCGCCGATGCGCTCGAGCATGCGGCTCTCCGGCGGCACCGGCAGCCCGGCCCCCTGGAGCAGGCTGATGGCCATGTACTTGTAGCGGCAGAGCCCCAGGGCCAGCGCGGAGGAGCCGGTCATGGGAAACCCCATCATGCGCACCAGGGCCGCCACGCGCATCTCGTAGAGCGCGCCGTGCACCACGTCGTCATACTGGTTGAACACCACATCCGGCCGCAGCCGCGTGAGCTTGCGCTGGAACCCCATCAGGTCGTTGGCGAGCGGCAGGAGCGTGACCCGGTGCCCGAGCTTCCGGACGACCCGCGCCAGGTGCCGCACGAACTTTCGCAGTTCGTCCATGCTGCCGTTGTCGTCCGGCATCTCCGGAGCGGCCCCGCGGCAGGAATTGTAGATCAGCACCACATGCAAACGATGTCTACCCATGTTTCTTATGTAGCACTCACGAAGGATGGGCGACAAGAAAAAAAGAACGCTTTCGCCGCCGGCGCACGCGTCACACCTGCCACTCGCGCTCGTGCACCTGCCCGATGTCGGACTCCGCCGTGTAGGCATCGAGCCGCAGCGCGCCGGCCAGCAGCCAGGCCATTGTGCCCAGCAAGAGCGTGGCGATCGTCCAGTACAGCCAGGCCGGCAGCGGCTGCCCGTTCTGGACGGCGGGCAGAAATCCGCGGAGCGTCTGCGCGCCGGGGCAGTGCGCCCAAACCTTGACAAACCACGCGCCGCCGACGATCAGAAACAGCCACACGTAGTTGCGCCCAAACCGGCGGTACAGCGCCTCGCGGCGGCTGATCTTGAATGACGGCAGCGCCAGGTCCTCGGACATCTGCTCGCGCCAGTGCAGGCCATTGCCCGGCTGCTGCTGCTGCACCACCGGCCGGAGGAAATGAGCCTCCAGCATGCGCACGCGCGCCCGGAACGCGTCATAGTACCGGTAGCGCCGCGACTCGATCAGCAGCAGGAAGAGGCAGACCAGGTTGGCGAAGAAAAAAACCAGGTGCGTCACCTCGGCGTGGCTGAGCGCATAGGTGATGACGCCGGTCGAGGCGGCAATGGCCCAGTTGGTGGTCATGTCGAGCCGCTGCCGCCACAGCATGATGCGCCCCACCTCGCCACGGTAAAAGTGCGCCATGACCGTGTAGTAGTCCTTGGGATCCAACGGTGTCGCGGTTGAATCGCTGCTGCTCATGGGTCCGCCCTCCTTGTTCAACCTTGCCACCGTCAGACGATAGGCCACGACCCCGCGCATGCCAAGCAGAATCCGCCTTGCGCCCGGCAGCCCTGCCCCGTAATGTACTTTCCATGGCGGGAGCGTCCGGCTTGTGCTTTGAACCTGCACCTGGCACGTACCGGACGCTCCCGCATGGAAAGTACGTCATGTCACGTTTCGTCATCCGGGGCGGCCGGCCCATCAGCGGCACACACCGCACGCCCGGCAACAAGAATGCGGCGCTCCCCATGCTGGCGGCCTGCCTGCTGACGGATGAGCCGGTCACCCTCTCCAACCTGCCGCTGATCGCGGACGTGCGCACCATGCTCGACCTGCTGGACGGCATGGGCGTCGAGGTCGGGCTCGACGAGCCCGCACGCACCGTCCGGCTGCAGGCGCGCCGCATCCGCACCACCCGCCTCAACCGCAAGCTCTGCGGCCGGGTCCGCTCCTCGATCCTCTTTGCCGGGCCGCTGGTGGCCCGCTGCGGCAGCGCCGTCATCTACCCGCCGGGCGGCGACGTGATCGGCCGCCGGCGCGTGGACACCCACCTCGCCGGCCTGCAGCAGCTCGGCGTGACCGTGCGCACCAACGGCACCTACACCTTCCGCACCAAGGGGCTGGTGGGCGCGCGCCTGCTGCTGGACGAGGCCAGCGTGACCGGCACCGAAAACCTCCTCATGGCGGCCGTGCTCGCCAAGGGGCGCACCGTGCTCTACAACAGCGCCTGCGAGCCGCACGTGCAGGACCTCTGCCGCATGCTGGTCGCCATGGGCGCCACCATCGAAGGGATCGGCACCAACCTGCTGACCATCGAGGGCGTCGAGCGCCTGCACGGCGTGGAGGCGCGCGTCGGCCCGGACTTCATCGACGCCGGCAGCTACCTCGTGGCCGCGCTGGTGACCGGCGGCGAGCTCCGCATCCAGGATGTGCAGGCCGCAGACTTCGAGGCGCTGGCCCGGCCATTCACGCGCTTCGGCGTCAAGTGGTCGCTGGACAACGGCACGCTGCACGTTCCCGCGCGGCAGCGCCTCCGCACATCCTACGACCTGGGCGACGCCATCCCAAAGATCGAGGACGGCCCCTGGCCGGCCTTCCCCTCGGACCTGATGAGCGTGCTGATCGTGCTCGCCACCCAGACGCGCGGCACCGCGCTCTTTTTCGAGAAGATGTTCGAGAGCCGCCTGTATTTTGTGGACCACCTCATCGGCATGGGCGCGCGCATCGTGCAGTGCGATCCCCACCGCGTCGTGGTGACCGGAGCGACCGCGCTGCACGGCACGCGCGTCGCCAGCCCGGATATCCGCGCCGGCATGGCGCTGCTGGTGGCCGCGCTCTGCGCCAAGGGCGAAACCGCGATCCTGAACGCCGAAAGCATTGACCGCGGCTACGAACGCGTCGAAGAAGAACTGCGCCGCCTCGGGGCGTCCATCACCCGCGAAACCGAATGACGCTCAAAGAAGTCATTGAAACCTACGGCTACCTGGGCGTGCTGCTCGGCACGTTCCTGGAGGGCGACATTGCCCTGATCCTGGGCGGCCTGTGCGCGCGCTGCACCGAGCTGCACCTGTACGGCGTCATCCTGGCCGCGTTCGTCGGCGCCATCATCGGCGACCAGGTCTTCTACAACCTCGGGCGCCACAGGGGGCTCCAGCTTCTGAACCGCTTCCCGCGGCTGAAGCTGCGCACCGAGCGCGTCTTCCACCACATGCGCCGGCATGGCTCGGTCATCGCCTTTGCCTTCCGCTTCTTCTACGGGTTCCGCATCCTCACGCCGCTGATGATCGGCGCCAGCGGCGTGGGCCGCGGCCGGTTCACCCTGCTGAACTGCCTCGGCGCGCTGTGCTGGGCCTCGCTGCTGGGCATCCTCGGCTATGCCATGGGCGAAGCCATCGTGGTGATCGTGGACAACCTGAAGGAGGACTTCTGGCTCTGGCTGCCGTATGTCCTGGGCGGCCTCCTCGCCCTGGTCGGCATCATCCGGCTGATTGTCTGGCGCATCCGCCGCCGCCGCGCCCAGGCTGCGCTGGCGCACCCGGCGCGCGCGGAGGAGACGCAGGACATGCCGGCGGAATGACACTGGACCCGACCACACTGGCCACCGCCTTTGAAGACGATCCACGGGTTGTTCTGGCGGTCCTGTTCGGCTCCGCCCGGGATGGCACGGTTCGCAACGGCAGTGATGTGGACATCGGCGTGTTGTTATCGCCTGCCCTGACGCCGCTGGAGTTTTACTCGTACTATCTCGAACTGTCCGCCCGGTTAGAAGCGATTCCGGAACTGGACCTGGTTGATCTCAATCACGCCAACAGCATCCTGGCCTTTGAGGCACTTTGCGGCCGGCGAATTTTCGTCCGCGATGCAGAAGCCGTGGCCGCTTTTTCGTCACTGGTGGCGCGCCAGTATGAAGATGATCTGCTACATGCCGCTGCCCATCCCGCCGCATCCAAGTGGTAGGACACAGAGGTCACAGAGAAAGAACGAGAGCACAGAGAGAAATTCATGCGGCGGCGGCCGGCTCGCCAAGGCCGGAGTTGGGCATTTCTCTGTCTGTAATTGAGTTTTCGCAACCCGCGGGCAGCGGGTTGCGCAACTAGGAGACTGTCGGCAGAAAGCCCTGGACCGATCCGAGGCCTAAATCCGACAGTCTCCTAGCGCCCCTCAGACTGCCAAGCCTTGATCGATTGCGAAGGGTGCGTCAGCATCAGCACATTCAGCGTCAGGTTGTCGCGAACCCAGAAGAGACAACCAAGCTCCATGGCGACGATCAGCACCACAATGATCCAGAGGCGCGTGAAGCGCGCCAGGAGAAACCCGAGCGACATCATGGCGACATCACTGACCGAATTCAGGACGCTGTCGCCGGTGTAGCCGAGGGCAATGGTCGCCTCGCGGTAGCGGTTGATGATCAGCGGCGAGTTCTCGAGCAGCTCCCAGCCGGCCTCGACCAGCAGGGCGACGAGAAAGCGGTATTTGACCGGCCAGCGCCGCGCCACCAGCCACAGGAAGCCGTAGAACAGCATGCCGTGGATGACGTGCGAAAAGGAGTAGGCGTCGGCCACGCGCTGGGAGTTCTCGCTGGACCAGATGTCGCCGTCCCACCAGCCAAAACGCCCGTCCGGCCCAAGCAGCGACCGCCCGGAAAGCAGTTCCACGCCTGCCACCACCGCCAGCACGCCGAGACAGCTTACGATCATGAAGCGGTGCCGCTTCATGAATTGACCAACCCGGTTCAGGCCTGCCCAAGCCGACTGCATGCTGGTTCTCCTTTTTCTTCAACAGAAGCCACCCGCATGCGCCATCGCGCTGCGGGGCAGCGCTCCCACCACAATGGATCGCGGCGGCAGCCGCGATTCATGCGTAGCCGCGCGGGTTCTGCGACTGCCAGCGCCACTGGTCGGCGCACATCTCGTCCACGCCTCGGCCGGCCTGCCAGCCGAGCAGCTTCTGCGCCAGCGCCGGGTCGGCATAGCACTCGGCAATGTCGCCGGGGCGCCGCGGCACCACCTCGTACGGCACCTTGCGGCCGCTGGCCTTCTCGAAGGCGCGGATCATCTCCAGCACGCTGTAGCCCCGGCCGGTGCCCAGGTTCACCGTGACCAGCGAAGGCTTGCGCGTTAGGTAATCCAGCGCCGCGAGGTGCCCGCGCGCCAGGTCCACGACGTGGATGTAGTCGCGCACGCCGGTGCCGTCGCGCGTGGGATAGTCGTTGCCGAACACGCGCAGCCTGGGCAGTTTACCCACCGCGACCTGCGCCACGAACGGCATCAGGTTGTTCGGGATGCCGTTGGGATCCTCGCCGATGCGGCCGCTGATGTGCGCGCCCACGGGGTTGAAGTAGCGCAGCAGCGCAATCCCCCAACCCGGCCCGGCCGCGTTCAGGTCGCGGAGCATCTGCTCAATCATCAGCTTGGTCTGGCCGTACGGGTTGGTCGCGCCGGTCGGCGCATCCTCGTGCAGCGGCATGGACTTCGGGATGCCATACACGGTTGCAGATGAGCTGAACACCAGAAGCTTCACGCCGCGTGCCCGCATCACCTCCAGCAGCACCAGCGTGCCGGTGATGTTGTTGTGGTAGTACTCCAGCGGCTTCTGCACCGACTCGCCCACGGCCTTGAGCCCCGCAAAATGAATCACCGCATCGGGGTGCGCGGCGGCAAAGACCGCATCCAGCCCCGCGCGGTCAAGCAGGTCCACCTTGTGGAAGGAGACCTTTTTCCCCGTGATCTCCTGCACGCGCCGCAGCGACTCCTCCTTGCTGTTGCAGAGGTTGTCCACCACCGTGACGCCGTGCCCCTGGTTCAGGAGCTCCACCACGGTGTGACTGCCGATGTAGCCCGCGCCGCCGGTGACGAGAATGTGCATAAGGTTTTTCCGGGAAGCAGCTCGTGTCGGGTGTCAGGTGTCAGGTGTCAGGTGTCAGGTGTCAGGATAACAAACGGAAGGCAGTGAGTGAAGATGCGAACGGCGGAATCTCAGGCGGACGCAGCTAAACAAAAAGACGCGATCGTCGGGTCAAGACCCCAAATCTACGGCTAAGGACGACCGGCCTTTTCGCGAACCTTCCTTGATCACAACGCCCGCTTGGCGTCGCGGAGCTCCGCCCTCCAGGATGCATCTTCACGTGTTTCTCGATCACACATTTTTTGGCGGAGAATAGATTGCCCGGAACGGGCAATCTAGAACAGCAGGTCCATGAACTCGCGCCCCTTCATGGCGCCGAGGGCGCCCTGCGGGCAGGCGATTTCGTCGTAGGTCTGCACGCCGTCAGGCGTCCAGTCCGGCCGGCGGATGGAAACCGGCACGGGCGTGCGGGTATGCTTGCCGGTGCGGACCGGCACGGGGTGGTCCGGCAGCACGGCCAGCGTCACCGCCGGTTCCACGGCCGCCAGCACGCGCCCGACCAGGCGCCGGTCGAAATCCTCGAGCGTACGGATCTTGAGCTGCACATCCTGCGCATGCGAGACCTCATCCAGCGCCTCGACGTGCACAAAGACAAAGTCATGCGTGCGGATTGCCGCCAGCGCGGCATCGGCCTTGCCCTCGTAGTGGGTGTCAATGTACCCCGTGGTGCCGGGCACGCGGATCACATCCATCCCCATGCAGCGCCCCAGGCCGTTGATCACGTCCACGGCGGAGATCACGGCCGCGGTGATGCCGTAGCGCTCCGTCACCTTGTGGATGGCGCCGGCGAGGCCGCCGCTCCACGGCCAGATGGCGTTGGCCTTGCGCCCCTGCAGGATGCTGCCGGCGCGGACCATGAGCTCGCGCAGCAGCGCGGCGGTAGGCTCTCCGGCCGGCGTCATGGCGCGCGGCAGGTGTGCGGCCACGGGGTTGCCGTGGTTGTCGTCCGGCTTGTCGCAGCGCACCGCGGCGCTGAACTCCGCCCCGGAGAGGATCAGCAGGTTGCGGTAGCTGACGCCGGTGTGAAAGCGGATCTTGTCCGAGCCCAGTGCCGCGTTGAGCAGCCCGATGGCCGCCGCGGCCTCCGCGCGCGACACCTGCCCGCCGGAGTAGTCGCGCAGGATGCCTCCTGCGTCCACGGACACCAAGTTCACGCGGAAAGCGATGTCCTGGGGCCCGAGCAGAATCCCCTGGCTGGCCGCCTCGAGCGGGCCGCGGCCGCAGATCTCGGTGCGCAGGTCGCAGCCGAGCACGGACATGTTGGCCACGTCGCTGGAGGTGGAAAACCCCTCGGGCAGGGTCAGCAGCGTGCCGGAGCGCCCTTCGCGCGCGAGGCGGTCCATGGCCGGCGTACGCGCCGCCTGCAGCGGCGTGCGGTTGCCCAGTTCGGGCACGGGCTCGTCGGCCATGCCGTCACCAAGAAAAACAATGGCTTTGTGTTTGGATTCCATGTATCAGGGAGTTTTACAGAGCCGCGACCGGCTGTCAACAGAGGGTGCGGCTCCCAAATCTACGGCTAAGGACACGCCGTCGTAAATACGATGACGCATCGTTAGTTCGTCCTCGTCCGTCGTCCTCGAAATCCCCTCCGCCGAAAGGGTGCCCGCAGGCCGCGGTGGGGTTTTTTCGAGGACGACGGACGAGGACGAGGACGATCATACGTCACCGAACTTTCCACCGTGTGTACTAAGGACGCCCGGCCTCTTCGCGAACCTGCCTTAATCACAACGCTCGCTTGGCGTCGCGGCGCTCCGCCCTCCAGGATGCATCTTCACGTGTTTTTCGATCACGCATTTTGGAGGGCAGAGCGCCGCGACGCCAAGCGGGCAAGGTACAAAAGGGTCGTTCGCAGATGACGAGTCATCCTTAGCCGTAGATTTGGGTGGCGCCGCGGTCCGCTCATTCGATCACAACCATCTGGTGGCAGGTGAAGCGGTCAATTTCCAGATCCAGGCGGTCACCGTTCATCCGGAACGGGATCTCCTGCCCCTGCGGTTCCAGCGTCACACGGCGCACGGGCCGGCCGAGGCACAGCGACACGCGCGCGTCGCAGCAGGGCGTGAGGTCCTCGATGACTTCCAACCCTGCCTGGCCCATGTGGCCTGGCTGTGCCGCGCCCCGCAGCGAGAGGTTGGCGTGCAGCAGGTGCAACACGTGGCGCTTCTCGTTCGGCTGCACTGTCAAGGTGGCCCGGGCCGTTGCCGGCAGATTCGTGCGCAAGCCGATCCCCTCGCCCAGCATGCGGTGGACGCACCCGAGCAGGAATGCCTTGATCACCACCGGGCCGAGTTTCCGGTAGGCCCGACAGATATCCATGGGCAGCCACAGCAGGTTGCCGCGCGCCACGCCGCAGGCGTAGCCGCTCGCCTCGCGCCGCGGCGGCGCATGCTGGTGCGAGCAGAAGTGATCCCAGGCGCGCTCGAAGCAGGGCTCGTACACCTCGCCCAGCGACTTCCCGGTTGTGACCTTGATACGCGGATACTTGCTGTAGATCACCAGCGGTGACTGCACAAACGCCGGCCTCAGCTCCGGGATCGGCAGGATGTAATCGAGGGAGAATTCACTTTCCCCTGCCACTTCGGCACCCAGGTCGAACAGCGGCCTGCTGTTTTCATCCAGCGGAGAGCGGCCGGTGAACAGGATCTTGCCGCCAGCGGCGAGGTAGGCATCGAGTTTCTGCTTGAGCGCCGGCGCAATCTTCGCCTCGTCCGGCAGCAGCAGCAGCTTGTACGGGCGGAAATCCATTTCGGCATCGAGGATGTCGAACAGGATATGACCTTCCAGCAGCATGCGGCTGGCGCCGCTGTCGGAGTCGTCGCCGGCCTTGTGCTCCGGATCGACGGCCAGCGCGGAGAGCAACCCCACGTCCGCCACGTTGCGGCTGTTCACGCACCACGCCTCCCTGGCTTCCACCTCCGCGTACGCTTCGCCGATGATGGCATAGGTGGAGTCATCCAGCCGCCCATCCGGGTGCAACTGATCGCCCACCGAGCATTTGGCGCCGTAGGCCAGCATGGCCGCGCATTCGTAGCGCAGCGCATTGGGGTGCTTGAACCCGCCGAACTCGCCCCAGGTCGTGTGAAACTTGCCGGTCATGCCGAGAAATTCCAGCCCGGTCAGCTGCGCATACTTGGCCGACATCGGGAAGTGGTCGTACCCCCAGCCTCCGGTCGGCAGGCTCTCCAGCTCCAGGTGCGTGACGTGCTGGAAGAAGCGCCGGTCGCCGCGCGTGAGGTTGCCGCTGTTCTGGGTCATCAGCAGGGTCGGATGCACCTCGCGCAGCGCCGCCAGGGTTCGCTTGTAATAGTTCTGCAGCACGAGGTCGGCCTGTTTGGCCACATCCGCCTTCACCCTGGGGTCCAGTCCGAGCTTGACCATGCTTGCCATGCACCAGGGGCAGTAGCAGTCCGGCTTGTGGATGATGTCGAGCCAGAGCCCGTCCGTGTCCGGGAACAGTCGTCCCAGCTCACGCACCTCGTCGCAGACCAGGTCCAGGTACGGCGTGTTGAAGCAGAGCTGGTGGAACCCGGCATCGGTCGGGCGCTGGCTCCAGCCGGAATACCCGCCGTTCTCATTGATGCAGCGCCACTCGGAATGCGCACGCGCCACGCGGTTGTTGACGCCGACCGTGAGATACACCTGCGTGTGGATGCCGACTTCATGGCAGGCGTCGAGCATGGCGCGCGTGAGGTCCAGCCCCGGCGCGAGGTGCGGGTGGCGCTGCCCGACCTGGGTGTTGTAGTAGCTCCAGCCGTGGTGGCAGACGGCAAAGACGTTGATGCTGTTGACGTGGCCGCGCTTCAGCGTCTCCTGCCAGTGCTTCCTGTCCCAGGCCGAACCCATGCCGGGAATCTTCTCGGAGGTGTGGAAATCAAGGTGGATCTGGCGGTAGGGAATGCTCATCTGAAAATTCCTTCGTTTTGTGCGGCGGGCACTTTAGCGGATTGAACGTGTCACCGCCAGCAGCGACAAGCGGCAAGTGTTGCGTTCCCGCTTCATTGACTTGCTCTCTTCGCGGTATGGCATTGGCATGCGTGGGCGCACTAGCGTGCGCCGTCACCGG
>JBAWXQ010000080.1:0-11918 GCA_037144015.1 bacterium
GTTTCGGCACGCCCGCAAAAAAGCCGCGACGCCCTGCGTCCGCGGCTTTTTTGTTACTGGCTGGCTGACTCAATCCAGCACGCCCAACGGGTGGTGTAAATTGGAACGTCAGCGGCATTCGACACCACCACCCGTTGGGGTCACTTGAGTCAATCAGCCAGCCAGTTTTTTGTTTGGTGCGCCCGGCAGAATCGGATTTGCATGCCATGCGGCAAATGCGGTATATACGGCCATCGTTGAAACCGGCATGCAGGCGCGATGCATGACAAAAAAGGCGGAAGTGTCAGGTTGACATCGCCCCCCGTTTTGTCATAATCGCCCCTCTTGTTTGCCCCCAGACAGGATTCCTTCATGAATGTCCATATCACTGGCATAGGCTCCGGACTTCCCGTACGACTGGTTACGAACGAAGAACTGGCAAAGAAGCTCGATACCACGGACGAGTGGATTGTCTCGCACACCGGGATCCATGCCCGCCGCATCGCGGAACCCGGCGAGAGCACCGCCACCCTGGCGACCCGCGCGGCCCAGATGGCGCTGTCCAAGGCTGGCGTGAAGCCCGAGGAACTGGGGCTGGTGATCGTGGCCACCACCACGGCCGATTACGGCGGCTTCCCCTCCACTGCCTGCCTGGTGCAGCGCGACATCGGCGCGACGCAGGCCGGGGCGTTTGACCTGCTGGCCGCCTGCACCGGTTTTATCTATGCGCTGGAGACGGCCCGCGGACTGATGCAAAACGATCCGCGCCCCGCGCTGGTGATCGGCGCGGACTGCATGTCGCGTGTGACCGACTGGAGCGACCGCAACACCTGCGTGCTGTTTGGCGATGGCGCCGGCGCCGTGGTGCTGCAGGCCAGCGATGCCCCCGGCGGGATCCGCCACTCGATCCTGCGCGCGGACGGCAAGGGGAGCCAGGCGCTCTACCGCGAAGGCGGCTGCCGCCTGCCTCAAACCAGCGCCATGGCGCCGGCGTACGTGCAGATGCATGGCCGCGCCGTGTTCAACTTTGCGGTCAAGGCCTTTGAGGAGATTGTCCGCGACCTGATGGCCCGGCAGGGGATCACGCTCGACGGCGTGCGCTGGATCGTGCCGCACCAGGCCAACGTGCGCATCATCGAGGCCGCGGCCCGACGCCTCGACACCGGCATGGAACGCTTCTATGTGAACATCGGCGAGCTGGCCAACACCTCGGCCGCCACCATCCCGCTGGCGCTCGAGCAGATGCTGCGCGAGGATAAGCTGCAGCCGGGCGACACGATCATTCTGGCCGGATTTGGCGCGGGCCTTACCTGGGGCGGTTCGCTGGTACAGTGGAATCCGCCCGCGACGGCCGTGCCGGCCGGCGCGTAGGGGGGAACCGGGGGCTTATGAGCAGCAACAAAAGACGCATCGTGGTGACCGGCCTCGGGGCGATCACGCCCATTGGCAACACCGTGGCGGAGTTCTGGGACGGCATCCGCGGCAGCGCCTGCGGCATCGGGCCGATCACGCGCTTCGACCCGGCGCGCGTGGATTGCCGCATCGCCGCCGAGGTGAAGAATTTTGACCCTGCCAAGTATATTGATTTCAAGGAAGCCCGGCGCATGGCGCTGTTCACGCAGTACGCGGTGGCGGCGGCCCGGATGGCGTGGGCGGATGCCGGACTCGACAAGGGCGGCAGCGAGCCCGAGCGCGTGGCCGTGATCCTCGGCAACGGCATCGGCGGCGCGGAAATCAGCGACGAGGGGTACAAGACCCTGGCCGAGCGCGGCCCCGGCCGGATGTCCGCCATGACCATCCCCAAGCTCATCTCCAACGAGGCGGCCGGCAACATCTCGATTTCCCTGCAGGCCAAGGGGTTTGCCCACACGGTCAACACGGCCTGCGCTTCGGCCACGGATGCCATCGGCATCGCGCTGGACGCCATCCGCGCGGGACGCGCCGACGTGGTGATCTCCGGCGGCACGGAGGCGGCCATCACCGAATTCAACATCGGCGGGTTCTGCGCGCTGAAGGCGCTCTCCACGCGGTACAATGACACGCCCGCCAGGGCCAGCCGGCCGTTTGACCTGAACCGCGACGGGTTTGTGATGGGCGAGGGGGCGGGCATCCTCATCCTTGAGGCGCACGACCACGCTGTGCGCCGCGGCGCGCGCATCTATGCTGAACTGGCCGGCTACGGCGGCACCGGCGATGCCCACCACCTCACGGCGCCGCACCCCGAGGGCGAGGGCGCGGTGCGCGCCATGCGGCTGGCCCTGCAGGATGCCGGGCTGGCGCCGGAAGACGTCGACTACATCAATGCGCACGGCACCTCGACGCCGCTCAACGACCCCATGGAGACCAAGGCGGTCAAGGTGGTCTTCGGCGACCACGCCCGCCGCCTCAAGATGTCGTCGACCAAGAGCATGACCGGCCACCTGATGGGAGCCGCCGGCGCCATTGAGGCCATCGTGTGCGTGCTGGCGCTGCGCGATCAGTTCTTCCCCCCGACGATCAACCAGGAGACGCCCGACCCGGCCTGCGATCTGGACTGCGTGCCCAACACCGGCGTCAGCGGACCTGTGCGCGCGGCGCTCTGCACATCGCTCGGCTTCGGCGGGCATAACGGCGTCCTGGCCTTCAGAAAGGTGACATCATGAAACCGGTTACATCCCTGATTCCCCATCGCGACCCGTTCCTGTTCGTCGACCGCATCGTCGAGGCCAGCCGGGAAAAGATCGTCGGCGAGCGCACATTCCCCGAGGACACGTGGTTTTTCAAGGGGCACTTCCCCGGGTACCCGGTGGTGCCGGGCGTGATCCTGGTCGAGACCATGGCGCAGTGCGGCGGCGCGGGGCTGGTGGAAGCCGGTCTGATGCAGAACACCATCTTCCTGCTGGTCTCCGTGTCGGAAGCCAAGTTCCGCCGCCAGGTGCGCCCGAACGAGCTGCTGCGCATGGAGATCGAGAACCTCAAGATCTCCAACCGCATCTGCAAGCAGCGCGGCAAGGCGTGGGTCGGCACGGAGCTGGCCGCCGAGGCCGAGTGGTTCTGCGTGCCTGCCGGAAAGGGTGCATGAGCGCCACGGCCCGGGTGTCCAACGGAATCTGCCTGGACGTGAATCCCGCGGGCTGTGCACGCCACGTGGCGGAGCAGGTGTCTGCCGTGCGGCAGCTGCCGCCGATTGCCGGCGGGCCCCGTGCGGTGCTGGTGCTGGGCGCTTCTGGCGGCTATGGCCTGGCCACGCGCCTGGTCGCTGCCTTTGGCGCCGGCGCCCGGACACTTGGCGTTTCCTTTGAACGTGAACCCCGCGAAGACCGCGGCGGCTCTCCGGGCTGGTATAACAACCAGGCGTTTGACGAGGCATCCCGGCAGCACGGCCGGGTGTCGATCACGCGGATGGCGGATGCCTACCGGCCGGAAACCAAGGCCGCCGTGGTGGCTGCGGCCCGCGCCAACGGGTTTGAGAAGTTCGACCTCGTGGTCTACAGCCTGGCCGCCCCCGCGCGCACCGACCCGGTCACGGGCGCGATCTACCGCACGGTGATCAAGCCCATCGGGCAGCCGTATTCGGCCCTGACCCTCAACCTGGCCAACGGCTCGCTCAAGACCACCACGGTTGCGCCGGCTACGGAGGAGGAGATCGCTGGCACGGTCAAGGTCATGGGCGGCGAAGACTGGCAGCTGTGGATCGAGGCGCTGCTGTCCGCCGGGCTCCTGCACGAAGGCGTGAAAACCCTGGCCTTTTCCTACCTTGGCCCCGCCTGCACACGTGCCGTCTACCGCTCCGGCACGCTGGGGCGCGCCAAGGCGCACCTGGAAGCCACGGCCCACGAGCTCTCCGCGCGGCTGGCCCCGCTGGGCGGCAGCGCCCATGTGGCCATCTGCAAGGCCCTGGTGACGCGCGCCAGCGCCGTGATCCCCGCCATGCCGCTCTACCTGGCCGCGCTCTACCGCGTCATGAAGAACCGGGGCCTGCACGAGAACTGCCTCGACCAGATGAACCGCCTTTTTCGCCAGCGCCTCTACACCGGCCAGGCAATTCCGGTGGATGAAGCCGGCCGCATCCGCCTGGACGACTGGGAAATGCGCGATGATGTGCAGGCCGAGGTGGCGGCGATCCTGAATGAGG
Organism: bacterium; assembly: GCA_037144015.1. GTDB lineage: Bacteria > Verrucomicrobiota > Kiritimatiellia > RFP12 > CAIWXQ01 > CAIWXQ01. Next base: position 4,094 of record JBAWXQ010000080.1, read on the forward strand.
TCACGCCGGAGAACGTCTGGAGCCTGGTTGACTTTGAGGGGTACCAGCGTGACTTTCTGGCGCTGCACGGGCTTTGAAAAGCCGCAGTCTTGACGGGGCGATTTTCACAAGTTATCTTACACCGCCATTGCGGACAGAACTTGCCGCCTGCTGCGGGGACTTTCCCCGACGCATGCGGCAGCAGCAGGAGCGACCAACGTGGGTTACAACTGTATCGTGTGCGTCAAACAGGTGCCGGACACCAAGCGGATTACCGGCCAGGCCATGAAAGAGGATGGCACCGTCAACCGGGCCGCCCTGCCGGCTGTCTTCAACCCGGAGGACCTCAACGCCCTGGAGGCGGCGCTGCGCGTGCGCGATGAGCACGGCGGCAAGGTCACGGTCATCACCATGGGGCTGCCCGCCGCATGCGATGTCCTGCGCGACGCGCTCTTCCGCGGCGCCGATGCCGTGGCCCTGATCACCGATCGCCGGGCGGCCGCCTCGGATACGCTCGCCACCAGCTACATCCTCTCCTGCGCCGCGAAAAAGCTGCAGCCGGACCTCGTCTTCTGCGGCCGCCAGGCCATCGACGGCGACACGGCCCAGGTCGGCCCCCAGCTCGCCGAGAAAATCGGCTTCACGCTGGTCACCTACCTCGAGGACCTCAAGCTGGAAGGGCGCAGCGCGGTTGTCCGCCGCAACGTCGGCAACGGCTACGAGATGGTCCGCGCCCGCCTGCCCGTGCTCTTTACCGTGATCGAGACGGCCAACCATCCGCGCCCGCATGCCATCAAGCGGGCCATGAAGTGCAAGAAATCCCGCGCGCCGGTCGAGGTTGCCAAGGCGGTCGACGCCGCCATGCCCGCCGCCGCCCCCGAGGCCAGGGCCGAGGAAACCAAGCGCCGCTGCGCCGAACTGGCGGCCAAGGGGCTGCTGATCACGCAGTGGAATCTGGACGACCTGCAGGCCGACCTTTCCTGGTGCGGCGGTGCCGGCAGCCCGACCAAGGTTCACCGGATCCAGTCGATTGTCCTGGCCGGCGGCGACTATAAGGAATTCCCCCCAACCGAGGACGGCGTCCAGCGGATGCTCGGCGAATTGATTGAGGACCATACGATTGGCTGAGGAGAGGTTCCAGGGTCCAGGCGTCAGGGTTCAGGGCTCCGCAATACCGTTCGGACCTCCTGAACCCCGAACCCGGAAACCGGAAACCGGAAGAGAACGTTTTTGCATCAGGAAAGTCGAAGCAAAGGTACACGCACATGATCGAAGTCAACCGGCAGGGCGAAGTCTGGATCTACGCGGAACAGGAAGCAGGCAAGCTTTCCGATGTGCCGATGGAGCTGCTGAGCAAGGGGCGCGAACTCGCGGACCAGCTGAAGGTGCCGCTGGCCGCCGTGCTGCTCGGAAAGAACGTGTCGGACCTGGCCGGCCAGCTCATCCTCCACGGTGCCGATAAGGTCTACCTGGCCGAGGATCCGGCCCTGGGCCACTACCAGACCGCCAGCTTTACCAAGGTCATCTGCGACCTGATCACCTTCCGCAAGCCGCAGATCTGCCTCTTTGGCGCCACGCCCATGGGGCGCGACCTCGCACCCACGGTGGCCTCGTGCATGCGCTGCGGCCTGACCGCCGACTGCACGGACCTGGAGATCGGCGAGCACACGGAGCCCTCCACCAAGGAGCACCTCACCAACCTGCTGCTCCAGATCCGCCCCGCGTTCGGCGGCAACATCATCGCCACGATCGTCAACCCCCACCGCTGGCCGCAGATGGCCACGGTGCGCGAGGGCGTCATGCGCATGTCCACGCCCACGCCCGGACGCAGCGGCGTAACGATCCGCTGCCCCGTGAACCTGTCGGGCATGACGCTGCCGGTCGAGGTGCTGGAGTCGCACCGCCGCCCCAAGAAGGTGAACCTCAAGGGCGCGCGCATCATCGTGGCCGGCGGCGCCGGCGTAGGCAGCCGCGAGCACTTCCGCCAGCTCTGGGACCTGGCCAACATCCTCGGCGGCGCCGTGGGCGGCAGCCGCGCGGCCGTGGACCTCGGCTACGTCGATCACGACCATCAGATCGGCCAGACCGGCACCACCGTGCGCCCGGCGCTCTACATCGCCTGCGGCCTCTCCGGCGCCGTGCAGCACCGCGCCGGCATGCAGGAGTCGGCCAAGATCCTGGCGATCAACAACGACAAGGATGCGCCGATCTTCGGCATCGCGCACTACGGCATCGTGGGCGACCTGAACGAGGTCGTCCCCCGCATGATCAAGGCCATCCGCAGCGGCGCAAGCATCGAAAAGGCCGCCGAGTCGGCGAAGAAGGCTTGAGGATTGCGTTGGGTTTTCCCCGAATGACCCATGACGAATGACCCATGACGATTTCGCATCCGAACAGTTGAAGGAAGGTAACCGATATGGCTAATTTCTACACCGACAACGAGGACATCCAGTTCCTCTTCCGCCACATGGACCTGGCGCGCCTGGCCACGCTGAACGAGGAGGGCTTCCGGTTTGCCCGGGAGTTCGAGTTCGCCCCGGCCGACGCCGCGGACGCGGTTGACAACTACAACCGCATCCTCACCACCATCGGCGAGATCATCGGCGAGCGCGTGTCGCAGACCGCCGCGGAGACGGACACGGTCGGCAACAAGCTCAACGCCGACGGCAGCGTCACCTACGCGCCCGGCATCCAGGAGGCGCTCAAGCTGCTGAGCCAGGCCGACGTCATGGGCTTCACCCTGCCATACCGCTACGGCGGGCTGAACTGCCCGCAGCTGCTCTACACCATGTCCAACGACATTGTCAGCCGCGCCGACGCCGCGCTGATGAACCTCTACGGGCTGCAGGGCATCGCCGAGACGATCAACAACTTCGCCAGCGAGGAGATCAAGCGCGACTACCTGCCGCGCATGGCCAGCGGCGAGTTCACCGGCGCCATGGTGCTCACCGAGCCGGACGCCGGCAGCGACCTGCAGGCCGTCAAGACCCGCGCCTACCAGGACGCCAGCGGCAACTGGTTTGTGCGCGGCGTGAAGCGCTTCATCACCAACGGCTGCGGCGAGGTGCTGCTCGTGCTCGCGCGCACCGAGCCCGAGATCGCCGACGGCCGCGGCCTCTCCTGCCTGCTGGTCGAGCGCGGGCCGCGCGTGCGCGTCCGCCGCCTCGAGCACAAGCTCGGCATCAACGGCAGCCCGACCTGCGAGCTGGTGTTCGACGACTGCCCGGCCAAGCTGATCGGCGACCGCCAGCGCGGCCTGATCACCTACGTCATGAGCCTGATGAACGGCGCGCGCATCGGCATCGCAGCGCAGAGCCTCGGCATCGGCGAGGCCGCCTGCCGCGTGGCCCGCGACTACGCCCGCAGCCGCAAGCAGTTCAACAACGCCATCGAGAACTTCCCGGCCGTGCGCGACCTGCTCGTGGACATGAGCCTCGACCTCCAGGCCGCCCGCGCGCTCACCTACTACGCGGCGTTCTCCGTGGACCTGGAAATGGGCACCGCCAACCGCCTTGAGTCCGGCCTGGCCGACGCCGAGGAGACCAAGCGCCTCCGCACCGAGGGGCGCAAGCTCAAGGGGTATAACAAGCTCCTGACGCCCATGGCCAAGTATTACGCATCCGAGATGTCCATGCGCACCTCCAACGGCGCCATGGCCGTGCTCGGCGGCAGCGGTTACATGAAGGACTACGCGGTCGAGCGCCACCTGCGGGACGCCCGCATCACCACGATCTACGAGGGCACCAGCCAGCTCCAGGTCGTGGCCATGACCGCGGGTGTCATGGGCGGAGCCGCGGTCGAGGTGATCAACGAGGTTCTCGCCGGCCGCACGTGGCCCGCGGAGATCGTGCCCCTGGTGGCGAAGATCCGCGAGGGGATCGCGCTGTTGAACGAGACCGTGGCCTTCATCAAGACGCAGCAGGGGAACGCCTACCGCGACCTGCACGCGCGCAAGCTGGCCGACATGGCCATCTACCTGCTGGTCGCCGCCATCTTCTGCGACCACGCCACCGCCAGCCCCAAGAAGCTGGCCGTGGCCCGGCGCTGGATCGCCGAGCGCATTCCGCAGATCCGGATGCTGAAGGAACAGGCCTGCTCCGGCGAGTCCTCTTCCCTTACGGAGTTCGAGATCCTGGCCTGCCAGCTGCCGGGCGCGGACTGACCTGAATTCGCCGCGTGAAGCCGGCGAATTCAGCTTGGGGCCGGCGGTATCCGCCGGCCCGCTTCATTTCGCAGGAGAACCGGCAGAGGGAGCGTGCAGCGCCCCGCGCCGCGGCGTTTCATGGCTTGCGCGTCGTGTGCGGCCGTGGCAGGTCATCCAGCACCTGCCGCACCATGGACATCTGCTTTTGCATGTCGGCATCGTCGGTGAGCGTCAGACGCATCACCGTGGCCTCCATCAGCGCGTACAGCAGCTCCGTGGTGGCGCGCACATCCATGGCCTCAAACTCGCCGGCGCGGACCCCTTTCAGCAGCAGGTAGCAGAGCGCGGCCTTGAGCCCCCGCGTGTGGCGGGTGACCACCCAGCGCAGCGACTTGCCGGAGCGCTTGACCGAGAGCGTGTACTCCACGATCACCAGCAGCAGGTCGCGCTGCGAGAAGAGAATTTTGAATACCTCCGCAATCACCGCCTCCAGCTTGTCGCGGTACGGTCCGGGGCGCGCCAGGATGTCGCGGTATTTGCCGACCAGGTCGTTGGTGGCTACGGTCACGGCGCCGTCGAAGATCTGCCGCTTGTGGTGAAAATATTTGTACAGCGCGGTGCGCGCCAGGCCGCAGCGGTCCGCGATGCTCTGGAAGGTGACGTCGGTATAGCCGGCTTCGGCAAACAGGCGCAGCGACTTGCGCAGGATTTCGTGCCTGCGCGCCTCGTGGTTGACGATGATAGCCATGGTTTCCCGCCTCTGCGCGAACTCCGAAAAAACGATCCAGCCCGGCGCACAACCGGACCGGACGCCCACAGCATACACGCCCGCCGGCACCCAAGGCAAGGGGCGCCGCCAAGCGCCCCAAACTGCGAGAGTGGCGCGGGTCGAGGAATTCCAGCTCCGGCCACAGAGGTCACAGAGAAAGAAAGAGAGCACAGAGAGAAATTCATGCTGCTGCCGCCGGCTCACCGGCCACAGTCGGACATTTCTCTGTGGTCTCTGTTCCTCTCTGTGCGCTCGGTGTCCGGAGCTGGAATTCCTTGCGCGCCCCTCCCCCGTTTGGGGCAAACCGTGCTTGCGCACACCTGTCGCATGCTCTATCTTTTGCCTTCCAACGAGAGGAACGCACCATGTCCAAGACCTACAACATTGCACTGATCGGCGGCGACGGCACCGGACCTGAGGTGGCGCGCGAGGGCGTGAAAGTCCTGCAGGCGGCCGCGGCCAAGTTCGGCTTCAAGATCAACACCCATCCCTACGACTTCGGCGCGGAGCGCTATTTGCGCACCGGCGAGACGCTCCCCGATGCGGCGATCGGGGAGATGAAGAAGTACAACTCTATTTTCCTCGGCGCCATTGGCCACCCGGATGTGAAGCCCGGCATCCTCGAGCTCGGCATCCTGCTCAAGATGCGCTTTGCGCTGGACCAGTACATCAACCTGCGCCCCGTGCGCCTCTTCCCGGGAGTGGAAACGCCGCTCAAGGGCAAGGGCCCGGACGACATCGATTTCGTCGTCATCCGCGAGAATTCCGGCGGCATCTACACCGGCATGGGCGGCGTCACGCGCCTGGGCACCTCGGAGGAGATCGCCACCCAGCTCATGGTCTACGACCGCCGCACCGTGGACCGCTGCCTGCGCTACGCCTTTGAGCTCAAGCGCCGGCGCAACGCCGCCAGCCCCAAGTATGCCGCCAAGCCGATCACGCTGGTGCACAAGCGCAACGTGCTCACGCACTGCGGCGACCTGTGGTTCCGCGCCTTCGAGGAGATGGGCGCCCGCGAGTTCCCGGAGCTGACGCGCGACTACAACCATGTCGACGCCGCCAACATGTGGTTTGTCAAGAACCCCGAGTGGTTCGATGTGGTCGTCACCGAGAACCTCTTCGGCGACATCATCACCGACCTGGGCGCCATGATCCAGGGCGGGCTGGGCGTCGCCTCGGGCGGCAACATCAATCCGGCCGGCATCTCGATGTTTGAGCCCATGGGCGGCTCCGCGCCCAAGTACACGGGCAAGAACGTCATCAACCCGATCGCCGCGATCGGCGCCGCCGGCATGATGCTCGATACGCTCGGCGAGCGCGCCGCGGCCGCGGCCGTGGACAAGGCCATCATGGCCACCACGCCGAAGATGAAGAGCCAGGCCGCCGGGAAAATGGGGTTTGGCACGACGGAAGTCGGCGACCTGGTTGCCGCCGCGCTGTAATTGCACGCGGCAGGCAGGCGTCAGAAAACAGAGATCAGGGTCCCGGCTAACTCGGAAAGAATGGCCAGCCGCGGCGGCTGCGTGCGGCAGGTGGCCCGGGCGCTCCGCGCACGGGCACGGGGCTGCGTCAGCCCGTCAGCCGTCTGCATCGCAACGCCCCCCGGTCGCGGGATACACCTTTCGTGATCGACCCTAACACATCTGCTGCCTCCGCCGCCGCCCGGCCGGCCTGGCCGAACCTGTTGCTGTTCCTGGTTGCCGTCTCGCTGCTGAGCGCAACCGGCAACATGTTCGAGACCACGTTCAATAATTTTCTCAGCGACACGTACAACATGAGGGCCGATGCCCGCGGCGCGCTGGAGTTTCCGCGCGAGCTGCCCGGTTTTCTCACCGTGCTCACGGTGGCGGCGCTGGTTTTTCTTTCGGAGACGCGCGTGGCGGCGGTGGCGGCCCTTGCCACCGGCCTGGGGCTGCTGGGCATGGCCTTCTTCGGCGGGTCCTGGACCGCCATGCTGGTGACGCTGACCGTCTGGAGCCTCGGCATCCACCTGATCATGCCGGTGCGCTCTTCGATCGCCATGGACCTGGCTCCCGGCGCGACGCGCGGCCGGCGCCTGGGGCAGATCAGCGGCGTGGCCGTGGCCGCGAGCATCGCCGGCTGCGGCCTGGTATGGCTGCTGATGCGCGCCTACGGGAAGGAGAGCTATCAGCTGATTTTCCTGATCGCCGGCCTGGGTGCGCTGGCGGCCGGGGGCGTGCTGCTGGCCATGCGCATGCCCGGTGCGCACCTGGCGCGGACGGGGCTTGTCTGGAACAACCGCTACCGGCTCTATTACGTGCTGGCGTTCCTCTTTGGCGCGCGCAAGCAGATCTTTATCACGTTCGGCCCGTGGGTGCTGATCAAGGTGTTTCACCAGCCGGCCATTATCTTTGCGCAGCTCCTGATCGCCTCGGCCATGCTCGGCATGCTGTTCCAGCCGCTGCTGGGGCGGGCCATCGACCGCTTCGGGGAGCGGCGCATCCTGATGCTCGATGCCGTCGTCATTTTCCTGATCTGCCTGGGCTACGGCTTTGCCGGGCACTGGGGCACATCCGGCCTGGCCCTGTGGCTTCTCTATGCCTGCTTTGTGATCGACCAGCTTTTCTTCGGTGCCGGCATGGCGCGCGACATCTACCTCTCCCGGATCGTGGTGCGCAAGGAGGACATCGCACCCACGCTCTCGCTGGGCGTCACCATCAACCACGCCGTGTCGATGTCCATCCCGTGGCTGGGCGGCTGGGTCTGGGAAGCCTACGGGTACGACAAGGTCTTCCTCGGCGCGGCCGCGGTTGCGCTGGCCATGTTTCTTTTTGCCTGCCGCGTGCAGGTGCCGCGGGCGGGAGAGGCCGGTGGCCGGTGTTAGTGCCTTTTCGCCTCCTCTTGTTCCGCCAGTCCACTCCACGTATAGTCCCTGCCACCCAAGGCGGGCGTCAGCCCGCAACCCAATGAAT
>JBAWXQ010000081.1:0-11878 GCA_037144015.1 bacterium
GGAGACTGTCGGCAGAAGGCCCTGGACCGTTCCGAAGGCTACGTCCGACAGTCTCCTAGGGCTTCTTTTCGCCCAGCTTGTCCTCGAGCAGGGCCATGAGGTCGCCCATCCAGAAATCCACGTACCGCAGGCCGTCATAGCGTGCCACGACGTGGATGCGGACATTGCCATAGATCAGCGTGGAGGCGGCTTCGCCGACAAAGCCTTCCACCTTGTCCGGCTTGCCAAGCCATTTCAGCACCGAGCCTTCAGGGGCGCCGACCTTCAGATTCAGCACGCTCCAGACCGCCTTGCGACCTTCGCCCCATCCCTGCAGATAGCCTTCTTCAAAGCCGGTCTTCTTGCCTGTGGAGTCTCCCTTGGCCTCTCCTTCCGCCATGCCGTGGCGCACCCCATCGAGATAGCCGGCCATCTTTCCGGAGGCCTTCCCCTTGATTTCCCCCTCTGCCAGCCCCTGCTGGTACCCCTCGGCGTAGCCGGCCTTGCGACCGGCGACGTCCCCTTTCTTCTCCCCTTCGGCCAGTCCGGTCTTTGTTCCTTCGGCAAAGCCTTTCTTTTCCCCATCGGTCCACCCCGTGCGGAATCCATCCGCATATCCGGCGCTCCTGCCGGCGCTGCCGCCCTTCAGTTCGCCGTCGGCCAGTCCCTGGCGATAGCCGTCTGCATGTCCGGCCTTCTGCCCGGCAGCGGTGCCTTCTGCGTAGCCGTCCTTTTTTCCGTCGGCAACGCCCGCGGCAAAACCCGCGGCCTGTCCCTTGCCGGCTCCCAGTGAAAGCCCGGCCAGGTAGGCGTAGCCCACCGCGGCGGCGGCAATAATCATCGCCAGGCAGCCCAGCAAAATCTGTGTGCGCTTGCGCGTCGTCTTGGGAATCACCAGCGGATTGCCGCATTTCGGGCAGACCGACCGGGCTCCGGCCGCGGTTTCATCCACCGACAGGCCGGCGCCGCACGTCAGACAAATGAAGGAAATCTCGCGCATGTTTATTTCTCCGCCGTCACGGCAACAACCCCCAGCCAAAGCACAAGCCGAAACTATACTCCAGCGTCAACAACCGGTCAATCCTGGCTGTGCATGTTGTCCAAATCCCCGCGGTAGAGTATAGTGACCTGTTCGCCACATGCCATCCGGGCGTGTTGTGCGAACGCCGGAGATGGCTGCCGTGGTTGTGCTGCATGGATCGTGGATGGATGGCGCGTTGCATCTGTGGGCCGAACGCTGGTCTGCCGAGGCGGCCGCGGCGCGTCCGCCCATGTCGCCGTATGATCCCGGCGCCGAAGGGCTGCTGGCAGCCTTTCGGGCTGTGCCCGATGCTGCCGCCGCCGCCGGAGACCTGGATGTCGGCCAGCAGACGGCCTGGCTACCCACCGTCGAAGGACGGCCGGTGCATTCGCGCGAAGTCTGGCAGTTCGTCCGCGCCGCGCCGCAGCGAGCGGCGCTGGCGCCATGGCAGGTGTCGGCCATGCCCCTCTCCTGGCGCGAGCAGTTTGCCCTGCTGGGCGTCTGCCGTGACAACCCCCGCCTGGCGCCCGGCGTGGTGGCCGGCCAGGACCTCATGGCCTGGGCCGAACTCTTCCGCTATGCCGGCGCGCTCGTGGCGCGCACGGCGTTCCTGCCGGCGCTGGTGACCCTGGGAACGCGCTACGAATCACGCTGGCAGCCGGCCTTTGACGGCAAAGACCGGCAGCGGCTCTTCCTGCTCGCCGCACGCCTGCCGTCCGCCGCGCGCTGCCTCGCCGTGCCGGACGAGCCGTTTGCCGCCGCGCCGGCCGCGGATGTGGCCGCGGCTTTTGTGGCCGAGACCGTGGACCGACTGGTGCGCTTTTCCGCCGTCACCACGCTGTCTCGCGCCCATGCCAGCAAGGGGCGCTACTTCAGCGCGCATGACGCCTGGATCGCCGCGCTGCGCGGCGACGGGCGCATCATTCGCTGGGATGAGGCCGGCGAGCTTGCGGCGCTGTCAGCAGAGATCCAGGGCTGGCGCCGGCCGGTGGACCTGGCCTCACGCGCCGACTGGCGGCTGATGCTGCGCCTGGAGGAGCCTGGGAAGGAAGAGCCGGCCAGCTGGTTCCTGCGCTATCTCGTGCAGCCGCTGGAGCACCCGGAAGCCGTGCAGCCGCTGGCCTCAGCCTGGTGCGGCAGCGATGCGGCTGCGGCCGATCGCGGTGAACTGGCGCTGACGTCGCTTGGCCAGGCCGGGACGCTCTGCCCGCTGCTCGGGCGCGCCAATGGCGCGCAGGCAACCGCCGGCTGCCACCTGAGCACCGGCGAGGCGTACGAATTCCTGACGGTCTATGCACCCCTGATCGAGGCCGCCGGCTTCGGCGTGGTCGCGCCGGCCTGGTGGCAGGGGACGGGCAACCGGCCGCGGATTGAGCTGATCGCGCGGGCTGCCTGCGATACGCTGGCGGACGTGCGTCCGTGCTCGCTGGCTTCGCTGGTCGCCGTGGACTGGCAGATCGCGCTGGGCGGCGAGGCCGCCACCATCGAGGAGCTGGAGCAGCTCGCGCAGAGCGGCGAAAAGCTGGTGCGGTTCCGCGACCGCTGGATCGAGTTTGACAGCCGGCAGGTGGACGAGGCGCTGCGGCTGTGGCGCCGCCGCAAGGCCGAGGCGCGCTCCGCCGGCGACATCGTGCGCATGATGATCGGCATTGACCAGGAGGCCCATGGCCTGCGCGTGGGCGGCGTGCAGGCGCGCGGCTGGATCCAGGACCTGGTCGGCCGGCTGCGCGGCGAGACCGCGCTCGAGGAGCTGCCGCCGCCGCAGGGATTTCGCGGCGAGCTGCGCCCCTACCAGCAGAAGGGTTTCGCGTGGCTCGCGTTCCTGCGCGGCTGGGGGCTGGGCGCCTGCCTGGCGGACGACATGGGTCTCGGCAAGACCATCCAGACGCTGGCGCTCCTGGCTCGCGAACAGGAGCGCGGCGAGAAGCGCCCCGTGCTGCTGGTCTGCCCGGGCTCCGTGATCGGCAACTGGCAGCGCGAGTCGGCGCGCTTCACGCCGGATATCCGGGTCCTGCGCCACCACGGGCCCGACCGCCTGATGGGCGATTCCTTCGTGGAGGAGGCCGGACGCCACACGCTGGTGGTGACCAACTACGCGCTCCTGCCGCGCGACTACGCCACGCTGCGGCGCGTCTCCTGGGCCGGCGTGGTGCTGGACGAGGCGCAGAACATCAAGAACCCCGACACCCGGCAGTCGCAGGCGGCCCGCGCGCTGACCGCCGACTACCGCCTGGCGCTGACCGGCACGCCGGTCGAGAACCATGTCGGCGACCTCTGGTCCATCATGGACTTCCTGAACCCCGGCCTGCTGGGCACGCGCGCTTCCTTTCGCGACCGCTTCCTGCGGCCGATCCAGTCCGGCGTGGACCCCGCCGGGCGTGACCGCCTGCGGCGAGCCACCGGGCCGTTTGTGCTGCGCCGCCTCAAGACCGACCGCACGGTCATCGCGGACCTGCCGGAAAAGATCGAAGGCCGCGTTTACTGTCCGCTGACGCGCGAGCAGGCCGCGCTCTACGCGGCCGTGCTGCACGAGCTGGAGACGGCGCTCGCCGACACCCGCGGGATCGCGCGCCGCGGCCTCGTGCTGGCCACGCTCACGCGCCTCAAGCAGATCTGCAACCATCCGGTCAACTACCTTGGCGATCACGCGAAGGCTCCCCTGCCGCGCGGTGGTGGCCCGGGCGCTCCGCGCACGGGCATTGACTCGGCGCGTGCCGGTCCCGCCGCGAGCCCGCGCGCGGAGCGCCCGGGCCACCCGATTGACGGCGGCCAGGCCGACTCCGACCTCGACGGGCGCTCAGGAAAGCTCGACCGCCTCTGCGAGATGCTCGAGGAGGTCATTGCCAGCGGCGAGCACGCCCTGGTGTTCACGCAATTTGCCCGCATGGGCGGGCTGCTGCAGCGCCATATCGGCCAGACCTTCGGCTTTGATCCGCTGTTTCTGCACGGCGGGGTGCCGCTGCACGAGCGCGACCGCATGGTGGCGGCCTTCCAGTCCGGAACCGGTCCACCGGTGTTCGTGCTCTCGCTACGGGCAGGCGGAACCGGCCTCAACCTCGCCCGCGCGAACCACGTCTTCCACTTCGACCGCTGGTGGAACCCGGCCGTGGAAAACCAGGCCACGGACCGCGCCTTCCGCATCGGGCAGACGCGCAATGTCATGGTGCACAAGTTCATCTGCGCCGGCACGCTGGAGGACCGGATTGACGCCATGATCACGGCCAAGACGGCCATGGCCGAGGAGGTGGTCGGCAGCGGCGAAACCTGGCTGACCGATCTCTCGGACGACGAGCTGAAGCAGGCGCTGGCGCTGGCGCCGGGCACCGTGATGGGAGAAGACGACGAGAGATGAGCGGTCATTGGCTATTTGTCATTGGGGGGATCTGTCGGATCCGTCGGATCGGACTGATCTGACGGACCCCCAATGACCAAAGACTGCGGACCAATGACCTCTTCGAAACAACCATGAGCAAGAAAACAAAACAACACGCCCCGCGCGTGCCGATCACGGTGACCGGTGGCATCCGCTCGCAGGCCGGGCGCGGGCGCCATGCGCGCCACTGGTGGGGGCAGCGCTGGATCGCGCTGCTCGAGAACCTCATGCCCGGGCCGCGCCTCGGGCGCGGGCGCAGCTACGCGGCGGCCGGGCAGGTGGCGGCGCTGGAGCTGGGCGCGGGGGTGGTTCGCGCGCAGGTGCAGGGCGCAAACCCGCAGCCGTACCGCATCGAGATCCGGTTTGGCACGCTCGACGAAGCCGGGCGGCGTACCGTTCTAGCCGCGCTGCACCACCAGCCGATGCTGGCCGCCCGGCTGCTGATCCGCGAGCTGCCGCCGGAGGTGGAAACCGTTTTTCGCAAGGCCGGCTGCCCGCTCTTTCCGGAACGGCTGGAGGATATGAGCGCGGACTGCAGCTGCCCGGACTGGTCGCATTCCTGCAAGCATGCCGCGGCGGTAAACTTTCTGCTGGCCGAAGCCATCGACCGCGATCCGCTGCTGCTGCTCGCGCTGCGCGGCATCAACCGCGACGGGCTGCTGGGCGGCCGGCTGGCGGACAAGGGCGCCGCCGCAGCCGGGACCCCGGTTGCCCGGCCGTCCGGCGCGGCGGAGCTCGCGGCCGAGCCGGCCGCGTTCTGGGGCGCGGCCGCAACCACGGCCGCCGGCGCGGCCCCGGAGCCTGATTTCGGTCCGGCGCCCGTTTGCGCCGATACCGCGCCGCTGGTGAGGCGCCTCGGGCCGCTGCCGTTCTGGCGCGGCGAGGAGCGCTTCCTGGATGCCATGCATTCGGTCTACGCCCGCGCCGCGCCGCGCGGCTGGACTGTCTGGAGCTCCGAGCCGCTCGACCTCCGCCAGGCAAAAGACGAGGCCGCATCCGGCAGCAGCTTCCACATCCGCCGCGGCCGGCTGAACATGGACCTGACCATGCGATAAATTTCGCGTGCCGCGAAATTTATTAGTTAGAGCCTGTCCCAAAGCATCGCTTTGGCTTTTGTTCTGGCAAAAACGCAAAAAACTGTTTTCACGGGTGCGCGTTGCACCAGACTTGTGCGCCTTCGCGTACCTTCGCGACCTTCGCGGTGAAAACCCAAGTCCGAAACGTACCGTCTGCACCTTCCAGCAGACTTCTCGGCGGTCAGAGACCGCTGCTGCAAAGCGTTCTTCAACCTATGCGGAGCAGCGGATGGCCGTTGTTGAGGCGCCAGGTTCAGTTGCCGACGTTCTTTGCCGTGCGGTAGAGCGCGATCACCTTCTCCGGCGGGATCTCGGCCAGGAGGTTGTGGATGGCGCAGAAGACGTAGCCGGAAGCTGCTGCCAGGCACGGCACCACCTGCCGCACCTCGCGCTCGATGTCCGCTACGCGGCCGAAGGGGAGCGTGGTCTGCGTGTTCACGCCGCCGCCCCAGAGCGTCAGCCGGCCGCGCGCCTTGTCCTTCCACTGCCGGTACGTCGCGGAGCCGGCGGACCACTGCACCGGGTTGAGCGCATCAAAGCCGGCAGCAAGTACGCCGTCCAGCAGGTCGTAGATCGCGCCGCAGCTGTGCTCCGGCTGCGTCAGGCAGAGCATGGAGAAGCGGGCCATGCCGCCGTGGAAGCCAAACCATGGGCCCAGGCCAGTGAACATGATGGCGCGCTCCGTGGCAGCCCGCGCCCGGGCGCAGTAGTCCGCTTGTGCGCGCACCTGCTTCGGGGCGGGCAGGGACTTGCGGCCGTTCTCCTCGGCGGCGGCGAGATCAAACAGCTCCGGGTCGTGGTCGAGGTCCAGCACCTGACCCGCGCCCGGCGTGTCGAAGACGTGCGCGTCCGGCCCCATGAGCGACGTGCCGTGCTGAACGATGACGCCGTCCGGACGGACCTGGAACGAGGCGGGGTTCTGGACGAGCGCGGGAAGGCGGCCGTTGAAGTCAAACGGATGCCAGCGCTCCGGCTCGTCCTCGTCGTCGTCCTCGTTCTCGAGGCACCCGGTGTTCGAGGACGACGGGCGAGGACCGTTCGCTGCGCTCACTGGGGACGAGCACGAACTTCGACATTCGGAGTTCCTTGTTGGATATTCTGCGGTTCCGACTTACGCGCCCACCAGCTCGATCATCTTCTCATAGTTCTTCATGGCCAGCTTTGACAGCACGCGGCCGTAGGGGCAGGCCGACGGCATCAGCACGAAGCCGCGGCCGGAACCGGAGGTCCCCTCACCGATGGCGCGGCGGATCTTCTCCGCAAACTGCGGCGTGGGCAGGTTTTCGATGTCGCTGGCCTCGAGGTTGCCGAAGAGTACCATGTCCCGGCCGAAGTTTTTGCGGACGTAGGCCAGCTCGACGTCGCCCTGCGGCGGCGGCTCGATAGGGTCCAGCCCATCCGCGCCCATGGCCACGATGTCGTCCAGGATGGCCCGCAGGTTGCCGTGGCAGTGGATGCGCGCGTAGCCGCCGTGGCGCTGGATCGAGCGGATCATGGGCGCCACGTACGTGCAGACGTATTCGCGGAATAGGGCGGGCGGCAGGTATGGCGGCGCGGCGTACTCCGGACCGTAGATGCGCCAGAGCCGGCCGGGCAGGGCCCGGGCCACAGCCTCGGTCTTCGGGAGCAGCGTGGCGGCAAACCGGTCGAGCAGCTGGCGGAACAGCTGCGGCTCGGTCATGGCGATCACCGTGTACTCGGCCATGTCGAACAGCGAAGCCGCCAGGCAGAGCGGGTCCGGCGTGTCGATCATCACGATGCCGGTGTCGCCCAGCGCGGCTTCCGCCTCCAGCACGCCGGAAGAGTTGACGCGGCCGTCGGTCACAGGCACGGGCAGCGCGAGAAAAGCCCGGAGGTCGTCAACATCCTTGAGCAGGTGCTCCTCGGTCCAGGTGGTGTTGACGTCGCGGTCGCGGCGGGTGCGCGTGACGAGGCGGCGGCTGCCGGCGCGGATCGTGCGGGTGGTGAAGCGGCTGCCGCCGGCGTCGCATGTCTCGACCTGGGTGAGCCCGGCCAGCGGATCGGGCGCAATGGAATCAAACGCCACGCCGCGCATGACGATGCGGTCGGTGTGGTCGCGGGCCAGGTCAATCAGCGGGCGCCAGGAAGGGTGCGTATAGATGTTGAACAGGTCTGGATCGTCCGGTTTCTCGGTCAGGCCGTTGATCTCATAAAACGAAACAGCCGGGCGATCCACGGATTCGCCGCGCAGCGTGGCCATCAGTCGTTCGCGTCGTGTCACGCCTGCGCCAGTCCTTTTTCTCTGAGGAAGGCTGCCAGCCGCATGTCCTCGGACTGGACATGATCGCAAAACCAGTCCACCAGCAGTCTGGCCAGGCGGATGGTGAAGTCGTCTGCCAGGGGGTCCTGCGCGAGTTCAGCCGCGAAAACATCCGACTGTTCGCGGAACACGTTGTGCCGGGCCACATGGCCGTTGTAAAACGGGCATTTGGCCGACCGCATCAGCTGTTCCTCGCAATCGAAATGGTCGAGGGCATACGCGCGCACCAGGGCGACTTCCGGGGCCAGCAGGTTCCGGGCTACGCGCGCCTCCGTGCACAGGGCAAACACACGGCCTGTCAGCTCTTCATAGGCCGCATGCTGGCGGTCAATCAGCGGAATACCGGTTTGAAGCAGGTCGATCGAAAAGCTCAAAAGCAATCCCCCTTACACCCATATACTATACCGCAATTGGCTGCAGTTGAAGAGCCGATAATGCAATCTGCCGTTGGCTGGCGTATCTGCGATTCGGTGCATGTTCACGCAGCGTTCGGGTCAGGCAGGAATGCCTGACCTACCGTCATGCCAGGTAGGTCGGCCATTCCTGGCCGACCATGACACGTGCCCCGTTCTCCTTGCGCCGGCATGGAGCAGTGACGTAGGATGATTTCCGGGAGCTGTATCCTTGGAGTCGGCCTCGACCGCCGTGTCCAGGCGCACGTCAGGCGCTTTCCAGGCGGGCATCGGGGCCGATGCCCCTCCAGTTTGCCTTTCGTTATGATTCATTTATCCGTCATGCGCCGGTTCGACTCCTGGATCGGGTGGCCACTGGCCACCCTGCTAGGGTTGTGGCCGCATGGCCGGCGCGCCGTTCCGGCAGTCCCGCGCCAGATCGTGGTCGTCAAGCTGTCCGGCCTCGGCAGCCTGCTGGTCTGCGCGGGTGTATTCCGCGCCCTGCGGGCCAGCCAGCCGCAGGCGCGCCTGGTGGTGGTGTCGCTCGAGGGGACGGCTGCCGCGGCGCGTCTGATCCCGGAGGTTGACGATGTGTTGTCGATCTCCGCTTCCGGCGCCTGGCGGCTGTTGCGCGACGGCCTGCGCGTGCTGTGCGAACTGCGGCGCCGGCGCGTGGATGTGATTGCGGACATCGAGTATTTTTCAAAGCTCAGCACCGTCTTCTGCGCCCTGGCGGGCGCGCGCTACCGGCTCGGCTTCCGGCTGCCGGCGCGCTGGCGGCAGCGGCTGATTGACGGCGGCATCGCCTTCCGCGAGGACATCCACTTCCGCGAATGCGTGGCGCGCCTGCTGCAGCCGCTCGGTGTGGATTACCGCAATCTGCCGGATGGTGCCATCACGCTGCCCGCGGCGGCGGAGCAGGACGCGGACGCGTTGCTGGGGCAACGAACGGCTCGCAAACAAACAAGGGTTGAACAGGAGGCAACAGAGGGAACAGAGGCCTGTCCCTCTCCGGCTTCGCCGGAGGCCTGGGCCGTGGTCAACCCGCACGCCACGTCGCTGTGCGTGCAGCGGCGCTGGCCGCTGGAGCGGTTTGCGCAGGTGGCCGACGCGCTGCTGCAGAAGCATCCGGAACTGCGGATCGCCATTCCCGGCACAGCCGATGAGCGCGACCGCGCCGAGGAACTGCGGGCGCAAATTTCAGCGGCATGGCGCGATCGCGTCTGCGTGCTGGCTGGCCGCACGGATCTGGCGACACTGGCCGCGGTGTTGCGCCGGAGCCGGCTGGTGCTGACCAACGACACGGGCGTGATGCACCTGGCGGCCGCAGCGGGTGCGCCGCTGGTGGCGCTGTTCGGGCCGGAGTCGCCGGTGCGGTACGGGCCGGCGGGGAGCGGCCGGTTGAACGGCAGAATGTCGAATGTCGAACGGCAGAATCAGGAAGTGAATGCGTCCGTCTCTCGGTTATCGCCTAACGCTTCCCTTCAGGATTCGGAGTTCGACATTCGACATTCTGCCGTTCAAATGGATTATCCCGAGGCACGTATTTTGTCCGGCGACGTTCCCTGCGGCCCCTGCCTCAGCTACATGAACCACAAGCGTGCGCCGTGCGGCGATGAGCCGGCAGCCTGCATGCTGGCGATCTCCGTGGCGGACGTCCGGAGCGCGTGCGAGGATGTGCTGGCAGCGCAGGGGTAAGCGTAATCACGTGGTGGCGGGCGTTCGCGCATGGCCGCGTCCGTCGATCAAGAAAGTATTGCATTGCCGGCGGGGGACCGCCGGCTCCAGCATACCGAATGCAGTGGAGCCGGCCGTCCCCGGCCGGCAGCATCTGGACAGAGCCATGTTTGGGGCCATATTTGTGCGGCGTTTGTGTTGACAAAGCAAAAGTAAGATGACATCTTACTTCTATGACAACGACCATTTCCAGTAAGGGGCAGATCGTTTTGCCGGCCTTGATCCGGCGAAAGGATGGCCTCCAGGCGGGGCAGGAGTTCGACATCGAGCGGATCGATCGCGGCGAGTACCGTCTGGTGCGTCGCGAACCCGTACCGAACGAAGGTTTGGTGGATTGGCTTCTGGCCTGTCCGGCAAAGGGTTTCTTTGTTCCGATCATGTCTGAATCCACGGACTCGCTATGATCTATCTGGTTGATGCCAATGTCCTGTGCGAGCCGACCAAACCTCAACCGGAAATGCGGGTGGTCGAGTGGCTGCGCCGCCATGAGACAGAACTCGCGATCGATGCGATCATTCTGGGCGAAATCCGCTTCGGTATCAACCTGTTGCCGGTTGGCGCCCGTCGCCGTCACCTGGAGCACTGGTTTGAGGAAGGCGTCCGGCGGGTTCATTGCCTGCCGTGGGATGCGGCGAGTGGCTTGCGTTGGGCCAGGCTGCTGGCAGACCTGCGCGCTGCCGGACTGGCCATGCCGATCAAGGATAGCCTGATCGCTGCCACCGCGCTCGTTCATGAACTCACCGTGGCCACGCGCAACACGCGCGATTTCAAGAACGCGGGCCTGAAGGTGGCAAATCCGTTTGGCGACTGAAGGCTGGCGCCAAACGCGCCTACAAGAGCTCCTCGGTGAAGCTTTCCACCCACGGCAGGCCGTGCTGCGGCAGCGCGGCCATGAACGGGTCGGGGTCGAACTCCTCGACGTTGAAGACACCGGCGCCGCGCCAGGCGCCGGTGAGCATCAGCTTGGCGCCGATCATGGCCGGGACGCCGGTGGTGTAGGAGACGGCCTGGGCTTTGACTTCGCGGTAGCAGGCGGCATGATCGCAGACATTGTAGATGTAGTAGGAACGCGGCCGGCCGTTTTTAATGCCGCGGATCAGGCAGCCGATGTTGGTCTTGCCGGTGTAGTTCTCGCCGAGCGAGGAGGGCTCGGGAAGCACGGCTTTGAGGAAGCGCAGCGGCACGATCGGCCGACCCTCGTACATCACCGGGTCGATGCGCGTCAGGCCGACGTTCTGCAGCACGCGCAGGTGCGTCAGGTATTCCTGTCCGAAGGTCATCCAGAAGCGGATGCGGCGCAGCCCCGGGAGGTTCTGCACGAGTGACTCCAGCTCCTCGTGGTAGAGCAGGTACATCTCGCGCGGGCCGATCTCGGGGAAGTCGAAGGTCTTGTGCACGGCAAACGGCTCGGTCTCGATCCAGTTGCCGTTCTCCCAGTAGCGGCCGCGCTGGGTGACCTCGCGGATGTTGATCTCCGGGTTGAAGTTGGTGGCAAAGGCCTTGCCGTGGCAGCCGGCGTTGCAGTCCATGATCTCCACCTCGTGGATCTCGTCGAAGTGGTGCTTGCGCGCATGGGCGCAGAAGATGTTGGTGACGCCGGGGTCGAAGCCGCACCCCAGCAGGGCCATGACGCCGCGCTTCGCGAACCGCTCGCGGTACGCCCACTGCCAGCTGTATTCGAAATGCGCGATGTCCGGCGGCTCGTAGTTGGCCGTATCGAGGTAATTCACGCCGGTCTCCAGGCAGGCCTCCATGATGGCCAGGTCCTGGTAGGGGAGCGCGACATGCAGCACCAGGTCCGGCTGCATCTTTCGGATCAGCGCGGCGACCTGCTTCGGATCGTCGGCGTCCACGGTCTCGACGCGCACCGGGCGGGCGATCTGTGCGGCAATGGCATTGCACTTGTCCGCGGTCCGGCTGGCCAGCACGATGTCGCCGAAGACTTCCGGCACCTGGGCGCACTTGTGCGCCACCACGCCGCCGACGCCGCCAGCTCCGATGATCAGGACACGGCTCATG
>JBAWXQ010000082.1:0-11865 GCA_037144015.1 bacterium
GATGAAAAAGCCCCGCCTGAATCCGCCTGCGAGCGCGCCTAAGCCGAGGGTTTTTTAGCAGAATCATTATTAAAGGCCTGACCCCAAAGCCCCGTGACCCCAAAGCCCCGTGACCTTCCTGTCCCCGGCCCGGGGCGGGGCTACTTCGCGTACTCCCGCCACTTCCGTGCGCGAACAAAGAGGTTGTCGTTCAGCTCCAGGCGCAGCGTTTCCGCCTGTTCGTGCGAGAGGATCGCCTCGATGCGCTCGTTGCCGGTGAGCACCACTTCCACGCGCACCATGGGGCCGGCTGCCGACACGACGGCTACGCGCCCCAGCACGCTGTCCGGCGTGGGCTCGCGCGTCAGGACCAGCTCATGCGGCCGGACGTACACCGGCTTGGTTCCTCCTGGCCCGGGCAGCGGTAGCACATTCACCGCGCCGAGGAAGCGGCAGACAAACGGCGTGGCCGGGTGGGCGTAGACCTCCGCGGGCGATCCGACCTGCTCGATGCGGCCGTGGTCCATGACCACGACGCGGTCCGCAACCTCCAGCGCCTCGTCCTGGTCGTGCGTCACGAAGATCGTGGTCACGCCCAGGTCCGCATGCCGCTGCCGCAGCCAGCGGCGCAGCTCGATCCGGACGCGGGCGTCGAGCGCGCCGAACGGTTCGTCGAGCAGCAGCACGCGCGGCTCGATGGCCAGGGCGCGCGCCAGCGCCACGCGCTGGCGCTGGCCGCCGGAGAGCTCGTCGGGCAGGTGGTTCCACAGCCACGGCAGCTGGATCAGCTCCAGCAGGGCCGTGACGCGGCGGCGGATATCCTCCTCGGGCGGGCGCTCGTGCTTCGGCCGCGCGCGCAGGCCAAAGGCGACGTTCTCAAACACGGTCAGGTGGCGGAAGAGCGCGTAGTGCTGGAATACGAACCCCACGCGCCGGTCGCGGTGCGACTGCGTAGTGGTGTCCTGCGCATGGCAGATCACCTGGCCGGCGTCCGGGACTTCCAGCCCGGCAATGATCCGCAGCAGCGTGGTCTTGCCGCAGCCGGACGGGCCCAGCAGCGCGATCAGCTCGCCGGTGCGGACATCGAGTGACACGTCCTGCAGGACTTCGGTGGACGCGTAGCGCTTGGTGATGTTGCGGACTTCAATGCTCATGGTTGTGGTGTGGGCGTTGGTCAGTCGTCATGGGTCATTGGGTGGATGCCGAAGGGTGGAGGGTGGAAGGTGGAGGGAAGTTTTCGACAGTTGAAGTTTCCGGTTCGATATTCTGCGATTCACGCCTCTTTCCCGTCTGCCACTCCGCCATGGCGCGGGCGATGATGGTCACGAGGCCGAGCGCGGCCAGCAGCGAGGCCATGGCGCAGGCGGCGGTGAAGTCGTAGTCGTTGAACAGGGTCTCGATGTGCAGCGGCAGCGTGTTGGTGCGCCCGCGGATGTGACCGGAGACCACGGAGACGGCGCCGAACTCGCCCATGGCGCGGGCGTTGCAGAGGATCACGCCGTAGAGCAGCGCCCACTTGATGTTGGGGAGCGTGATCTTCTGGAACACCCGCCACCGGCTGGCCCCCAGCAGCATGGCCGCCTCCTCTTCGTCGCGCCCCTGCGCCTCCAGCAGCGGGATCAGCTCGCGTGCCACGAATGGGAGCGTCACGAAGAGCGTGGCCAGCACCAGCCCGGGCACGGCAAAGATGATCCGGATGTTGTGCGCCTCCAGCCAGGGGCCGCACCAGCCGTTGCGGCCGAAGAGCAGCACAAACAGCAGCCCGGCCACCACCGGCGAGACGGAGAACGGCAGGTCGAGCAGCGTGATCAGGAACTTGCGGCAGCGCAGCCGCGTGCGCGCGAGCCCGATGGCCAGCCACACGCCGAAGAAGGTGTTGAGCGGCACGGCGATCGCGGCCACGAGCAGGGTCAGGTAGATGGCGGACCGGCCGGCCGGGTCGGCCAGTGCCCGGCCATAGGTGGCGAGGCCGTGCGACAGCGCTTGGGAAATCACGCTGACAAACGGCAGCAGCACCACAATGCCGACCTGCGCGACAGCCAGCGCGATCAACGTCCGGCGCAGTCCGTTCGGCTCCGCGGCCCCCGGCCGCAATCTGGGGTTAGTCTCGCCCACTGCGCCTCCGTTTCCACCCCTGCAGCAGGTTGATGGCCAGCAGCAGCACGAACGAGGCCGCCAGCATGGCCACGGCCAGCGCCGTGGCGCCGGCGTAGTCGTACTGTTCCAGGCGCGCCACGATCAGCAACGGCAGGATCTCCGAGACTTCCGGAATGTTGCCGGCGATGAAGATCACGGAGCCGTACTCGCCGATGCCGCGCGCGAAGGCCATGGCAAAGCCTCCGGCCAGGGCCGGGAGGAGCGTGGGCAGGACCACGCGGCGGAAGGTGTAGCCGCGCGTGGCGCCGAGGCATGTGGCGCACTCCTCCAGCGCCGGGTCGAGGTCCTCGATCACCGGCTGCACCGAGCGCACCACGAACGGCAGGCCGATGAAGAGCAGGGCCACGAACACGCCGAGGCGCGTGTACGAGACCTTGAGCCCCAGCGGCGCGAGGCACTGCCCGATCCAGCCGTCCGGCGCGTACAGCCCGGCCAGCGCGATGCCGGCCACGGCCGTGGGGAGCGCGAAGGGGAGGTCCACCAGCGCGTCCAGGATGCGCCGGCCGGGGAAGCGGTAGCGCGCCAGCACCCACGCCAGCAGCAGGCCGCTGAACGTGTTGGCCAGCGCGGCCAGCAGCGCGGCGCCGAATGTGAGGCGCGCCGCGGCCAGCACGCGCGGCGTGGCAATCGCGCTCCAGAAGGTGTGCCAGTCGAGCGTCAGGCTCTTCAGCACCACGGCCGAGAGCGGCACCAGCACGATCAGCCCGAGGTAGGTCAGGCCGATGCCGAGCGCGAGGTTGTGGCTGGAGGGGGAGCGTTTCACTTATGCTTTGCGCTGATCTGGTCGAAGATGCCGCCATCGGCGAAGTGCAGGCGCTGCGCCGCGGCCCAGCCGCCGAAATCCTTGTCCACGCTCACCATGGGCACATCGACAAAACGCCGGATGTCCGCGGGGTCGGCCAGCTCGGGGTGGACGGGGCGGTAGCCGTTCCTGGCGGCCAGGCGCTGCCCCTCGGGCGAGTAGAGGTAGTTGAGGTAGGCCTCGGCGAGCTTGCGCGTGCCGTGGCGATCCACGACCTTGTCCACGATCGACACGGGCGGCTCGGCGCGGATGCTGAGCGACGGCGTGACGATCTCGAACTTGCGGTCCGCGAACTCCTGGCCGGCCAGCAGCGCCTCGTTTTCCCAGGCGAGGAGCACGTCGCCCATGTTGCGCTGGGCAAAGGTGACGGTGGAGCCGCGCGCGCCGGAGTCGAGCACCGGGACGCGCTTGAACAGCTCGGACACGAATGCGCGCGCACCCTCTTCGCCGCCCCGGTTGGCGCGCGCCCAGGCCCAGGCGGCCAGGTAGTTCCAGCGGGCGCCGCCGGAGGTCTTGGGGTTCGGGGTGATCACGCTGACGCCGGGCTTGAGCAGGTCCGGCCAGTCGCGGATCCCCTTGGGGTTGCCGCTGCGCACGAGGAAGACGATGGTCGAGGTGTAGGGGGCGCTGTTGTTGGGCAGGCGGCTTTGCCAGTTGGTCGGGATGAGGCTGCCGACGCGCGCCAGGGCGTCGATGTCGTAGGCCAGCGCGAGCGTGACCACGTCCGCCTCCAGGCCGTCGATGACCGAGCGCGCCTGCTTGCCGGAGCCGCCGTGCGACTGGTCCACGACCACGGCCTGCCCGCTGGTCTCCTGCCAGTGCTTGACGAACGCGGCATTGTAGGCCTTGTAGAGCTCGCGCGTCGGGTCGTAGGAGACGTTCAGCAGCTTCAGGGGGGGCTCGGCCGCGAACGCCGGCCCGGCGAGCAGCAGGGCGAGCAATAGTCCTGAGAATATCGGGTTCCGGCTTCCGGCCTCCGGCCTCCGGGTTCCGGATTCCTGGTTCCGGCCTGGCTGTTGTCTGCTGTCTGCTGGATGCGGGGTGTTCATTTGGGCCTTCTCCCGACGGATCCGCCGGATCCGTTTGCTCATTTTGTTTTCTTGTTGCGTGCGGGGTTGCCCGCCAGATCGGCTATGGTTGTGTGCTCCAGGATGTCGGCGATGGCATCGCGTACCCGCTTCATCACGGGGCGGATGCAGCAGGCGGCTTCGCTGCCGCAGTCGGTGCAGTGGCGGTAGGCGGTGATGCTGACGCAAGGCACCGGGGCGAGGGGGCCATCCATGCGGCGTACGACATCCGCCACGTTCATCGCGCTGGCCGGGGCTGCCAGTGCATAGCCCCCCTCGCGTCCCTTGCGGCTGGTCACGAAGCCGCTGCGGTTGAGATCGAGCAGAATGCGCTCAAGGAACTTGCGCGGCAGCTGCTCACGCGCGGCGATGACCGCCACGGAGAGCCACTGCTCCTGCGGCCCGCGGGCCAGGCAGGCCAGGGCCCGCAGCGCGTACTTGGTCTTGCGAGTAAGCATAATACTCCTATCGGACAAGTGGGATAATAGCCAATCGCGCCGCGTGATGCAAGCCGGTTGTGAGGGCCTCCGTGCGCCAATGAACAACACGCTTGATTATTGGTGAGACGTCATTAATATTCAAGCATGAACTACAGGACCAGACTGTTGGAAGCAAAGCTTGTTCGGTACGCCGTCGAGTTTCCAGCGCTATTGATTCTCGGAGCAAGGCAGGTTGGGAAGAGCACGCTCCTCAACCATATACACGGACACAAGGCAAAGACTTTTGTTTTCGATCCAATTGTTGATATCGGCAATGCACGCCAGGATCCGGACTTCTTTCTGGATCAGAACCCGGGGCCATTAATTCTTGATGAAATCCAATATGCGCCGGAGTTGTTACCCGCCATAAAAAGGCGCATAGACGCGCAGGGGCGTATGGGCAACTATCTGATGATCGGCTCGCAAAATCTGGCTTTATTGAAAAATATTGCCGAAAGCCTTGCCGGGCGCGTCATTGTATTGGAACTCGGTTCAATGACGACGGTTGAGAAGAACGGCGCCGTATCGGCGGACTCCGAGCCATGGCTTAAAACGCTGCTGGCCGCAGGCGGGAAAATGCCGGAACTGTCGGGGCACACACGCGTCTGCAAGACTGCAAAAAATGATTCTCTTTTCGACCGCATCTGGCGCGGCGGTATGCCGATCACCCTGGACAAAGGAAACGAACGACTTGGCGATGTAATGTCATCCTATTTGAGGACCTACGTCGAACGGGATGTTCGCATCATGGCCCAGGTTGACGATCAGCATCTCTTTACGCGTTTCCTCAGCCTTTGTGCCGCACGTACTGCCCAGGAAATCAACCATAGTCAGGTCGGCAGAGAGATTGGCATAACGCCGCAAACAGCCAAACGCTGGATGGCCCTGCTTGCGGCAACCTATCAATGGATCGAGATTCCGGCGTACCACGGCAATGCGCTGAAGAAAGTAAGTGAACGATCCAAGGGGTACATTTGTGACACCGGCCTTGCCGCGCATCTCCAGTACATTTCAAGCCCCGACGCCCTCGCCGTGCACCCCATGCAGGGCGCGCTCATGGAAACCTATGTTGTCCGGGATATTCTCAACACGTTCAACGCACTGGCGAGGCCACCAAAGGTGTATCACTGGCGCAGATATTCGGGTGCAGAGGTTGACCTGATTTTGGAGCGTGATGGCATATTCTGGCCCATTGAAATCAAGAGCACAACACGCATCAACGCAAAGCACAGCGAAGGCATCCGCCTGTTCCGGTCTCATCACCCGCACCTGCAACATGGCCCGGGCGTAATTCTCGCACCTGTTGAACAGGTCTCCTGTCTGCCCGAAAACAACATCATCATCCCTTATGATCTTGTATAATCTCTGATTGCGCTCGCCGGCCCGACCTGGCTACAAGAACGTTGCGTATGTCATTGTCCCTCCATCATCTCCCCGACCTCCCGGTCCGCGCCGTGCTGCCGGATGTGGCGCAGGCGCTGGCCGCCAACCGCGCGGTGGTGCTGCAGGCGCCGCCGGGCTCGGGCAAGACCACGCTCGTGGCGCCGTCGCTGCTGGATGCGCCCTGGCTGCAGGGGCGCCGCATCGTGCTGCTCGAACCGCGCCGCCTTGCCGCCCGCGCCGCGGCCCGCTACATGGCGCGCCTGCTCGGCGAGGAGGTCGGCGGCCGCGTCGGCTACCACATCCGCCTCGAACGCCGCGTCGGCCCCGACACGCGCATCGAGGTGCTCACCGAAGGCCTCCTCACGCAGCGCCTGATGCACGATCCCGAGCTGCCCGAGGCCGGGCTGGTCATCTTCGATGAGTTTCACGAGCGCAGCCTGGCCGCCGACCTGGGGCTGGCGCTGGCGCTGGACATCCGCCGCAATCTGCGGCCGGACCTGCGCCTGCTGGTGATGTCCGCCACGCTCGACGCCCAGCCGGTGGCCGATCACCTGGGCGACGCGGCGGTCATCACCGCCTCGGCGCGCACCTGGCCCGTGGAGACACGCTACGCGGCCCGGGTGAGCACCGCGCCGCTGCCGTGGCAGGTGGCGGATGCCATCGCGCGCATTGCCGCCGAGGAGCCCGGGAGCATCCTCGCGTTCCTGCCGGGCGAAGGCGAGATCCGCCGCACGGCCGAGCGCCTGCGCGGCGCAAACCTGGCCCCGGACATCTCCGTGCATCCGCTCTTTGCCGCGCTGCCGCGCGCAGCCCAGGACGCGGCCGTGGAGCCGCCGCAGCCCGGGCGGCGCAAGATCGTGCTCGCCACCTCGATCGCCGAGTCGAGCCTGACCATCCAGGGCGTGCGCGTGGTGGTTGACGCCGGCTGGATGCGCGTGCCGCGCTTTTCGCCGCGCAACGGCATGTCGCACCTGGAGACGCTGCGAATCACGCGCGACCGCGCCGACCAGCGCCGCGGCCGCGCCGGACGCACCGCGCCGGGCATCTGCTACCGCCTGTGGGATGACGCCACCGACCGCTCGCTCGCCCCTGTGGCGCTGCCGGAGATCATGGACGCCGACCTGGCGCCCGTGGCCCTGCAGGCTGCGGCCTGGGGTGCGCCCGGCCGCACCGACCTGCCGTGGTTTATGCCGCCGCCGGATGCGGCCTGGCGCCAGGCCGTGGAGCTTCTGCGCGAGCTGGAAGCCATTGACGCGGACGGGCGCATCACGCCGCGCGGCAAACGCATGATCACGCTCCCCGTGCATCCGCGCCTGGCGCACATGATCCTGCTGGCCGCGGAGAAGGACGGCGCACGGCGCGCCTGCCTGCTGGCCGCGGCCATCACGGAGCGGGCCGGTGAAACAACGCTGCGCAACGAGACCGACGCGCGGCGCCTGCTGGATCGGCTCGGGGTGGGCGATGCATCTGACCGGTCCGATTCGTCTGACCTGTCCGATGCCCCGGCGCCTGCCGACTGGGCCCACCGCGTCCACCGCCTCGCCGCCCAATGGTCACGCCCCTTCCCGCCGGATCGCGCCACGCCGGACACCGGCCGCCTGCTGGCCTGGGCCTTTCCCGACCGCATTGCGCGGCGGCGCGATGCGGCCGGGCGCTACCTGCTTGCCAATGGCCACGGCGCCACGCTGGAGACCACCGACGGCCTGGCCACCACCGACTGGCTGGTGGCGGCGGAGCTGCAGGATGCCGGACCTGATGCGCGCATTCGCCTGGCTGCGCCCGTGGCGCGTGAGGACGTTGAGGAGGACTTTGCCGCCCTGATCCGGCGCGAGGACGAGATCGTCTGGGACCGGCGCGCCGAGGCCGTGAGCGCCGTGCGGCGAGTCAAGCTTGGCGCGCTGGTGCTGCGCGAAGGGGCGCTGTCCGAGCCGGCCCCTGCGGCAGTCCAGTGCGCCCTGCTGGAGGGGATCCGCCAGAAGGGGGTGGCGCAGCTGCCGTGGTCACCCGCCGCGCGCAACCTGCAGGCACGGCTGCTTTTCCTGCGGCGCGTGTGCGGCGAGGCCGACTGGCCGGATGTTGCCGACGCCGCGCTGGCGGATCGCCTGGAAGAATGGCTGGTGCCCTTTCTGGACGGCATCACGCGCTGGGAGCAGCTGCGGCGTGTGGATGTTGCCGCGGCCTTGCTCGCCGGGCTGGCCGCCCGCCGTCGTGAATTGGATTCGCTGGCTCCCACGCATCTGGCTGTTCCGAGCGGCTCGAACGTGGCTGTGCACTACGACCAGGGCGACGTGCCGGTGCTGGCGGTGCGCGTGCAGGAGGTGTTTGGCCTGGCCGACTCGCCGCGCGTGGCCGGCGGCCGGGTGCCGGTCTGCATGCACCTGCTGTCGCCGGCGCAGCGGCCGGTGCAGGTCACCAGCGACTTGCGCAGCTTCTGGCAGAACGGCTACCCGCTGATCCGCAAGGAGCTGCGCGGCCGCTATCCGCGCCACCACTGGCCCGAGGACCCGTGGTCGGCCACCCCCACCAGCCGCATCAAGCCGCGGGGGCGCTGAAGAATCGTTGTGTCCTTCCGTCACAATCGCACGGACCCCGCTGTCGCGCGGCGCTGTGCGCCGCCAGGCCAGGAATGGCCGACCTACTCTTGCATACTCGCCCAGAGCGCCACATTTTTTTCGCGTGACAGCCGCTGTTTCCCGCTGATATTTTTTGCGTCGTGCAAAACCGATTACATCTGGCGGTGTTTGACCCGTGTCAACTGCGGTGCAGTGCCATCGCCCAGGTGCTGCAACATTCCGGCCGCTATTGCGCGACTGCACAGAGTCCGCAGCACGCCCTGCTGGCCGGGCGATTTGCTGCGATCCGGGCAGATGGCGCCCTGCTGGCGATGGGTATGGCGCCGGATCTGGAACACAAGCTGATGCAGGTGGCGGGTGACCGGGGGCTGCCCATGATCGCCTATCGGGTGCAGGCCGCGGCGACGAGAATCTGCGTGGACGCCGTGGAAACGGCCGCGCCGCCGCATGTTTGCGTGCGCTTGGATGGGGTCTGCGACGTGGGCACCTTGCTGCTGGCTGTGGACAGCTTATTTCTGCGCGGGTGCCTCGTCTGCGGGCACGCGCCATGTATGATGCTGCCCATGCCGGGTGCCAGGCTCTCGCCGCGCGAGAGCGAGATCTTTTCACTGCTCGGCAGCGGCATCCCCTGCAAGGAGATCGCCTCCCGGCTGGCGATATCCGAAAAGACGGTTTACACCCACACGGCGCGAATTCGCGAGAAGTGGCGGTTGGCTGACGGCGCGGCCCTGCTGCAGGCTGCGATCGGCTATGCGCATGCGCCGCTAGGAGACTGTCGGATTTAGGCCTCGGATCAGTCCAGGGCTTTCTGCCGACAGTCTCCTAGTTGTGCAACCCGCTGCCCGCGGGTTGCGAAAACTCAATTACAGACAGAAAGATTGTTCCGGCTGCTCTTGTGGTTGCGTATTACCAAAACGCTAACATCACTCGATCACGCATTTTGGGCGGAGCGCTGCGACGCCAGGCGGGCAAGGCGCGCAAGGGTCGTTCGCGGAAGATGAGTCGTCCTTAGCACACGCCGTCGTAAATACGATGACGCATCGTTAGTTCGGCCTCGGCCATCGGCCTCGGCCATCGTCCTCGAAATCCCCTCCGCCGAAAGGGTGCCCGCAGGCCGCGGCGGGTTTTTTTCGAGGACGACGGACGATGACGAGGACGATCATACGTCACCGAACTTTCCACCGTGTGTACTTAGCCGCCCGCGCAACAGGGGGACAGGCGGGTTTGCGGGTTTGACAGGGGCGGGTTTGACATTGCACGCGCGGGAGGATTCGACTAGGATCTTTATGAATTTTGAAGGCTTGCAGCATGAAATTTTTATTTAAGCGACCGCATGGTATTCCGACGCCGGAACCACCCAAGCCTGCGCCGGTCGCGCCTGCACCCGTGCCTGCGCCTGCTGTCGTACCCACACCCGCTCCGGCACCCGCACCTGCACCTGCTGTTGCGCTGGAACGTGTTGCTGCCGCACCGGCTGCTCCGGAGGCCTCTGCCAAGGCGCCTGGCGCGTATCGGCAGGACCACAAATCGCTCTATAAGCAGCTGTTGCGCGGCCTCTACGACGCCGTGTTTGTTACGGATCCCAAGGGGCATGTGATCGACAGCAACGGGCGTGTCCAGGAGGCCTTTCAGTTCGACCGTAACGAAGTCTGGGACATGGAGATCGGCAAGCTGGTCCCGGGCATCACGCCGCAGCTTCTGGAGCGGGTGAAGCAGGGGCTTTCCGAGAACCGGCACGTGCTGATCGACGCCCGGTGCGTCCGCAAGGACGGCACCTTCTTTCCTTCCGAGGTCGCCATCAGTTCAATCGACCTCATCAACGAGGGCGACATGGTCTTCTCCGTGCGCAACGTGGAGCGTCGCAAACGCCAGCTGCAGCTGCTTCGCAGTCTCCAGAACGCCCTGGCCAACGACCTCTCGGCCGTGGCGGTAAGCGATCGCGACGGGGTGATCACCTTTGCCAGCCAGACGCTGCGGACCCTGTGGGGCTGCGAGAAGGATGAGCAGGTCATCGGCAAGCCGCTGGTCAGCCTCTGGGCAAAAGACCCGCAGGCGGATGGCCCGCTGAAGGCCGCCCGTGCCGGCGGGCGCTGGCTGGGCATGCTGCAGGCGACGGCCGTCGACGGCCGCGCGTTCCAGGTTGGCGCCGCCATCGACGTCGACCGCAGCATGGAATCACAGGAAGTCGTTGGGCTGGTCTGCTCGTTTGCCGAAGTGAACGAGTAGGCGCTTCCCGGACTTTGCCCCGGCGACGTTCCGCAATCGATTGGCGACAGGTTCCGATCTTATGCCGACAGGTAAAAACGCACCCGCATTGCTGACCGTCGCCGCCTCCGAGGAGGGGCAGACTGTGCAGGCTTTTCTTGCCTGCCGGCTCGGGGTGTCGCGGCGCGCCGCCAAGAACCTGCTGGATGAGCGGCAGGTGTGGGTAAACCGCCAGCTGGTCTGGATGGCCCATCATGTTGTCCGCCGCGGCGATGTGCTGCAGACGACCGCTACCGAGTCCCTGCCGTCCAGGCCGCAGCACATCCGTGTGCTGGTCGAGGATGCCCACTACCTCTTTGTGGACAAGCCGGCCGGTGTCTTGAGCGTCGGCGCGGATGGCGCGGAAGAGCAGCTGCGCGCGCAGCTGGCCGCGCCGGGGCTGCGCGCGGTCCACCGCCTCGACCGCGACACGTCCGGCTGCCTGCTGGTGGCGCGCGATGTTGCCGCCTTCAACGCGGCGGTGGCCGTCTTCAAGACGCGGCGCGTGCTCAAGGTCTATCACGCGATCTGCGTCGGGCATATCGAGCGGCGCTCGTCCACTATTCGCGAGGCGATCGACGGCGAGCCGGCGGTCACGCACATGACCACGCTGGCCACGAACCGCGACGCGACCTACCTGTCGCTGCGCATTGAGACGGGGCGCACGCACCAGATCCGCCGCCACCTGGCCGGCGTGCGCCACCCGGTGATCGGCGATCATCAGTACGGGCTCAAGACCTCATACGATCCTCGCATCCAGCAGGTTGCTCGCCAGATGCTGCACGCCACGGATATCGAGATGCCGCATCCGCTCCAGCCCGGCAATCTGCGCGCCCACAGCCCGCTGCCGGCAGACTTCCGCCGCTGCCTGCGCCTGTTCGCCCTCTAGCAGCTTGTCGGATTTAGCGCTGTACCTTCACAAACTTTGTGCCGACCAAGCTGCTAGTTTGGGGGACGCAACCGCCAAGCGCCGGACAACCGTGTCATACGCTACCAAAAGAGCAACCGGAACAATTTTTCTGCCTGTAATTGAGTTTTCGCAACCCGCGGGCAGCGGGTTGCCCAACTAGCAGCCTGGTCGGCAGACGATTTGTGCCTCCACAAGGCTAAGTCCGACAGGCTGCTAGGAGACTGTCGGATTTAGGCCTCGGATCGGTCCAGGGCTTTCTGCCGACAGTCTC
>JBAWXQ010000083.1:0-11634 GCA_037144015.1 bacterium
TTTTCTCTATTGCACTCGCAGGCGGGAGTGGATTATTCTTCACGCACGGCATCATGGCACTGCAGGATGCTCCTTATCACCCAAGATCATGGCGATGCGCATTGCACTGGAGAGAGACCAATGAAAAAACTGCTTTCGAGCCTGACCCTGCTGAGTATGACCGCCTGCGGCGCACTGGCCGCGGACATCTGGCTGGTGGATCTGTCCTGCCTGGACCAGCTGATCGGCCGGCCCGCCGAGGTGGCCGCGCTGCGCATCGGCATCCCGTATGGCGCCAACCCCACCATAACCGGGCTGGACATCGGCGTCTGGGGCCGGAGCGAAAGGGCCTGGGGACTGCAGGTCAATCTGTTCGTCAACGATGTGCGCGAAAAATCAGGCGGCGCACAGCTGGCGATCTGCAACCTCGGCGATGATGTCACCGGCATTCAGCTGGGCCTGTGGAACAGCACGGCCTCACTGGCGGGCGCGCAGCTCGGCGGCCTCAACTATGCCGAGAATGCCGATTTTCTGCAGCTGGGCCTGGCCAACGCCGCCAACACGATGAAAGGCCTCCAGCTGGGAGGCTGGAACAGCGCCCCGAACTTCACCGGGCTGCAGATCGGCCTGGTCAACACGTCCCAGTCCGTCGAAGGGTACCAGATCGGCCTGCTCAACCGGACCGACAAGATGCGCGGCTTTCAGCTGGGGCTGATCAACGTGATCACGTCCTCTTCCCTGCCGGTCTTCCCGATCTTTAACTGCATCTTCTAGCAGCCTGTCGGATAGCGGTGGCGTTTAAACTGACACAGGTCGCGATCCAGAACTGGGGCGGCCCGGCTGTCTTCAAGGAAGCGGAAGAGCTGGTCAAGCGCGGCGGCGTGCTGCGGGCCGACTACCAGCCGCCGTGGCTCGAGGGCGAGGTCGCACGCGGCACGGGCGAACTGCGCGCCAGGGCCAGGATCAGCGACAGCGGCATTCTCGAGAACCGCTGCCCCTGCTACGCCAGCCGCGATCAGGGGCTGGTCTGCAGCCACACCGTCGCACTGGCGCTGACCGTGCTGCGGCGCACCTCAGATCCACTGCGCGAGCAAAAGTACCAGGAGGAGCAGCGCCGCGCGCGCCGCCTCGCCAGCCTCCAGCCCGCCGACTATCTCCGCTGTGCGCCGGATGGCACGCCGGCCGCGCTGCTGGTCACAATTCCTGGCACCTGGCAGGCCGATTTCGCACGCAACGAAGTTTCCGTGGGGTGCGCGCTGGCGATCGACGGCCGCATCATCCCGCTCGACCAGGTCCCGCGCGACCGCACCTATTGCCTGCCGCCGGCGGACGAAAACCTGCTGACCGTGCTGGACGACATCTGCGACGGGCCTGCTGCCGGCCGCGTAGCCGTGCGGCCGCCGGACTTCCTCAACGTGCTGGAGCTGCGACGCAACGCGGCCATCCTCGTGGCAGGTGGCGGCGAGATCGCGGTCAACAGCACGCCCATGCGCACGCTGGTGCGCATCGACCTCGACCGCGAGAACGGCGAACTGCTCGTCAATGCGCACACCGAGCTCCCTTTTCTGCGCCCCGGCGAATTTCCAGCCTATGTGGTCAGCGGCCGCAAGGGGTGGGCCCTGGGCGCAAACCAGCTCTGGCCGCTGGAGAACCTCCTCCCCCTGCCCTACCACGGCATCTACCAGGCCCCCATCGTGATTGCCCGGCCGGACGTGATGCGGTTCCTGACCGTGGAACTGCCGGTGCTGGAGAAGGCCGTCCCGATGGAGGCGGAGATCGCGCCGGATTTCTTCACCGCCAGCCCGGGCACGCCCACCTTCCGGCTGCTGGCCCGCGGCAGCCCGGCCTCGCTGGCCGCCGACCTCCTGGCCGTGTATGGCGCCAAACACGAGGTTGCCGCCGGCGGCCCGGACAAGGGAGGCGCCATCAGCGTGCCGGACCCGGACGACATCCTGCACTATTTCTCGCGCAACACGCCGGCCGAGGAGCGCGCCCTGGCGCGCCTGGCGGAAGCCGGCTTTCGCGGCACGGACGGCGCCACGCTCGATCCGCTCACCGGCACGCGCGAGGTGCTGAACTTTCTCGGCAGCCAGGTCCCCGCCCTGCGCCGACTCGGCTGGAAGGTGGCGCTCGAAGGGAAGGTCGCCGGCTTCCACGAAAACCTCCCCGTAGCCACGCCCGTGGTGCATGTCACCTCCCCCGGCGGCAGCGGCTGGTTCGACGTCGGCTTCGAGTTCGAATCGCCGGTCGGCGGCAAGCTCAAGGATGGCGACGTGCAGCGCGCCCTGCGCCTCGGCAATGCGTACGTCGAGCGCGACGGCCAAACCGTGCTGATCGACCGCGACGCCATCGAGTCCATGCACGGCGTCTTCTCGGACTGCAGCTCCCGCGAGGGAAGCCAGTCCGGACACTTCCGCCTCCCCGCGATCTACGCGCCCTATGTGCGCTCCTCGCTCGCCGCACTCGACGGCGTGGATGTCGAGGAGCCGCCCGACTGGCGCGAGCGCGCCGCGCGCCAGAACCGCGAGCTCCGGCTCGAGCCGGTGGCGCTGGGCGACCCGCTGGAGGGGATTCTCCGGCCGTACCAGAAGGAGGGCGTCTACTGGCTGCGCTTCCTGGAGCGCGGCGGCGCCTGCGGCCTGCTGGCGGACGAAATGGGGCTGGGCAAGACGATCCAGACGCTGGCCTGGCTGCAGCTGGCCCGGGTCGACCCCGAGGCGCGCGACAAGCCCGCGCTGATTGTCTGCCCCACCAGCCTCGTGGAAAACTGGGCGCGCGAGGCGCAGCAGTTCACGCCGTGGCTCAAGGTACTCGTGCTCTCCGGAAACCGGCGGCATGAGCTGTGGGACGAAATCCCGGCCAGCCACCTCGTGATCACCTCCTACGCCCTGCTGCGCCGCGACATCGAGCGCTACGTGGCCTGCGCCTTTGGCGTGGCCGTGCTGGACGAGGCCCAGCACATCAAGAACCGCTCCACCCAGAACGCCGTGGCCGTGAAGCAGCTCCGCGCGCACCACAAGGTGGTCCTCACCGGCACGCCGGTCGAAAACGGCGTGGCCGACATCTGGTCCATCATGGACTTCCTCATGCCCGGCTACCTGGGCGACTACGAGCTCTTCCGCGGCCAGTACGAGCAGCCCATCGTCGCCGGCGACCGCGACGGCGAGATCGCGCAGACCAAGCTGCGCCGCAAGCTGCACCCCTTCCTGCTGCGCCGCCTCAAGCGCGACGTGGCCAAGGACCTGCCCGACAAGCTCACCAAGACCTCGTTCTGCTCGCTCACGCCGGACCAGCAGCGCGTCTACAACGAGATCCTGCAGGAGTCGCGCCGGCGCGTGGGCGACCTCGTGGCGGCCAAGGGGTTTGCGCGCTGCCACATGGAAATCCTGGCGATCCTCATGAAGCTGCGGCAGGTGTGCTGCCACCTCGAGCTGCTCAAGCTGCCGGAGCTGGCCAAGACCGACGGACCGTCCGCCAAGCTGGAGCAATTCTTCGAGATCCTCGATGAAGCCATGGACGGCGGCCACCGCGTGCTGGTCTTCAGCCAGTTCGTGAGCATGCTGCAGATCATCCGCCGTGAGATGGAAAGCCGCAGCCTGGCCTACTGCTACCTCGACGGCCAGAGCAAGGACCGCATGGCGCAGGTGCAGCAGTTCAACCAGCAGCACAACATCCCCGCGTTCCTGATCAGCCTCAAGGCCGGCGGCACAGGCCTGAACCTCACGGGGGCGGACATGGTGGTGCACTTTGACCCGTGGTGGAACCCGGCGGTCGAGGACCAGGCCACGGACCGCGCCCACCGCATCGGGCAGAAGCGCACGGTCTACAGCATCAAGCTCATCGCCCAGCACACGGTCGAAGAGAAAGTCCTCGCGCTACAGAAGCGCAAGCAGGCCATCATCGGCGCCACCATCTCCAGCGCCGACGAAAGCATCCTGAAGGCCCTGAGCTGGGATGATGTGCGGGACCTGCTGGGCGTCTAGCAGCTTGTCGGATTTAGCTCTGTGCCATCACAAACTTTGTGCCGACTAAGCTGCTAGTTTGGGGAAGCCCGCTGACGGGCGATAGAGCTGCTCAAAAAGGCCACAGGCTAAAACTAGCAGCCGGGTCGGCAGACAGTTTGTGCCTCCACAAAGCTAAGTCCGACAGGCTGCTAGAACGCCTTCACCTTGCGCCAGAGATTGGGCGCGGAAGCCCGGTGTTCCCAGAACGTGACGCTGAGGGCTCCGGCCTTCACCAGTCTCGGCAGCGCCTCCATGAACACCGCGGGCGACATGACGCTCTCAATTTCCTTGGCGGACTTGGACACAATGGGCGCGCCCTCCCGGAAAAAACTGTCAAACAGGCGTGTGTAAATGCCCAGATCATCCTTGGTCAGGTTGAGATCCGCAACGCTGATGATGGCCTTGGTGTTGCCTTTATGGGGAGTGTTCGTCTCAAAAACGATTGTGGCTTTCCGCTTGATAAAGGCCGCCGCCGCCGCCGTCCGCGTCTTCGCTGTCGATTCTTTCATGGCCGCAGTGTAGCACAATCTGCTTCGGGTGTGGGAAAAGCTTCCCGCGGGGTTCCAAAAAAAAAAGCAGCCTGTCGGCAAGCCGTTTGTGGCGACCACAAACCCATGCCCGACAGGCTGCCAGAAAAATGCTACCAGCGTCCGCCGCCGCCGCCGCCGCCACCACCGCTGCGACGATCGTCGCGGGGCTTGGGCTGCGACTCGTTGACGCGCAGGGGGCGCCCCATGAAGTCCGCGCCATTGCAGCCGGCGATGGCCTTCTCAGCCTCCGCACGGTCCGCCATCTCGATGAAGCCGAACCCCTTGGCGCGACCCGTGGCCTTGTCCATCACCACGCGGGCCGAAGCCACCTTGCCAAACTTCTCGAAGTGCGCCTGCAGCTCAGCGTCTGTTACCTCGTACGGGAGGTTGCCAACATAGATATCCATAGTCTGAATCCCTCTTCTCGTGTCACGTTACGTTGATGTCCCGATGCCTCGACCATGACACTGGAAGAAGTACGAGCGGGTCAGGCTGATCCCGACCTAAAAAAGACGTTACTCTACTCCACCCCATACCGCCAGAACTATTATCCTGCCGGCAATCGACAATCCGTTTGAGGGCCTGCACCCGTGATTGACAATCCTACAGGCAATCGGCTACATTCACGACTTCCGTACGGGGAGCAGCTGTTTCAGCCTCCGCACGGCGAATCGTCCTACCGTTCCGGCGTAGCGCAGTGGTAGCGCAGGTGGCTGTTAACCACTTGGTCGCAGGTTCGAATCCTGCCGCCGGAGCCATTTTACATTTGCGGACACGTCGGGACAATTACCGACTTTTGCAGACATTCCCGAATGATTTCCGGGGTTTTGGTCTTCCGTTCCCGTCGCCGCCAAGTGGACACGTGCAGACTCGTTTTGACACGTTTTGACTATGGCGTGTGTCCCTTTTTGTGTCCCTTTTTCCAGCACCATCGCCATGAACGACGGCAGCCCCTGAACCGCCTGTGCCTTTTGTAGCAACATCGGGTCACAGATCGGAATACGGTGGCAATTGATCCACTCGCGGGGGGCAAGGTCAGGCAGGAATGCCTGACCTACTTTTCCCGCGCTGTCGTCGGCGGAGCGGGCGGGGCCACCTTCCGAGTAGTTACGTTCCGTCCAAACATGCGATGCATTTGCGTCGCATGTTTGTCACGAGATTTGTCGACAAAGCTCGCGACAAAGCTCGCGACAAAGATTGGGTTGCAGACTCAAACCCGCCTTGCGCTGATCTCGTGGGTGCAGTTCATGCGCCGCCCAGCCTTGGCCCCTTACCCAGTGCCCTTTTGTGGGCCTTTGCGCCTTCGCGCCTTTGTGCTATCATCCGCCCACGCATGAAGACGTGGACCGCTACCCGCATCCGCCAGGCCAAGGGGAAGCAGAAGCTCGCCTGCCTGACCGCCTACGACTGCACCACGGCCCGGATGGTCGACGAAGCCGGCATCCCCCTGATCCTGGTGGGCGACTCGCTTGGCATGACCGTGCTGGGGTATGAAACGACCATCCCGGTGACCATGGAGCAGATGCTCCACCACACCGCCGCCGTGGTCCGCGGCGTCCGCAGCGCCCTGGTGATCGCGGACATGCCTTTCCTCTCCTACCAGACCTCCATCGAAGCCGGCATCACCAACGCCGGGCGCCTGCTCAAGGAAGCCGGAGCCGATGCGGTCAAGATCGAGGGCGGCGCCTTCCGCGCAGACCTGGTGCGCGCCCTGACAGCCAACGGCATCCCGGTGGTCGGCCATATCGGGCTGACCCCGCAATCCATCCGCGAACTGGGCGGCTACAAGGTCCAGGGGCGGACCGCGCCCGCCGCCGCCCAGCTCCACGCCGATGCGCAGGCGCTGGCCGGGGCCGGCATCTTTGCCCTGGTGCTGGAATGCCTCCCCTCGCCGCTGGCAGCCGACATTACCGCCGAGACCCCGGTGCCGACCATCGGCATCGGCGCCGGACCCGGATGCGACGGGCAAGTCCTGGTTTCCCACGACATGCTGGGCCTGAACGAGCAGTTCCTCC
Organism: bacterium; assembly: GCA_037144015.1. GTDB lineage: Bacteria > Verrucomicrobiota > Kiritimatiellia > RFP12 > CAIWXQ01 > CAIWXQ01. The sequence continues at coordinate 6,529 of JBAWXQ010000083.1, forward strand.
CCCGGTTTGCCAAGCGCTACGCCGAACTGGCCCCCCAGATGCGCACCGCCTTTGCCGCCTTCGCAAAAGAAGTCGGCAGCGGCACGTTCCCGGGGCCGGAGCATGGTTACGATGCGGGATGACATCGCCATCGTCGGCATCGCCTGCCGGTTCGCGGGCGCGGCTGATGCAGCCGCGTTCTGGCAGAACATTGTGTCCGGTAAGTCCGCGATCGGCGACCACCCGAGTCCGCTGGCGCCCCGCGTGCTCGACCCGTCGTCGCCGCGCTTCGATCGCCTGAACACCCAGCGCGGCGGCTACCTGCGCCAGCTCAACACGTTCACACCCGGGGCCTTTGGCCTGAATGCCGGCTCCCTGGCCGGGGCCAACCCGGACCAGTTCATGGCGCTGCATCTGGCAGCCGAGGCCCTGTGCCATGCCGGCATGGCACCGTCGTCGCTGCCGGCCGGACGCGCCGGGCTGATCCTCGGCTATGCCTCGCCGCTGAACGTGGCCTCGGCCAACTGGCTCCAGCATGGCCTGATGATGGACCAGACCGTGGCGCTGCTGCAGCGTCTCTTCCCGAATGCCGCCGAGGCGCAGATCAACGAGATCCGGCAGGCCCTCAAGGCGGCGCTGCCGCCCATGCGCACGCCGGGGCTCCGGAGCGCCTTCGGGCACACGCTGGCCGGGCAGTGCGCCGCGGCGCTGGCCATCTCCGGCACGGCCTGCGCCGTGGACGCGGGCGCCGCCTCGTCGATGCAGGCGCTGCGCCTGGCCATGGACGAGCTGCGCCTCGGCCGCTGCGACGTCATGCTGGCCGGCGCCGTGCAGAACTGCACCAGCCTGCAGGTGCTGATGGGGCTGGCCTGCCTGCTCGGCTTCACCTCGCGCGACCTCCCCTGCCCGCTCAGCCGCGACGCCGACGGCACGCTGCCCGGCGAGGGGGGCGGCTTCCTTGTGCTCAAGCGCCGCCGCGACGCGGAGAAGGACGGCAACACCATCTTCGCCCTGCTCAAGGGGATCGGCCTTGCCGCCGGCGACGCCTCCTCCCTGGGCATGCGCCCCGAAACGCAAGGGCTGGCCTCGGCCATGCGGGCCGGCCTGGACGAGGCCGGCGTCGACCCCGCCACCATCGCCCTGGTCGAGGCGCACGGCTCCGCCGTGCCGCGCGAAGACCAGATGGAGATCCACGCGCTGCGGCAGGTGTTTCCGGACCGCGCCGGGGCCTCCCCGCGCGTGCTGGTCGGATCGGTCAAGGCGCAGATCGGCCACTGCTTTGCCGCCGCGGGGCTGGCGGGCGTGGTCAAGACCGCGCTGGCGCTGCACCACCGTGTCCTGCCGCCCATGGTGACGGCGTGCGGACGCATGCACTCACGCCTGGTCCAGGCCGCGTCCCCCTTTTACGTCTGCACCGCGCCGCGGCCCTGGGTGCAGGGACGCCGCCAACCGCCGCGCCGCGCGGCTGTCAATGCCTTTGACTGCGCGTGCGTGCACGCCCACGCCGTGCTGGAGGAGCATCCCGAACATTGATGAACGCCCGCCGACACCTGCATGACCTGTTCGAAAACGAGCTGTGCCTCATCGGCGCAGCCTCGGATGCGGCGCTTGGCCGCGAGGTCGACAGCCTGCTGCACACGCTCGAGCACATGCCGGACCTCGCGCTGCGCGATGTGGCCTTCACGCTTGCCCATGCCGCGCGCGGCCTGCCGGCCGTGCTGGCCATCGTCGCCTCGAGCGTCCCGGACCTGCGCGACCGGCTGCGCATCGCCCGGGTCAAGCTTGCCGGCGAGGCCGCCCGCATCCGCGACAAGGCCGGCATGTTCTACTTCCGCCAGCGCCTGCGCACGGAAGGAAAAATGGTTTTTCTCTTCCCCGGTGAAACCTCGCAGTACCCGGACATGATGCGCGACCTCTGCCTGAGCTTCGACATCTGCCGGGAGGCGTTCGACGAGGCCGACGCGGTCTGCCAGGATGCGCCGGACGGCTTCCTGCCGAGCGAGTGGCTGTTTGGCGCCGGGCCGGCCGGACGCGCCGAAGGCGGCGCGCCGCTCGGCATCAGCATGGCCGGCGCCATCCAGTGCACCCATGCGGCCAGCATCGCGCTGACACGCCTGTTCGATGCGCTCGGCATCCGGCCGGATGCGGCCCTCGGCCACAGCGGCGGCGAGTTTGTGGCGCTGGAGTACGCCGGCGCGTTCGGGACGCTCACCCCTGCCGACCGCATCCGGTTTCTGCGCGAGGGCTATCAGCTGACCCTCGGACTTTCCGGGCGGCCGGACATCCCGCTGCACGCGCTGCTCTCGGTGGAGGATGCCCCGGCAGACTGGCCGGCACACGTGCCGGAACGCTGGCGCGCCCAGGTCGCGCTGCTCATGCTCAACGGCCCGCGGCAGACCATCGTGGCGGTCCCGGCCGACGCGGCCGATCCGATCTCCGAGGAGCTCCGCCGCCGCGGCGCCCGCGTGGGCCGTCTCGGGCTGCAGCGCTACTACCACATGCCGGCCTTCGCGCCGGCCATGGAGCCCATCCGGAACTACCTGCGCCAGTGGATCCGGCGCCCCGTGCGCATTCCGCTTTACTCCTGCCTGCGCGCCGACCTGCACCCGGAAAACCCGGCGGAGCTGCTGGATGTGTGCGTCCGGCAGTGGTGCGAGCCGGTGCGCTTCGGCGACACGGTCGAAAAGCTCCACGCCGACGGCTTCCGCGTGTTCGTCGAGCTCGGCGCACGCGGCAACCTCTCCACCCGCGTAACCGACGTGCTCGGGTCCCGGCCGCATGTGGCCGTGGCCACCGACCGCATCCACCGTTCCGGGCTGACCCAGCTCCACCACGCCCTCGCCATCCTGGCCGCGCACGGCGTCGCCTTCGACGCCACCGTCCTGCACCGCCACCGCGCGTCACGCCTGCTGGAGCTGCACAAGCCGTCTGCCGCACCGCGCCGCGCGCGCGCCGAGCCGGTTGTGGTGCTCGACGGCACGCTGCCCGAGATCATCGACTTCTCCCCGTCCGCCCCGCTGGCCGCCGCATCCGGACCGGACGCACCCGCGGCCGGCACGCCCGGCACCATCCGGCAGGACAACTTCGGCGCCGATTTTCCGCTGCTGGTGGAGGCCGAGACGATCTCGGAGAAACCGGGCGAGCGCATCGAGCTGGCCAAGACATTCACCACCGAAGACTACCCCTTCATCCGCGACTACGCCCTCGCGTCTCACCGCGTGTCGCTCGGCAATCCGCGCCTGGGCGGCCTCCCGATCCTTTCCGCCATCACCTGCATCGAGATCATGGCCGAGGCCGCGCGGCGCCTCGTGCCGCAGAAGCGCGTGGTGCAGGTGGACAACCTGCGCGGCAAGCGCATCGTCACGCTCGAGCGCGGCGAAACGCGGGTGCTCATCCAGGCGCAGCGCGTGGAATGGCCCGACCCCGGACAGACCGCCGTGCAGGTCACCATGCGCATGCCCGTGCCCGGCAGCTCCTTCTCCGTGCCCATGGCCGAGGCCACCGTATTCCTCGCCAATGCCGCGCCCGAGCGTGAAACCGCCAGGCCTGTCCCGCTGCGCAACCCCCGCCCCGCCAACTGGACCCGGCCGGACATCTACCCGGACCGCCTCTTCCAGGGGCGCCTGCTGCAGTCGGTCAATCAGGTGTTCCAATGGGGCGAGAACGGCCTGGACTACGAGATCGTGGTCCCGTCGCGCGCCGACGCCGTGCGCGCCACGCGCTTTCCGCTCTTCTCGGTCTGGCCCCTGACCATGGACGGCGTCAGCTCCGGCGTCAGCCTCTGGCTCAGCCAGGAGAAGTTCAACGGCGTGCTCACGCTGCCGTTCCGCGCCCGCAGCATCCGCTTCCTGGCCACGGTGCTCCCCGAGGGCGCGCGCCTGCGCGCCTGTCTGCGCATCACGGCGCAAAGCCCGCACTCGTACGTGGCGGACGTGCTGGTCTCGGACGGCCGCGGCCGCCTGGTGCTGACCGCCTCCGGATGGGAGGAGCTGATCTGCCCGGTCTCGCCGCCCGTGCACCGCCTGGTGCAGCGCCCGTCCGACACGTTCCTCACACAGGAGCTCCCCCCGGGGCTGCTGGGCGAGGTCTCCATGCCCGTGCGCGGCAGCATGTTCGCGCGCATCCCACACGCCATCTTCGAGGGGCAGCAGGAGCTCTGGCTCAAGGCCATGGCCTTTGCGCTGCTGAACCCGGCCGAGCGCGACGAATGGCTGGCCATGCGCGGCGTCTCCACGCGCCGGATCGAATGGCTGCTCGGCCGCGCCTGCGTCAAGGACACCCTGCGCCGCCACCTCCTCGAGCAGCACCAGCAGAACTGGGCCGCCACCGACATCCCGATCTGGACCGACGACTCCGGCAAGCCGCACGCCCTCGGCACCTGGAGGGACCGCACGCGCGAGACGGTCGACATCTCCATCGCCCACACCAGCGGCCTGGTCGCCGCGGCCATCGCCGTCAACGGCCGCATCGGCATCGACCTGGAGCGCCTGGGGCGCGACCTGACCGACGACTTCTCCCGCAGCGTCTTCACGCCCGAGGAGCAGGAACTCGCCGCCCAGTCCGGCGAAGGCCCCACCACCCTGCTGCGCTTCTGGTGCGCCAAGGAGGCGCTCGCCAAGGCACTCGGCACCGGCATCCGCTATAGCCCCAGCGACCTCCGCGCCCGCACCGTTGACATGGGCACCGGCCGCATCGACCTCGAACTCGCCGGACAGTGGCTCGATGCCTTCCGCCCGCTGCAGGGGCGCGCCCTGCCGGTCAACACCGCCCTGCTGGAGGATCACATCCTGGCCACCTGCGTCATTCCCTCCGCCGTGCTGCCGCTGCCGTAGGGGGCAGGAGGTAGGAGTCAGTATTCAGTATTCAGGAGTCAGGGGTCTGAATCATGAAGGAATCGTTCCGCAAATACGGCGTTGACTTCAAAAATCGGCACTGGACATTCGTCAATCTGCGGTTCGCAGGTCATCGATCAGTACCCCGTGCCGGGCCTCGCCAGGGACGGCTTCGGCCGACGGAGAACGGGCGCGTTCGCCTGTTCATGAACTCATTTCTGTCGTTCGTATTAGAATGTTCCATCATAACATGCTATGCAGTTGCGTCGCATCTTGCATGATCAAGTGGACGGAC
>JBAWXQ010000084.1:0-11495 GCA_037144015.1 bacterium
CGGCTGCAGGGGCTTCTGCGGCAGGCGCGGCGACAGGTGCGGCCACGGGTGCGGCTGCAGGGGCGGCGGCGGGGGCTTCTGCGACAGGAGCGGCCATGGGTGCGGCTGCAGGGGCTTCTGCGGCAGGCGCGGCGACAGGTGCGGCCACGGGTGCGGCCACGGGTGCGGCTGCAGGGGCTTCTACGGCAGGAGCGGCGGCTGGTGCGGCGGCAGGAACTTCAGCTACCGGCGCGGCGGCAGGGACTTCCGCGGCAGCCGGAGCAGCAGGCGCTTCGGCCGGTTTTGCAGCCGGAACTTCCGGATTTTCACCTTGCGCGCAAATCCGGCCTGAGACCAGCAGAACGGCGGAAATAACGCCCAACCATTTGGCTGCACACTTCATTGGGGGACTCCTCAACGCCGACAGCGGTTGCTTCCTATGTCCCGGTCGGAACAGGATTTACAACAACCCGATGCTTACGGTGGACTTCTTTCCCGTGAGAATGTTCTCTAATACAACAGAAGTGGGCTTGTCGTCAACCCCGAGATTGACGTCCACCTTGTACTTCTGCCCCTCCACATCCAGTATCCCGCCGGCGGAAACCCGGTATTCGGCCGTCCTGGCTCCGGCGGTCAGCGTCAGCACGAGCTCTTGTTCCATGGTGGCGCGCGGCTCATTATCCTTCAGCAGGAACGTCTTGCCGTCTGCCGGTCGTAACAACAGCACCTCATAGCGGTCGACATTCATGGGGACGCCGACCTTGGGGTCCAGCACGCGCTCGGTCTTCTGGGTGCAGTTGCTGTAAACCAGGCCGGTCTTGCCGACTTCCTCGCCCATCTTGGTGAAGTATGTGCGGCTGTCTGCGCCTTTCATGTTAAAGGTCAGGCGCAGGCTTCCGCCCGGCATCTTGCTGGCGCCCATAAAGACAAACGGATACGCCCGGGTGGTGTTTTCCTTGAATCGCAGCAAGGCCATCAGGTCCGGGTGGTCCTTGGGGTCGCGCGGCGAGGTTTCCGCCTGAAACTCCTGCAGGTTCGTGAAGCCGTCGCTGTCGGCGTCATCCTCGGCGCGCGAGCGGTCCTCCGGCATGGCAAACGCGTGGTTGAAATACCTGACCCGCCACTTGTCGGGGATTCCCCGGCCCTCGCTGTCGATCCGGACATGTTCGACCAGGTTTGTCTCCGAGGGCTGCCGGGCGCGGCAGTACGGGCACTCCGCCGCCGCGAACTGGATCGGATACATGCAATCCACGCACCAGACGCGGCGCTGGGGGATGAACAGCCCCGCCTCGTTGGTGGAAGCGCGCACGGCCTGCGGATGGCGCAGGTTTCGGGTTACAGCCTCGTACGGGTCAATGACCTGCGGCGCCAGGTTGGCCTGCTTCGGGCGCATGTTATTGACGCCTTCCTCGTACCGGTGCTTCCGCTCCTTGCTGGCGGCGGCCGATCGGGCCAGCATCAGCAGCGAGAGCAGCAGCGCCACCAGCACCATCACGGCAATGGCCTTGTCGTAGTGGCGCGCCAGCGAAAAGTTAAAGCCTCGTTTTTGTGCCACGGGCTATGCCCCCTCAAAGGTGTAGACGTCGATCATCATCTGGGCCTTCAGCAGCGGCGCAATTTCGGGACCGGAGACCACGCGCTGCGTCGGCAGGATCACCGCGGTCCGGGCCTTGTCCGTCTCGACCACGGGCTTTTCGAGTCTTGGCTGCAGCCCGCGGCTCACCCGGTCAACGCTGACCTCGGTCACGACCACGAACAGCGGCATTTTTGCCATCCGGCTGAGCACCTCGGCCAGGGCTTTCTCATCCGCCGTGAAGCCGACGGTGAAACGCTGCCGGGGATAGCGGGCATCCTCGGCCGCGACCACGGGCGCAGCCACCGGCGCCGGCTGCTGCCGCGGGCGCTTGCCGGTGGCGGCCGTCTTCTCGGCGCCGTCGCTTTCGAACTCCTCGCGGTCGATCCGGGTCAGCGCGGCCACGCGGCTGTCGAGGATCTCACGCGTGATCGCCTCCATCATCGTGAACTGCAGCGCGAGCCGCTTCACGTTCTCGGGCTTGGGCATGCGGCGGCTGCCGCCCAGATACCGGTCGAAGCCGAAGGCAAAGCCGTCCGGCAGCACCTTGCCGCCGCTGGCGTTCGCCTGCTTGTGCAGCTCCGTGCTGGTGTCCTGCATTTTCATGATCAGGCCAGAAGAGCTCAGGTCCGCATTCGTCGCGGCCGTCTCGCGCAGTTCCGCCACCAGCAACCGGTACCAGTTCGACATCCAGACGGCGTCGCTGCGGAGCACGGCCATATTGGTCGCGTTGGGGAACGGGTTCGCGCTGTAGATCGACTGCAGCTGCTTGTACGTGGCGTCCAGCGTGGTCTTGACCTTGCTGGCCTTCGCGTAGGCGTTGTACGCGAACACAAAGCCGGCCAGGCACAGGAGGAAGGCCGCGCCTGCACCCGCCGTGATGATGATTTTCCGTGCTTTCATGCGAAATTACCGCCTCTGTGCGTCAGCGCGCCGGTGCCGCGATCGTCACCTCAACCGCAAACTCGTGCAGGTACGTCTCCTTGGTCGAATAGCGATCGTTGCGGATCACCACGTCGCCGAACAGATCCTTGCGGCTCTGGAGCCGGTCGCGGAGCAGTTCGCCGGGCGTGAGCCGGCCGGTCCCGCCGGCGGCGGCGATCGCCTTGTCCAGTTCGTCCTTGAACCCGAACCCGGTGAGGATCACCTTCGACACCTGCCCGTTGCCGCCCCGGACCGGATCCAGCGACGTCAGCCACATGCCGTCGACGAGGCACTCGCGCGTGCCGTTGATGATGCGGATCCAGTCGGTCCGGTGCGCCGCCAGCCGGCGCAGGTCGTCGGCCCTCTGCTGTGCGGTTTCGCGCGCCTTCAGCGCCACGCGCATCTCCTCCTCGGAGCGGCGCAGCAGGTTCACGCGCCCCTTGACGTACTTGTCCAGCGCCGTGTAGTCCTCCTTGGCCTGAAGAAAGTAGAGCATCCAGACGACCAGGGTCAGAAGCAGCCCCAGGGCGGCCAGCCCGAAGAAAGGGATGCGGCTGCGGAAGTTCTTGACCTTGACCAGATCCGGCGGCATCAGGTTGATTTCGACCGGGCACGCCAGCGAACGCCGCAGCGCCAGCCCCACGACCTCGCCGAGGCAGGAGACATCGTCGCCGACCTGCTGCAGGTCGAGCGCGGCGCCGGCCTGCACATTGATGAACGGGTTCAGCACCTCCGTCTCCACCTGGAGCTTCTCGCGGAAGAAGGTGTCCATGTGGGGGATGACCGACGATCCGCCGGTCATCAGCACGCGGCCGGGCGCGGTGCCGCCCTGCTGGCTGCGATAGAAGTTGATCGAGCGGCTGATCTCGGCATGCAGGCGCGTGACCACATTGCGCACGATCTTGGAGATGCGGTCGGCCATTTCGTCATCGCCGGCGGAGAACACGCCGCCGAGGGCCACAAAGGCATGCTGCCGCTTGAGCGCCTCGGCCTCGCCAAAGGTGATCTGGAAGCTCTTGGCGATCTCCTGCGTGATGGCGTTGCCCGCCACGGCGATGGTGCGGCTGAAGACGCGCCCCTGCTCGATGAAAACGAGATTGGTGGAGCGGGCGCCGATGTCCAGCACCATGACGCAGCCGGCCAGGTCAGGATAGTTGTAGCGCACGCAGTTGTAGAGCGCCAGGGGAGCCACATCCACCAGCTCGGGCTCCAGGCCCGCCGCGGCGACGCATTCCGCAGCCTCGGTGATGTTGTCGGCCTTCACGGCCACGATCATGGCGTGCTGCTCGCCCTCGCTCGCGTCGCCGATGAGCTGGTAGTCCCAGACCACCTCGTCGATCGGAAACGGCACGTTCTGCTCCGCCTCGTAGCGGATCATCTCCGCGATCTTGTCGCGGGCCACAGGGGGGAGCTTCACGAAGCGCGGGAACACGGCCTGCCCGGAGAGCGCCAGCAGCAGCGGCGCCGGCCGGATGCCGTGCTCGCGCAGGATGTCGCGCAGGGCCACGACGATGTAGGGCGAAACGTCGGTTTCATTGTCCGGCTCAAGCCCCAGTTCGCCGATGCCATAGTTCAGCAGTTCGGGTGCGTGCCCGGGACGCACGGCGAATTCGGCCAACACCAGCTTGCTGGCGCCGACATTCAGCGCGAGAATTCGATCTTGCGCAAACACTACTTCACCGCCTCGTAATCGTCGATATTGATGAGGCCAAACGGCGTCTTGGTGCGGTCCACCAAGCCGTCACGCTTGACCACGCTCTTGTTTTCCGTGACCTTGGGGTCCTTCCACCAGTCCACAGGCAGCACCGACCCCGTGGATTCGTTCTTCGCGTCCAGGAGCGTGCCGTCGGCGGAGGTCATCTCAACCGCGAACCCGATAAACTGGTCGCCGTTGCGCAGCAGGGCGGCCGGCGACAGCACCACGCACGCCGTGTGCTCGCCGCGGGCAACATCGGTGTACCGCACCGTAGTCTGGTAGAAGGAGTATTCCTTCTTGGCCTCCGCGCCGCGGCGCTCGGCCATCAGGTAGCACGTCACGACGACTTCGTCCATCCACTCGGGGAGGGTGGTGTATTCCACTTCAAACAGGGCCCAGTCACGCGGCCGGTTGGGGGATGTCTTGCTGGCCGTGGTGGAGTACTGCGGCGTTTGCTGCTTCACCTTGTTCAGCCGGGGCATCCGGCGAATGGCCAGCTGCCGCTTGTCGCCCGGCGCCGGGACCACCGCGCCCGGCGCACCCATGACCGGCGTGCCACGCACCACCGGCCGCGCACCGGCCTGCGCCCAGGCCATGTCCACCGCTGCTCCTGCCAGCACGATGCCAACTCCCGCCAGCATCCAACCGCTGATTCGTTTCATGGCTGCATCTCCAGGCATACCGGAACTCCGTCCGAGAAAAATGGCCAGTGTTGAAGAGGCAGTGTAGTTGAGCCGGCGCGCCTTTGCAAAAGGAAATGTTTCGTCCGGCAAGATTGACGTGCGCAAGGGCGTTGGTCTATTATGGCAAAGCTTTTGCGTATAATGGACAAGGCGGCCCGGCCGGACGGGCAACACGCCTGACAGGAGTTGATCATGTATACTCTGAACCGAGCCGCGGGGCTGGCTGTGGTGGGCGTGCTGGCAATGGCCGCTTCCCTGCAGGCCCAATCGTTCGACATCCTGTTCCGGGTCACCGGCGTCAAGGGATCCTGCCAGGTCAAAAAACCCGGCAGCGCCGTTTTCGAGCCAGTCACCAGAGGTAAGGCCTATCCCTTCGGCACGACGGTCCGCACGGCCGGCGACAGCGAGGCCACCATCCTGCTCTCTCCGGACGACGCGATCCGGCTGTCGCCCGCGTGCGAGCTGTCGGTTTTTGAACCCGAAGGCTCAACCGCCAACTCCAACCGGACCATCCACCTGGAGGAGGGCCGGCTGGAAATCGCCGTGCGCGACGGGCTGGCCGAAAAGGCCCTCAGCATCGAAACCGCCGTCGCCTCCTGCGACAGCTTTGTGGGGCGCAGCAACCTCGAGCTGCGCAAGGCCCGGAACACCGTGAAGGGCAGGCTCGACCTGCAGCTGCTGGTGCGCACGGATAATGGCGCTGTCCGCGTGACCGGCCCGCAGTTCTCCGTGCCGAAGATGAAGTCCGGCTCCGCGGTCCGGATCGAATCGTCCGCAGACCGCAGCATCACCCGGATCACCAATGAATCCAACGAGTACCGGGTGGACATTGACAACGGCACCGACACGCCCGTCACCATGGAAACCACCACCCACAGCACGGTCCGCATCTGCCGCGAGCAGGCCGCCGTGGGCGGCAAGCTGGTGGTGTCGGTCCTGGAAACCGCGCCGGATGGCAAGGGCAAGGGGAACTTTGCCTTTGTCCTGGGCGAGCCCGCACTGACCGCCAGCGGCCTGCCAACCCTGAACGATGGCGCCGTCACCGGCGGCGTGGCCAGCGCAACCGCCCCGGCCGCAGCCGGACCGGCGGCCACCAGCGCCCCGCCGGTTAAAGTTGAGGAAAGTCTCTTTCAGTAGCTAGTCCGGGGCGAGCGCTGCCCGCACAAACGGGTATCCGCCGGGCGACACCATCGCCCACCCCGCAGGAGGCCCGGCGCGCGTGCTGGCCGTACACCTCCTGCACCTGATCAGCGCGCGCCTTCCAGGATCACACCGTGTTCATCTACCACTTTCACCGCATCATCCGCCATCGCCTCGTGTGGGGCGCCTTTGCCGTCGTTGTCTCACTGGCATTCCTGTCCGTGGACTCCTGCTACAAGTCCGGATCCAGTGGTGACAGCGTGGCCAAGATCGGCGGCAAAAACGTCTCCGCCGACACGTTTGACCAGCTGGAACGGCAAATCCGCGGCCTCGGCCGGAACCGCAAGGAACTGCTCCCCTTCCCGGACGTCGCCACGCAGGTCTGGCACCAGGTCGCCGCGCTCCAGGTTGCCGAGGAGCTGAAGCTCAGCGCCAGCCGCGAAGAGGTCAAGGCCGCCGTGCAGGAGAGCATCGGCGCCACGGACGGCTACGACAGCACCGTGCATGCCGCATACCTGGGGAAGCTGAAGGAGATCAACCTGCGGCCGGCCCAGTACGAGCAGTTCCTGGCGCATAACCTGACGCTCCGCAAGCTCGGGTCCATCGTGGAGTCCGCCGCCTGGGTCACGCCCATTGAGGTTGATGACGAGTTGGCCGGCCTGACCGACGAATTGACCGTCCGCACCATCACGGTCAGCAACCGCTTCGCCGGCATCCGCGCCACAGACGCGCAGATCGCGGCCTTTTTCGAGGCCAACACCAACTCCTTCCACCTGCCGCGACGCGTCGCCGTCCAGTATGTCTCCGTAGCGCTCTCCAATCTCCTCCCCCGCATCTCCGTCAGCGAGGAGCAGATCAAGGAATACTATGACGACCACGGCGAGAAGCTGACGCGCAGCAACTCCACGGACACCCTTCCGCTCGCCGAGGCCCGGGCGCTGATCATCCCCATCCTGAAGCTCCAGAATGCCCGTCAGACCGCCTACACCAACCTGACGACCTCCTTCCTCGAGCTCGCTGTCAATGGCGGCGACAGCGGCTTTGCCAGGGCTGCGGAAGACTTCGGCCTGGCCGTTCGGAAGACGCCGCTCTTCGCCCTGGATGAGCCGCCCGCCGGCATCGAAGACATCCGGGAGTTCCGCGAGGCCGCCTTCGAGCTCGACCCGGCCCGGCCGGATGACCGCTACAGCGTGGTCCAGGGCGAGTCCTTCGTCTATGCCATGGCCCCGCTCACCAACAGCCCCGCCCATATGCCGGTGCTGGAAGAGGTGGTGGACCGCGTCCGGCCGCTGGCCGCGGCCAAGGCCAGATCCGATGCCTTCCGCGACTCCATCGAGGCGCTCCACAAGAATCTGCTCAAGGGGCTCCAGGAAAAACGCGACCCGGTGGCCGCGGCCAGGGCCCAGTCGCTGAACATCTCCACCTCCATCACCTTTGCCGTGCATACGCTCTACCAGAATCCGTTCGACAACTACATGCCCGTGGCCCGCGCTGCGCTGCACCTGCAGCCCGGCATGCTCTCCGAGGCCGCCATGGCCGGCGAAGAGGATGCCGCCATCTTCGTATACATGGTGAACCGCCAGCCCGGCGATCCGCTCTCCGCGGAAATGCTCCGGCCCAAGGCCAGGGCCAACATCGAGCGCGCCCGGGGCATGGGGCTGAACAACTCGTGGATGGAGTGGAATCTCTCCCGCAAGGGGCTGGCGCTGACCCCGCGGATGCTCTCCCAGCTGAGCACCCGGCCCGAAGCCTCCCGCCCGTCGGAGGAGTAACGGAGACGCGGGTTGGCTCCCTCTTTCATAAAAAGACCATGCCGCGCGCCCGGAACCGTTCTTTTTCCTGTTGCGTTCGCTGCACGATTATTCTACGCTCCCTCTCACGTTCGGGGCGGGTCTCCGCCTTCGAAATGGCCTGTAACTGCCGCCAGTTGCGTTAATGTAAGGAATCCGCCATGGGCACGGTTCTGCGAGTGCTGGTCATCCTCATCCTCGTCCTGAGCGGCTCGGCCTTGTTTCTGGCCATCAAGCTCTACGGAAAGCGCGAGCTCCTGATCAGCCGCGCACACATGCAAGAGGAGTATGTCCGGAAGATCTCCAAGACCCTCGAGGCCGCCGAACCGCCCGACGCGGTCCAGCCCAACTACGTGTCCAAGGACACCTCCCCCGTCACCAGCAAGGAGATGGACAACCCCGAGCGTTCCCCCTTCTGGAACACCTACCTGTACAAGCTGGAAACCCCCAACCTGCCGTCCATGAGCCTGGACTCGAACGAAAAGCAGCTCCAGCTCCGCCAGTATTACCAGATGAAGCCCGGACCGGATGGCAAGCTCGCCAGGGTCAAGCACCCGGTCAACCAGGGCGAATTCTCCACCGAGGGCCCCGGCACCATGCGCGAGCTGCTGGATCAGGTGCTGGACCGCGCCACCAAGCAGAACGCCACGCTCAACAAGACGCGCGTGGAACTGCAGAAGGTCCGCGAAGAGCTCGGCACCACCATCGAGGAGCACAACAAGCTGAAGCAGGAGGGGCGCGCCGACAAGAAGACCATCGACGAGAAGAACAAGGAGATCGACAAGCTCAAGGAGGATATCCGCAACCTCGAGCGCAAGGTCTCCGGCCTGGAGGAAGAGAAGAAAACCCTCACCGCCGAAGTCGCCGAGGCCAAGGCCGAAATCGAGAAAAATAAGGCGATCATCGATGACCTGAACAAGAAGGTCAAGGACCAGGACGCCACCATCAAGAAGCTGATGGGCGACAGGAAGAGCGGCCCCAAGGGCGACCCCGTCACGCTCGCCGAAGCCTTCCAGGGCGCGCCCGGCGAAAAGGGCAAGGTCGTGGAAGTCGACGACAAGCTCAAGTTCGTGGTGGTCGAACTGACCGATGCCGCCATGATCGAGCTGATCGGCGAGCAGCGCGACCGCCCCATGCCGCAGGTCGAGCTGATGGTCCGCCGGCCGGGCTTCAAGTCCCTCTCGGGCGAGTTCATCACGCGCATCAAGTTCCGCCAGGTCCTACGCCAGAAAAATTTGGTCGTGGCCGACATCCTCATCGACTGGCAGCAGGCGCCCGTGGCCAAGAACGACGTGGTCTTCTTCTAACCGCTGGCCGGGAAAAGCCCGTGAGATCACGGGCTTTGCGACGTCCAGCGGTTAGTTTACGGGAAACCAGCCGGACGGCTGGTTTTCCGATCAGAATCCTGATCCTGAAGATAGTGGCCGGCTGAGAAGCTAAGCCCGCCAAGTCGCAAGCGTAACCCAAATCATGGCTAAACAAGCTCAACGGATGGCACTCTTGCAGGCCGTTCGCGTCCCGCTGGTTCTGGGCGCGCTCCTGGCCGCACTCGCCACCGGCTGCATGTCCGACCCGGCTGACGGCGACCTGCCGTGGAACAAGCAGCAGTCGTGGGAAGGCTCCCCCGCCCTGCCCCCGGGCATGAACCAGCCCCGGTGAAATCCGCTGCGCGGATTTCATTTGGGTTGCGGTCGGCTGTTAGCCACCACGGATTACCGGTCACCGATCACGGGCAACTGCTTCTTCAAGATCCTGAATCTTCTTTCGGCGCAAAGCATAGGCCTCCAGCGCGGCCGGGAAGGGCGCCAGCACGCGCGGCAGCACGCCCTGGGTCTGGGCGATGCAGAGGCCATAGTTGGTGATGGGCACGCTCGCGGCCTGCGCCTGCTGGATGCGGGCCAGCACCTCGCGGCGCGTGACCATGCACCCGCCACACTGCACCACGAGCTTGTACGTGGAGAGGTCCGCAGGGAAGTCGCGGCCGGCCACGGTCTCAATCTGCAGCGCGGCACCCGTGTACTGCCGCAGCCAGCGGGGGATCTTGACGCGGCCGATGTCGTCCTCCAGCGCGTGGTGGCTGCACGCCTCAGCCACCAGCACCGCATCGCCTCCCTGCAGACAGTCCACAGCCGCGGCGCCTTCGGCCAGCCGCGGCAGATCGCCCTTGAGCCGCGCAAAGAGGATGGAGAAGGTCGTGCACGGCACGGACAGCGGCGTGTCGGCCACGACCTGCAGCACGGCCTGCGAGTCGCAGATCACGATGTCCGGCGGCTGCGTCAGCCGCCGGAGCATGGGCGCGAGCTCGCGCTCCTTGACCACCAGCGCGGCAGCGTCGTGGTCGAGCGCGTCGCGGATGGTCTGCACCTGCGGCAGGATCAGCCGCCCCCGGGGCGCCTCCATGTCAATCGGCACCACCAGCACGGCCAGGCCGCCGGGCTGCACCAGGTCTCCCACCAGCGATGGCGGCCGGAGAAAGTCGTCGGGGCAGCACGCGATCAGAGCCTGTATGAATGCCTCGCGGAACGCGCTGCGTTCCGCGGCATTCATTGTTGAAGCCAACAGCACCTGCGGCGCATGTTCCTGAACCCGTGTCATCCATGCAGCCGCAGGTGCTTCCAGGTCGCATTTCCCCACCACGGCAATGACCGGCAGCTTGCGCTCCCTGGCGCGCGCCAGGAGCTGCTCCTCCTCGGGACCGAACCGGTTGGGCTCCAGGACCAGCAGCGCCACGTCGGCGCGGTTAAAAGCCCGGGCCGTGCGCGCCACGCGCTGGCCTCCCAGTGCCGTGGTGTCGTCCAGCCCGGCCGTGTCCAGGAACAGCACCGGCCCCAGCGGCAGCAGCTCCATCGGCTTCTCAACCACGTCGGTCGTGGTGCCGGGCAGCGGCGCAGTGATCGACACATCCTGCCCGGCAATGTAGTTCAGCAGGCTGGACTTGCCGACATTCGTGCGCCCCAGGATGGCGATCGTGAGGCGCAGGGACTTGGGGGTAGTTTGCATGCCACGTGAATGAACGTATCATTTTCCCGGTGCACCTGCCACCAGCCGCTCCATGTAGACCACATCCAGCCAGCGCCCGTGCTTGAACCCCACCTCCCGCAGGCGGCCTACCTCGACAAACCCGTGCCGGACATGCAAGACCAGGCTGCCGACCTGTTCGCTGTCGATCCCGGCGATGATGGCGTGATGGCCGATGGCTGTGGCGCGGGTGATCAGGTCTGCCAGCAACCGGCTGCCGATCCCCTGCCGCTGGCAGCCCTGCCGGACGTACACCGAGTTCTCGACGGTGCGGCGATAGGCTTCGCGCGTGCGGTAGGGCGAAAGTGACCCCCAGCCAACCACCCTGTGCTCCTGCTCGGCCACGATGACCGGATGCGCCGCGCCATGGCGTTCAAACCAGGCCAGTCGGTCCGCGTTCGTTTCCGCTTCGAGTTGATACGTGCAGGTCGAGTGCAGGACGTAGTGATTGTAGATGGCGTTGATGGCCGGGAGGTCGGCGGGGGTGGCGTGGCGGATCTGCATGTCGAATACTTGCATTACTCCATCTCCAACGTATGACATCTCTGGCCCCAGACCAGGTGCGCCTGGCGCGCCGGGACGGCGCGCACTACACCGTCCGTGTAACGCTGCGCGTCCTCGCGCCGCCTCCTTGCGCCTGGCGCGCCGGGACGGCGCGCACTACACCGTCCGTGTAGCGCTGCGCGTCCTCG
>JBAWXQ010000085.1:0-11284 GCA_037144015.1 bacterium
TTGATGCTGCAAGATGCGACGCATATGCATCGCATGTTATGGCGGAACAATCTAAGACAGGGCTTTTCGGGCGCCTTGCAGGAAGGCCTCGATGTCGGCTTCGCCGTGGGCGGCGGAGATGAAGCCGACTTCGAACTGCGAGGGCGGCAGGTAGAAGCCGCGGCGGCGCATGTCGCGGAAGAAAGCCGCATACGCCCGGGTGTCGCAGCGCTTCACCGTGGCCAGGTCGGCCGGCGCCCCGTCCATGAAGAACGGCGTGAACATGCCGCCCAGGCTGGCGCAGTGCAGGGTCACGCCGGCCTCGCGCGCCGCGGTGTTGAGCCCGTCGGCCAGGCGGCGCCCCAGCACTTCCAGCCGCGGGTAGGGGTTCTCCGTGCGGCTCAGCTCCAGCATGGCCAGGCCGGCGGCCACGGCCACCGGGTTGCCGCTGAGCGTGCCGGCCTGGTAGACCGGCCCCAGGGGCGCGAGTTTGCGCAGGATCTCCGCGCGGCCGCCCACGGCGCCGATCGGCATGCCGCCGCCGATGATCTTGCCGAGCGTGGTCAGGTCCGGCTTGACGCCGCACAGCGTGCCGTACGTGGTCGGCCCCAGGCGGAACCCGGTGATGACCTCGTCGAAGATCAGCAGCGCGCCGCAGCGTTGCGTCGCCTCGCGCAGCCCGGACAGGAACCCTGCGGCCGGCGGGATCAGACCCATGTTGCCGGCCACGGGCTCGACGATGATGGCGGCCAGGTCCGCGCCATCCTTCGCGATGATGCGGTTCACGGCATCCAGGTCATTGTACGGCGAGACGAAGATTTCCGCGGCCACCGAGGGGAGCACCCCGGCGGAGGAACTGATCCCGCCGGTCAGCAGGCCGCTGCCGGCCGCGACCAGCATGGCGTCGGTATGGCCGTGGTAGCAGCCGTCGAACTTGAGAATCTTGCTGCGCCCCGTGAACCCGCGGGCCAGGCGCAGCGCTGTCATCACCGCCTCGGTGCCGGAACTCACCAGCCGGACCATCTCCAGGGAGGGAACCTGCGCGCCGAGGCGCTCGGCAAACTCCACCTCGCGCGGCGTGTTGATGCCGAAGCTCGTTCCCTCGGCCGCGGCCTGCTGGATGGCAGCCACGATCTCCGGCCGGGCATGGCCGAAGAGCAGGGGCCCCCACGAGCCGCAGAAGTCCACGAGCTCGTCGCCATCGGCCGTCGTGACGCGCGCGCCCCGGCCGCTGACGACGTAGAGCGGGTCGCCGCCCACGGAGTTGAACGCCCGGACCGGGCTGTTCACGCCGCCGGGGATCACGCGGCAGGCGCGGTCGAAGAGAAGGTGGGAGGCGGAGGGTGGAGGGTGGATGGGTTTAGACATGGGAAAGATTCCTTATTTGTGGCGAACCGCAGACTATCGAATATCGAACCGCAGAAGCACGAAGGAAATCCGGCAAACCGTCGTCCGCGCGCCACAGGCGATGCATGCCGCCCGGTCACGACAAACGTACAATTCCGGGAAGGTTGTCGAACCCGCGGTCAAAGGACATGATCTCGCGCACGCCATGGCGGCGCATGACCGCAACATGCAAGGCGTCACGGGATGAGAGTCGTCGCGAGCTCAGCAGAATATCCTTGGCCAGCCGCACATCCTGCTCTTCGATGGCAAACACCTCGTCGGCCATTCCCCGAAGCGTGTTGAACACCGGTTCCATGGCGTCCGGCCGCTGAATCGCGGTGTATCGGTGGAGGATCTCCTGGAGCACTTCCGCGCTGGTGACCAGCCGGTCGCCGCGACAAATGGCGCGTTCAATCAGCCGTTGTGCATCCGTTTTGTGCGGGTGATCGGCGCCCGCCAGATACATCGGGATGTTGGAATCGATGAAGATCACTGGTGTCCCGATCCCGAACGCCCGCGCTCAATTTCCTGCAGCATGTCGCCAATCCTGGCGGTCGGGTACGCATATGCGGCAGCTTCACGGACACACTGCAACTTGCGATCCGCGGTCATCGTGGGCTGCCCCAGCCGCTCTTTCCGGAGCGCCTGGCGCACCCATTCGGCCACGGTCATGCGTTGTGCCTCGGACACAGCCCGAACTTCCGCCATTTCACCATCGCTCAACACAACCTGCAGTCGCTTACTCATGAGAGTAGTATAGTTGACTGCTGATGAGGCGTCAACGTGATCAGTCGGTCCTGGAACTGCGAGAGTTGTGGCGGAGCTTGCGCGCAACCCTGCACCGGACCGCTTCCGGGAGCGGCGGACACGGAGGTCCGCCCTCCAGTGCAAAGATCAACTGCCGGTTGATCCGACTACTGGAGGGCTGCGCTCCGTCGCGGCCGTGTGATGTGCAGGTGGGATGCAAGGTTAAGCCTGGGGACCGCCGCAACTCTCGCAGAACGGGGTCGGTTAGAGCAAGTTAAGCAATAGTATGGCCGCAGGTGAAGCGGACATGAAGGAAACGAAGGGTTCACGAAGGCGCGAAGCGGGGCGTTGTCGCCGCGCAGCGGCGAATATAACCAACCATAAACCTCCGTTCTCTCTGTTGCCTCCTGTTCAAATCCGATTGGGTTGCGGGCTGACGCCCGCCCTGGGACCTTCGTGCATCCTTCCTCCCCCTTCGTGTCCGCATTTGCCTCAATTTACGGCTACACGATTGACCGATCCGAGGCCTAAGTCCGACAGGCTGCTAGCGACAGCGGGCGGCGGTTTCGCGCGAGGGAGAGCGGAAGGATGGTCAAGGAACACCCGCCCGCCGGTCACCTGCCGTGTCCGCCCCAGATCTGTGCGTACTGATTCGCCCAGTACGAAATGATGAGCTCTGCGCCGGCGCGGGAGAGGGCCAGGGTGGATTCGCGCACCATGGCGTGGAGGTCGCCCCAGCCGCGGTCGGCGGCGGCGATCAGCATGGAATATTCGCCGCTCACGTTGTAGGCCGCGATCGGCAGGTGGGTCTGGTCGCGCAGGCGGGCCAGGATGTCGAGGTAGAAGAGCGAGGGCTTGAGCATCAGGATGTCTGCGCCCTCGGCCTCGTCAAGTTGCGACTCGCGCAGGGCCTGGCGCAGGTTGCCGGACGAGGCCTGGTAGCCGCGGCGGTCGCCCTTCTGCGGGGCGGATTCCTCGGCCTCGCGGAACGGCCCGTACATGCTGGAGGCGAACTTGGTGGAGTAGCTCATCAGCAGCGTCTGCTGAAAGCCCCTGGCATCGAGCGCCTGGCGGATGGCCGTGACCTGGCCGTCCATCATGGCGCTGGGCGCCACGATGTCCGCGCCGGCCTTTGCATGCGAGACGGCCATCCGGGCGAGCACGGTATTGGCCGCGTCGTTGTCCACGTCGCCGGCCCGGGTCAGCGGGCCGCAGTGGCCGTGCGTGGTGTAGGCGCAGACGCAGACATCCGAGGCGATCACCAGGTCCGGAAACTTCCTGCGGATCTTGCGGATGGCCTGCTGCACCGCGCCCTTGTCATCGCAGGCGGCGGTGCCGGAGGCGCTCTTCCGCGGGGCGTCGACGAGGCCGAAGACGAGGATGCTGCTGATCCCCATGTCGACCACGCGCTCCAGCTCCTGGAGCAGCACATCGGCGCTCATGCGGCTCTGGCCGGGCATGGCATCGATCGGCTCGCGGAGTCCGGCGCCCTCCTTGACAAACACCGGCCACATGAATTTCTCGGGGCCGGGCGCCGGCAGGTCGAACATGCGGCGCAGGGCCGGGGTGCGCCGCAAGCGGCGCAGGCGGACTTCGGGGTAGTTGCTCATGGGGGCCTTGGTTGGTTCGGCTGGCTTTTCTCTCATTGCAGCTGCAGGGCCACGTGCTTACTGAGCAGGCGGAAGTGCTTGTCCAGAGAGAAGAGTGAAATGTGGTGTTGCATCGCCTGTTGCGCAACAATTAAGTCCGGAATGCCGACCTGATTAATGCCGTTGCGGAGGCAGGTGACCTGCATCTCGATGATGCCATCCCAGTCGAGCGTCAAGGGGATACGCTCGATTTCGCGAAGCAGGCCTACGAGTTTTTTCTCACCTCGAACAAGCAGCGCGGGCGACAGTTCAGCGAGGATGATATTGTTGGTGACAGCCAAACCTTCTTCAATCAGCCAGTCAATTGACGGAAGGTCGCTGGTGCCGCGAAAGTAGGCAATCCACACGGAAGAGTCCACCAGGACATTCATGCGCGTTTCCGAAGTGCGTCCAGGTTCACGTTCAGTTCAACCTGTCCTTTGAAGCTTCGCAGTTCCTGGAGCCGGGCTTTTCGGACAAAGTCGTGCAGTGCCGCGATGATGACGGCAGTCTTTGTTTTCTGATGGGATGCCTTCATGGCGTCTTGCACAAGGCGGTCAGGCAGGTCCAGCGTCGTTCGCATCGTTTCTTCTCTCAAAATCAATCTGCATAATTACAAGAATTGATGCATAAGCGTATGCTTTTTTCATGCGCGCTGTCCACATCATTCTGGCATATCAAATGCGTAAATGCGCAACATCCCGTGTGTCAATCTGATGGACAAAGTGTGTGGCCAGGGCCTCGATGCTGGACTCGACCGTGGCCTCGGGCGGGACCAGGTTGGCGGTCACGCCGCACGGCTGCAGGGCGGCCAGAGTCGGTTTGCCGATGGCGACCACGAATTTGCCTTGCAACGCGGCGGCGCCCCACTGCCGGGCGAACTCCTCTACGGCCGAGGCGCTGGCAAAGTAGACTGTGTCGAAGTCTGGCTTTTCCGCATGCGTGATTGGCAGGTTGTGGTAGAGCAGGCAGTCGTCCACCACGGCGCCCATGGCGCGGAGCGCCTGCGCCAGCTCCGGGCCGGCCTTGTCGGAGCGCAGGCGCAGGATGCGCAGCCCCGGCTTGACGAGCGGCGCCGCGGCTTGCAGCAGCCCCTCGGCGCTGAATGCCGCGGCCGGTTCGATGTCGGCAGAAAATCCGAGCGTCCAGAGCTCCTTTGAGGTGCCGCCGCCGCAGGTGACCAGCTTGGGCACGCTGCGCAGGTCAACCCGGGCGCTGTGCAGCAGCTCGCCGAAGCAGCGCACGGCCGAGGGGGAGGTGAGCACCACCCAGTCATAGCTGCTGATCCGGCGGATGTGTTCCATCGCTTCGGTGGTGGTCTTGAGCTGGATGAGCGGACGGCAGACCGGAATGCCGCCGAAATCGGTCACCAGGTCCGCGACCTTGTCCTGCAGGGCCTGGCTGGCGGTCAGGAGCACGCGGCGCCCGGCCAGTGCGCCCCAGCGCGGGTACAGGTATCTGGCGGCATCGCCGACGATGAGCAGCCCGGGCATGTCGCAGGCGGCCTCCCGGATGCGCGCGGCGATGGTTTCCAGCGTGCCGGTCAGGATGCGCGACTGGTCGCTGCCGGCGCCGAAGACGAC
Organism: bacterium; assembly: GCA_037144015.1. Classification (GTDB taxonomy): domain Bacteria; phylum Verrucomicrobiota; class Kiritimatiellia; order RFP12; family CAIWXQ01; genus CAIWXQ01. The sequence continues at coordinate 5,324 of JBAWXQ010000085.1, forward strand.
GGACGCCGGGGTCGCGGGGGCGTGGCCATCGGCAATCAGCTGGCGCGCGATCTCATCGGCTACGGCCAGGGCCATGAAGAAGACGATCGGCAGCTGCTTGCGTGTGGCGCTGCCGACGTCTCCGGTGCCGCCGCCCTCCTTGCGCGGGGTCATGACGGTGAAGCCGCGCGAGACGCCGCGCCGGGTCAGGAGCATGCCGGTGGTGGAGGTGGCTGCGCTCAGGCTGCTGACGCCGGGCATGACGCGGTAGGGGAGCTGGAGCGCATCGAGCGCCTCCACTTCCTCGGCCAGCCGGCCGAAGATGCCGGGATCGCCGCCCTTGAGCCGCACGACCTTCAGGCCGCGCCGCGCATAGCGGGTGATCAGGTAGGTGGTTTCATCCTGCGGCATGCTGTGCTGTCCGCAGCGCTTGCCCACGTCGATGCACTGCACCGTGGGCGGAAGCAGGTCGAACAGGTCGTGGCCGAGCAGCGTGTCGTGGAGGCAGATGTCGCAGCGCTGCAGCGCGTGCAGGCACTCCAGCGTGCAGGCGCCGGCCGAACCCACGCCGGCGGCGGCGAAGGTCACGGACCTGGCAAACAGCCGGCGCAGGTGCAGGAAACGCGCGTCGCCGGCGCGGAAGGTGATGGCCAGAGCCCCCTGTCCGTCCGGCGGCGCCAGTTCCGTGACCGGGAGCCACTCGGTGATGCGGTCCTGCAGGCCAAGCCGGTTCATGGCTGCGCCGGCCATGACGATGAGGTCGAAGTCGCCCTGGTCGAGCTGCTTCAGGCGCGCCTCGATCGTGCCGCGGATGGTGAGCTGGCGGGCCTGCGGAAAGCGGGCGAGGCAATAGGCTTCGCGCCGTGCGCTGCTGACGCCGATTCTGCCGTGCGGCGGCATGCTGGCCACGCTCTGCCCGCGCGGCCGGATCAACGCGTCGCGCGGATCTTCGCGCCACGGCAGCCAGAGCCAGTCCAGCCCTGCGGCCACCGGATCCGGCAGGTCCTTGGCGCTGTGCACGGCGCAGTCCAGCTCGCCGGACAGAACGCTCCGGTCCAGGTCCTGCGTGAAGAAGTCCGGCGGCGTCTGGCGCAGATCCGTGGCCTGGTCGCGGTCGCCGGGCGACGAGACTGGAACGTCCACGAACGCATACGCCGGGAAGAGCGCCTGCAGGCGGTCCAGCGCATCGCGGGTCTGGATGCGCGCGAGGTTGCTGCTGCGCGTGCCGGCTTTCAGGGTGGTCGGGGTCATCTGTTTCCTCGCGTGCGATCGCGCTGCGGGGCAGCGCTCCTACAATTTACCAGGCTGACAGGGCGATGATTCATGCATCGGCAATCGTTTCCAGCAGCGCCGCGATCCGGTCCTTCACGACGCGTGCCTGGCGGCAGGAGCGCCCGCCCGTGGAGACCGTCACCACCAGCCCTTTTTTGCGGCAGGTGGCAGGCATGACAAAATCGCCTGCCGGCCAGTTGCTGTCCGCGGCGCTGCACAGGATCTTCTGCTTGCGGCAGGCTGCAAGGACCTGGAGGTTCACGGCTTCGTTGTCGGTTGCGGCAAAGGCCAGGCTTTTTCCCTTCACATCGGATACGGCAAAGGGGCGCTTCTTCAGGTGGAGCCGGCCGGAGCGCGCGAGCGACAGCAGTTCCGCGGACATCTCCGGGCTCACCACGGTCACGTCGGCCGCGGCCTCCAGCAGGTGGCCGGCCTTGCGGGCCGCGATCGGGCCGCCGCCCACCACCAGGCAGGGCCTGCCCGCGAGCAGCAGGCAGACGGGGAGGATCGGTTGTGTGGCCGCGGGTTTGCGCATGATGTTCACTCTTCTTGCAGGTAGCCGCCAGGAAGCAAACCGATCGCGCTGCGGGGCAGCGCTCCTACCTTGGCAACACGCCGGTCATGGGCAGGAGCGCTGCCCCGCAGCGCGATGCGTTACATCGTTTCCGCCAGCAGGCCCTCCACCGCATCCAGCCATATTTGCACGATGCCATCGACCTCGCCAAGCCCTTTGATCACGGGCACAACCTCGATGCCGGCGCGCCTCAATGCGCTGGCCCACGAGGATTCTCCGGGGCCGGCGATCTCGTCCCGCGCCGAGAAGCCGGCCACCACCATGCAGGGGAGCAGCCAGGCTTTTGTCACGCCGGCTGCCTGGCACTCGCGCACCACCGCCGCCAGATCCGGTTCGCCAAGCATCATACCGAGAATCAGGCGCGGGTCAACGGCGCGGCAGAGCCGGGCTGCTGTTTGGAGGGTTGCGCTGCCACGGGGGTCTGTGCTGCCGTGCACCACCAGGATGATGCGGCCGGGGTTGGTTTCGGTCCGGCTCGCGCCGGCAATCCTCTGTGGCTCCGTCGCCGGCAGTTCCGTCAGCAGGGCGTGGAGTGCACGCCGCCAGTCGGCTTCGGAGGTCAGCAGGGCGTGCCCCAGCGCCAGGCCCGGGGTTGCCCCGGGCGGGTGTCGCTGCGCGTGCACAATCCCGGCCAGCTCATTGAACTCCATGCCGTCGGAAAGGTGCAGGGGCATCACCGCCACGCGCGTGAATCCTTCGGCCTGCAGGGCCTTGAGCGCCGCCGCGGGATCCGGCGCCGGCAGTCCCTGCGCGGCCAGCTTGCGGCGGACCGGGCCCGACGTGAAGCACCAGCGCGGCGCCGCGCCGGGAAAGCGCAGTGCGGCAGCGCGGCTGATCTGCTCGTACACGCCCATGGCCGAGCGGCAGGTGGTGCCGGGGGTGGCGAAGAGGATGGCGGTGCGGGGGGAGCCGGGAAGGCTGTTAGTCTGAAGGCTGAAGGCTGGCAGGCCGGGTAATGCAACCCCCGCATTTTTTTGTGGCATAGTCATGCAATTCACCGTTTCCGGAACGCCTGCTTTTTCTGCCTGTTGATTGTCTTCGCAACCCGCTATCGGCGGGTTGCTTAACTAGCAGCTTTGTCGGCACAAAGGTTGTGAAGCGCAGAGGCTAAGCCCGACAAGCTGCTAGAAGAACACCGGGCTGGCCTTCTTGAACTCGCGCATGGACCAGAGCATGCGCCCTTCGGGAAGGCCCGCACCGGCGCCGAGCTGCTGGAAGATGTCGATGGCCTCTGCGCGAGATTTGGCATGGATCATGGCGTACAGGTTGAACGGGAAGGCGGGGAAGCCGGGGCGTTCGTAGCAGTGGGTCACGTGCCGGCTTTTCGCCATGGATTCGCCTGCCGCCTGGAGGCGGTCGGCGGTCACGGGCCAGACGCACATGCTGTTGGCGGAGAAGCCGAGCTGGCGGTGGCGCAGGATCAGGCCGATGCGCCGGATCACGCCGGTTTGCTCCCAGCGCCGGAGCAGGGCGAGCAGCTCGGCCGGGTCGCGGCCGAGATCCTGCGCCAGGGCACCGAACGGGTCTGCCGAGACGGCGAGGTTGTCCTGCAGGCGCCGGACGACCCGGCGTTCGTGTTCGGTGAGCGGCGCGGCAGGCACGGTGGCGCGCGCGGTCGGCGCGGCAGGATCTTCTTCGGCCGCGGCCCGGCCGAATATCGCCTCGATCTTAAACTTGCGCAGGGCCGGCAGGTTCAGCACCTCATACGGCCCCAGCGTCCCGGCCACGCGCGCGATTTCCGGAAGCAGCTCCGCGGCCGGGGCGGTCAGGGTGAACCAGAGGTTGGGATGGCCTTCGCGCTCGTAGCAGTGGGTGATGCCCGGGTGGGGGGAGATCCGGCCGGCGGCAGCCGCCAGGTCGGCGGCGGGTATGTCGGCCGCGCAGAGCGTGCTTTCGTAGCCGAGGCTGCGGGAGTCGAACACCGCGCCGAATCGGCGCGCCACGCCGGAGGCGAAGAGGGCATGGACTTTTGCCAGCACGGCCTCCTCGCTCAGCCCCAGGTCGCGGCCCAGGCAGGCAAACGGCCGCGGCTCCAGCGGCAGGCCTTTCTGGAGTGCCACGAGGAGCTGGCTGTCGGGGGAGGCTGATTTCATCTCGCTCTCCATGATGCGACTTCGACCCCCACAAGACTAGATTTTTCGGAACGAAAAATCTAGCGCCGGTAGAGGAAGATCAGCTGGCGGATGCGGCTCGGGTGCAGGACGAGGATGGCGATGCCGCCGACAATGTTGCCGAGCGTGACGGGGATGAGGCTTCCGAACAGGCATCCCTGGTGCCAGAGCGGCACGCCCTTGGCAAACAGGCCGAGCGGAATCAGGAGCATGTTGGCCACGCAATGCTCGAAGCCGCAGGCCACGAACGTCATGATCGGCAGGATGCAGCAGACAATTTTCGAAATCACGTCCTTGGCGGTGATGGCCATGTTCAGCGCCAGGGCCACCAGCATGTTGCACAGGATGCCGCGCACAAAGGCGTCCCCGAATCCCTGCGCGAGCTTGGCTTCCGCCACGCGGACGGCCGTCCTGCCCAGCGGCGTCAGCGCCTCCGGCGGGCCGAGTATGGACGTGAGGGTGACCAGGGCTGCAAAGCCGTAGGCGCCGAGGCAGTTTCCGAAGTAGACGGACCCCCAGTTGCGCAGCAGGCTGGAGGCCGGAAACTTGCGTGTGATCGCGCCGACGATCATGATGATGTTGCCGGTGAAGAGCTCGGCCCCGGCGATCACCACCAGCACGAGGCCGACGCTGAACACGGTGCCGGCCACGATGCGGTTTGCGCCTTCGGAAAGTGCGACAAGCGAAACGAGGCCGCCAAAGCTGATATAGATGCCGGCGAGAATTCCCAGCAGGATCAGCTGCCAGACCATGGTGTTGGCCTTGCGAATGCCGAGTCGCGCGATCGTCTGCTCATGTTCCTTCGCTGACAATAAGGGTTCGTAGGAGGCAGGGATCATGGGCCGGGGCGGAGTCTGTGATTCGTTCATCGCGTCCCTTGCGTGTGTTGTTTGTAAACCTTCGACAAGGGGCACAGAGTAACGTAGTCCGGCGCGTTTGTCAGGCCCCCGGTGGCGGCCGGTGGCGCAGGCCATCCACCGCGTGTCCCACGGCCAGCACCGGGTGGCGCAGCAGCATGCGCGGGCCGGCGTAGGCCATCACGGTGCGGATGGCTGTCCGCATGGCCGGCGTGTAGCAGTGGATCGGGCAGGCGGAGCATTTCGGCTTGCCGGCGCCGAACGTGCAGCGCTCCAGCCGGACCAGGGCATATTCCTGCAGGGCGGCACAGTCGGCGCAGAGGGCGTCCGTCGGCCGGTGGTGGTCGCGGCAGTAGAGCGCGATCATGGCCGTCAGCGTCTTTTTTTCGCGGGAGAGGCGGGCGCTTCCCGGTTGGCTTTTTTTCATGTGCCTGAAATCGTATGGCTTTGGCTGGCATCAGGTCAAGAACGCGTGGTAGCCTTATCGAATCATGAAGGAAGCGCGTCCCAATCGTCAGAGCATTCGCCTGAAGGGGTGGGACTACACCTCTTCTGGATGGTACTTCGTGACCATCAATACCCACGACAACGCCCCGCTCTTTGGTGCAATCGTGAATGGGCGCATGGTGTTGAGCGCGGCCGGGCAGGTGGCACAGGAGGAATGGCTGAAGAGCGCCACGATCCGGCAGAATGTCGCGATGGATGAGTTCGTAGTGATGCCAAATCACGTGCATGGCATCGTGCGAATCATGCAGGGGCGACCTGCAGGTCGCCCGTCCGACGGGGAAGCGCGGCTGGCATCTGGTTCCTTGGGCGCATTTGTGGCGGGATACAAGGGCGCGGTGGGCCGGCGCATCAATATCATGAGGGACACGCCAAGCGCGTCTGTTTGGCATCGCAATTATTGGGATGTGATCGTGCGGGATGCGCAGGCGCTGGCCAATATCCGCCGATACATCCGCCTGAACCCGCAGAACTACCAGGCCGTAATGCAGGTTGGCGAGCCGCGCTTTCTTGGCGATCTTGCGCTATTGAAAATGGCCAAGGTCGGTTTTCTCGCCTCGCGCGGCAAAACAGGGTTCCCCGGCAAGATCCCGCTGCGCACGGGCGAAGCTATCCTGTCTGGATTTCTTTCGCCTATGGAGCGTGCGCTCTTCCAAGCCGGACT
>JBAWXQ010000086.1:0-11283 GCA_037144015.1 bacterium
CGGATCGGGCCGCTGGGATCGCGCGTGATACCGGCCCGTCTGCTGCGTTTTCGCCCTGCGCGCCCCGGTCACTCGCCTCCGGAATCCACCCGCGCGCGACCCGCTTTCTTGGCGCCGTGGTGGTGCTTGTCGGCCAGCATGCGCGCCCGCTGCCGCCGCGACTTGCGCCGCTTTTGCCGGCGGAGCTTCTCCGACTCCTGCTGCCGGGCCGTGCGTACGCCGGCGCGCTGCGCCAGCAAGCGCTCTGCGATGGTGCGGCGGGCCATCCAGCGGTTCATTTCGCGCGAGCGGCTGGACTGCACCTTCACAAACAACCCGCTGGGAGCGTGCCGCAGGCTGACGGCGGAGGAGGTCTTGTTAACCTTCTGCCCGCCCGATCCTGATCCGAGCACGAAGCGCTCCTCCAGGTCCTCTTCGCGCACACCTGCCACCCGCATCCGCTCGCGGATCTGCGCGATGGTTCCAGGGCTCATGAAGGGGTGGTCCATGCCGGGAAGGTAGACCACCGCTTTCGGTCCGTCAAGACCCCGTGTTTGCTGTTGACCATGCCAGCCAAGTCGCTATCATAGGGGCGCTGTTTTTAGGAAGGCGAACGAAGGAGTCCTGTTTCATGCCCAATATCGAAAGTGCACGCAAGCGCGTCCGTCAGTCGGCCAAGCGCAACAAGCGGAACCGGTCCGCAAAGAGCATGGTTTCCTCTGGCCGCAAGGCGTTGCTGGAGGCCGTTGAGGCCGGCAACAAGAGCGAGGCTGTGAAGCTCTTCACGGCCTATGCGTCCGAGCTGGACAAGTCGGTCAAGAAGGGAATCCTGAAGGCCAACAACGCGAGCCGCAAAAAGTCGCGCATCCAGCTCAAGCTGAATGCCCTGGCCTAGCAGCCAGTCGGAGGTGGCCCTGCGAGGCACAAACCGTCTGCCGACCTGGCTGCTAAGTTTATGGACCGCGCATCCGGCAATCAATCGCCGGGGCGCGGTCTTGGCTTTGTGGCAAAGCAGCGCGTGCCAGGGGCGACACCCCGTAACCCGGCTCATAGCTGTCTGAAACAAGGCACGTCCCCCTTCCCGTGCGCCAACTTCTCATACGCGACCTGGGCGGCGACGCCGACTTTGTGGAAGTCGCGGCGCTGCAGGAGACGCTGCTGGCCGACCGCATTGCCGGACGCACCGTCGACACCCTGCTGCTGCTGGAGCACCGCAGGGTCTTCACGCTCGGCCGCTCCGGCGGCGCGGCGCACATTCTCTGGCCGGATGCCGAACTGGCGCGGCGCGGGATCGCGCGCCACCAGGCCACGCGCGGCGGAGACGTCACCTACCATGGCCCGGGCCAGCTGGTCGGCTACCCGGTGATCCACCTGGGCGAGGCCGGCCTGAAGCTGCTCGACTATGTGCACGCGCTGGAGGACGTGCTGATCCGCACGCTGGCCGCCTGCGGCGTATCCGGCCGGCGCGATCCGCGCAATCATGGCGTCTGGGTTGGCAACGACAAGATCGCCGCGCTCGGCATCCGGATCTCACGGCAGGTTTCCATGCACGGCTTTGCCCTGAATGTGAATACGCGCCTGGAGGACTACCAGGGGATCGTGGCCTGTGGCCTGAAGGATGCCGGCGTGACCTCCCTGGCGCGCGTGACCGGCAGCCCGCAGCACATGGCGCACGTGAAGGCCGCGGTCACGCGCGAATTTCGCGCGGTGTTCCAATACGGATGCGAAGGGGAAAAAGGGCGCACGAAGAGCAATGAATAGAGGAGTCTTTTATTCTTCTCACATATCCGGATATGTGAGAAACAAGCTTCCTGGAAGCGAGAAGCCAGAACGCTCCCTTCCACCCGTTCTCGGTTGCGACCGAAGGGGTGGGAGCGTCGAGGGCGCTCGGCGCTGCGGCAAGTAGTGCCCCATGACATTCTTATGAACTCAGTCACCATGTCCTGCGGCCGCTCCGGCCGGTGTGTGAAGCTGGATCCTGCGTGGCAGGTGGATCTGATCCGCAAGCCGGCCATGCCGGTGCTGGATGATCCCGTGTCCGCGCTCGAGGCGGCGCTGGATGCGCCGGTGGGCGCGCCGCCGCTGGCGCAGCTCGCCGCCGCGGCGCGCAGCGTCTGCATTGTCATCTGCGATGTCACCCGCCCGGTGCCGAACGGCGTCATCCTTCCGGTGCTGGTGCGGCGCCTGCTGGCCGCCGGCGTGAAGCCGGACGCCATCACGGTGCTGATCGCCACCGGCCTGCACCGCCCCAACGAGGGCGCGGAGCTGGCGGCCGTGGTTGGCGACGAAGCCGTGCTGCGCACCGTGCGCGTGGTGAATCATTTCGCGCGGCGCGATGAGGACCACATCGCGCTCGGCGCCACCACGCGCGGCACGCCCGTGCGCCTGGACCGGCGGTTGATGGATGCCGACCTGCGCATCGTGGTCGGCCTGGTTGAGCCGCACCTGATGGCTGGCTACTCCGGCGGTCGCAAGCTGCTGGCACCGGGCGTGGCGCACGCGGATACGATCATGGCCTTCCACCACGCCCGCCTGCTGGAGCACCCGCTGGCCGCCAACACGGTTCTCGAGGGGAACCCGCTGCAGGACGAACTGCTGCAGATCGCAGCCATGGCCGGCGCCGTGTATGCGGTGAACACGCTGCTCGACGAGGCGCGCCGCATGGCGGTCGTCAACTTCGGCGCGCTGCTTCCGAGCCACGCCGCGGCCGTAGCGTGCATGCGGCAGTATGCCGAGCGAAACATGGGACGGTCGTATGGCGTGGTGCTCACCAGTGCTGCCGGGTATCCCCTGGACCAGACCTACTACCAGACCGTGAAAGGGATGGTCGGCGCGCTCGGTGCGCTGCGCCCCGGCGGCAGGCTGTTCGTCGTCTCCGCATGCGCCGAGGGGCTCGGGTCCGCGGAGTTCCGCGAGGCGCAGCGCAGGCTGGTGCGCGAAGGGCCGGAGCGCTTTCTGGCGCACCTGCAGTCGTTGCCGCGCGCGCCCGTGGATGCCTGGCAGACCGAAATGCTGTGCCGGGCGCTGCGGCAGGGGGATGTGCATCTCTGCTCCGCCGGGCTTCCGGAGGCCGACTGGCCGGATACGGGCGTGCACCGCGTGAAGGATCTCGACGCGGAGCTGGCGGCTGCCGTGGCGGCCTCGGGCGAAAACGCGCTGGCCGTGATCCCCGAAGGGCCCTATGTGATTCCGGTGGCCGCTTCCCGGTAGGGACGTCCCGCGCGGTTAATTGCAGGAGCACCGCCCCGCCGCGCGATCATGGCCCCGTGTTTGCAGGCCTTCCCGCGGCGAGCATGACGGCGCAGCGGACCGCGGCAAAAAAGCTGGAGGGGTCCGCAGTTCCCTTCCAGGCGATGTCAAAGGCCGTGCCGTGATCGGGCGAGGTGCGCACGATTGGCAGGCCGAGCGTCACGTTCACGCCCTCGGCAAAGGCCAGCATCTTGAACGGGATCAGCCCCTGGTCGTGGTACATGGCGACGTAGGCCGCGTGCGCGGCGCGGCGCTCCAACGCAAAGGCTGTGTCCGGCACGAGCGGCCCGACGGCCGGGATCCCTTCGGTGTTGGCCGCGGCGATGGCCGGCGCGATAACCCGCGCCTCCTCGTCACCGAAGAGCCCGTGCTCGCCGGCATGCGCATTAAGCGCGAGCACGCCGATCGGAAGATTCGGGCGGCCGAATCGCACGCAGGCCCCGGCTGTGAGCCGGATGGTGTCGAGCAGCCGCTCCGCGGTCAGCGTGGCCGGCACGTCAGCCAGCGGCAGGTGGATGGTTGCGAGGCTGACGACGAGGTCTGGGCTCCAGAAGAGCATGGCGGTGCGCGTGGCGCCGGTCAGCGCGGCCAGCATCTCCGTGTGGCCGGGATGGGAAATTCCGGCGAGGTGCAGCGCCTGCTTGTTGATGGGGGCGGTGACAATCGCGTCGATCGTTCCGGCCAGCGCATCGCGGGCGGCCGCCTCGATCCAGGTGGCCGCCATCCGGCCGCAGGCGGCCTGCACGCGTCCGGGCGTCAGGGCGGCGGCTTCCGGGAAGGGAAAGTCGAGGAGCAGCGGCGGCCCGGCCTTTCCGGGGGCGGGCTTGTCCGCGCAGTGGGACGAGCGGGATACCTGCAGATCAGCCGGCCACGGGAGGCGGACGGCTTCTGCCACGCGCCGCAGCAGCGCCTCGCTGCCGTAAATCACAGGCTGCACACGGCTCAACCACTCCGGCGCGCTCAGCAGGCGCAGGGCCAGCTCCGGGCCGACGCCGGCCGGGTCGCCCAGCGTGATGCCGATGCGTGTGGGGGTGTTGGCCATCTACACTTTGCAGATGCTGTTCAGCGTGCCGAGGCTGTTCTGGACCCACTCGGTGCAATCGGGGTCGACGCACCAGGTGCCGTTGATCACGAACTTATACTCGTGGGCGCCCGGGTGCAGCGACAGCACGGCGGAAAAAGTCCCTGTGCCGCCCGGGTCCGACAGCGGGTTGATGCTCGGGTCCCAGTTGTTGAAATCGCCGGCAACAAACACGCGGCTGTCGGGATCGGCGCGGACCTTGAAGGTTACACGCCTGGCCTTTGGTTTGCTCTTTTTCATGGTCACCATGACAGGGTTCCTTTCTGTGGCAGCTGCGAAGGCTTGGGAATGGTGCGTCCGTGCCATGGCTGCAACAGAGGCTAAGTATAGGCGAGAACGGCCCGCGGTCAAGTTCCGGTTGGTCCTCGGAGGTCCCCCAAAGCCGTTGTTCGTGATGCTCTTGACGTTTATCCACGTTTCTGGCAGGGTGACCGCCATGGCTGCTACGCCAGACCAGTGCAGACATGCTTTCGGCTTATGTGAGCCGGTGCCGGTCGAAAAGCGATTTCTTATCAACTCTGGCTCTTTCGAACGCCTCGCTCATGGCCAGTTGGAAAGACTTGTCGAACATCCAGCCCGCGCGCTTTCATTTCTCCGATTAGATTTATGTATTCAAACACAATGCATCGTTCCCAGCTCCCTCGTTCTGGCATGGCCCTCGGCGGCATCGGCACAGGCGGTTTTGAAATTCGCCAAGACGGGGGCTTCACCCATTGGAGCCTTTTTAACAACGCCCCGCGCTTTGCCGGAGCGCCATTTCCGCATCACGCGAAACATAGCTTTTTTTTCAAGCTGTGGGTACGCGTCGAAAATGAAAACCCGCGGCTTGTCCTTCTCCAGATCGAGGACAGCCATTCCATTGCCACGATGGAGCACCATGAGGCGCAATACATTTTCCCATGGCTGTCCGGAGTCGACACCATTCGCACCACGGCCAGCTTCCCCTTCGCCGATCTCGAATTCGAGCAGGACGGGCTCCCCCTGCGGGTCTCCCTCCGCGCTTGGTCGCCCTTCATCCCCGGCAACGTCAAGGACTCCGCCCTGCCGGTCGCTTTGTTTGACATCGATATCCGCTCCACAAGCAATCGCCCGGTCGATGTCCAGGTGCTCGCCGTGCTGCGCAATTCCGTAGCCTACGACCAGCCCCAAAGGCTTTATCGAAATACCCGAGTCCGCGACTGCGCGTTCTCTGGCATCCTCTGCGACGCTTCCTCCGCCCTGCCTGAAGCCGCGACTACCGGCACCCTTTGCCTTGCCTCGCACGCGGAGAACTCCACGGCCTATATGGGATGGGAACACCCCCATCCCTACTACGAGCGATGCCTGCGCGAATTTCCTCTGCCGGAATACGACGATACGGAAGGGCGTAACAGCCTCGATAAAACCACCGGAAAAAAACGTGCCGACCCTCGTTGCTTCGTCACCTTGGCAGCGCACGGCCGCCTGGAAAATCGCGATGACACCTTTCGCCGCACCTTTGCCCTCGCGTGGCACTTTCCCAATAACTATGCCAAGCCTCAGGACGACATCCGCGCCGGTTATCTTGAGGACGCGACCTTTCCAGGCCAGGGAAAGCAGGGCGGTGCGGGAGCCGTTCCCCATGCCTCAACTGCACGGCCCAGCCGCTTGGAAGGCCACTACTACTCGGAGTTCTTTGATTCCGCCGAGGCTGTCGCCCGCTACGCCCTGAGCGAACAGTCGCGTCTTCTCAGGGAAACCGCAGCGTTCCATCGCACCTTCTTCGACAGCTCGTTGCCCGGGTTCGTTCTCGATCAGGTCAATTCCCAACTCAACACGCTGCGCACCAGCACGTGGCTGACCCGGACGCGCATGTTTGGCGTACTGGAAGGCCTGAGCCCATCGCAATCCTTTGCAGGTATCGCAACCACCGATGTCGCCATGTATGGCCAGATCGCAGCGAGCCTCCTGTTCCCCGAGCTCGATCGGATGACGATTGATCTCTGGACGAAGTTTCAAAACGCAAATGGATCCGTCGTTCACTCCGTCTCCTGTAATTCCGCGGCCATCTCTCCCGGCGAGGCCGACGGCCACCGCTTGGACATGCCGGGGCAGTACGTTTTCATGGCCCTCCGAGGCGCCCTCTGGTCCGGTGATGCGGACTACCTTTCACGCATCTGGTCCCATGCCAAGCGGGCACTTGCCTACGTCCTGCGCGAACGCGACCGGAACGTCGACCACCTGCCCGACATGGAGGGCATCATGTGCTCGTACGATAATTTCCCGATGTTCGGGGTGGCTCCCTATGTCGTGACGCAGTGGCTGGCCGCCGTTTCTCTCGCGCTGACGGCGGCAAAGCGTCTCGGCGACGACGCGTTTGTTTCCGAATACGCGAACTTCTACGAAAAAGGCCGAGCCACCCTTGAGCTCACAACGTGGAACGGACGGTACTTCAATCTCTCTTCCAACCCGCAGCCCCAGGATCCAGACGGCCACCTCGGTTGTCTGACCGACCAGATCATCGGCGATGGTTTCGTTCGCCAACTCGGCCTGCCCCCGATCATAGATCCCGTGAAGGCGCACACCGCCCTGCACACGATTCTTGAGATGAACTACAAAACCGACCAAGGCCTGCGCAACTGCCAGTGGCCCGGCGACACATTCCTGCACGCTGTCGCCCCCGCATGCTGGGTGGATCAGGCCAACACCTGTTGGACGGGCGTGGAGCTCAACTTCGCCGCCCAGCTTTATTACGCCGGGCTCTCCGAAAATGCCGAGCAAGTCATCCGCAACGTGGATGAGCGTCACCGTCGCTGGGGCATGGTCTGGGATCATCAGGAATTTGGCGGCCATTACTTCCGTCCATTATCTGCGCTCGCCATCCCCAACGCCGTCCTCGGCCTCAGTTATGATGGCGAAACCCTCCGCATAGCACCCGCTCGTGCGCTCCCTGTCGGACGTTGGTGTGTGCTGCTGCCAGGTGCCTACGGTACGTATTTTCAGACGGCGGACGGCGCCCGTCTTGAAATCAAGGCCGGCGAAGTGCGCGCTTCCACCATCGAAATTCCTTCCGATGGAGAAGTCTCACTTATCGGCATCACGGGATTGTACAAGGCTTGCAAAATCGAAGGCCGAACGGTTTTCTCGCTTGTCTCGATGTGAAGCGAGTTAGCAAAACGACACGACTAATCCTATGCCCACCACCCTCCAATCCAATCAAACCCTCCTCTTCATCGGCGACAGCATCACGGACTGCGCACGCAACCAGGCTGACGTTCCGCTTGGCGTCGGCTACGTGCGCATGTTCTCTGACCTGCTCACCATCCGCGAACCAGCCAAACGCGTCCGCATCATCAATCGAGGGATTAGCGGGCACACGGTGGAGGACCTTCGCGCTCGCTGGAGCGACCACGTACTCTCTCATCGCCCGGACTGGCTCGTCGTTACGATTGGCATCAATGACATCAACCGCTGGCTCGTCGCCCCCGAAACCAACCCGCACCAGTCGCGCGAGCAGTTCGCCGCCATGTACGATCAGATCGTTGCACTCACTCTCGCCGCCCTTCCCGAGACAAAAATCCTGCTGGTCTCCCCATTCTTTGCGAGTCGCGACACGACCCCCGATTCCTACCGGGCGCGCGTGCTCGCCACCATCCCCGGCTATGTCGAGGCCGCCCACACCACGGCTCTGCGCCACGGCTGCCGGTTTCTCGATCTTCACGCCGCAGTCAGCGAACTGCTCAACGACCTGTCGCCAGATGTCTTCGCTGAAGACGCCGTCCATCCCGGCCCGGCCGGCGCCCTCTTCATCGCCGAGCAGATCTATGCCGGGTTGACCTGAGGAGAATAAGGATATGCGCGAGGTGTAGTCCTGCGGGCTTCATCTCACACAGGTTTTTCTGCTGAACACATTCCGGTTCTGTTTCTTGGTCTTTTGCGAAATTTTCGCCCCCTCCTTCGCCTTTTCGCTGTCGCTCAGGGCTACGGCGGGCAGGCCGGCGACGCAAGCGGTTCGACTTCGCTCACCGCAGGTCCGCCGGGGGCGAGACCGCCGTTGAAGGCCAAAGTGGGGCTCAACTTACGGTTCCAGGTTGATGCTGCGGGCCCGGTTGGCTGCCTTGAGTTGATATCCATTTTTACGGAGGCAATATGCTTACACGAATGAAAACCGTCTTTGCGGTTTTGTGCTGGACAGGGTTTCTTTCCGCCCAGGTCGCGATGGCTCAAAACAAGACAGCAACCACTCCCGCCCTCGACGGTTTTATTTTCGACAAAGGCGACGGCGTGAACCCATGGACAACGCCGGAGACTCAAAAAGATCCAGGCTTGTTTCGCTTCGCGGTGGTGGCCGACCGGACGGGCGGATTGCGGACGGGCGTGTTCGAGGACGCGGTGCGGAAACTGAATTTGCTGAAGCCCGAGTTCGTGATGTGCGTCGGGGATCTGGTGACGGGTTATTTTGAGGATGAGAAGGGCATAGAGGGCCAGTGGAATGAATTTGCCGGCATCGTGAAGAATCTGGAGGCGCCTTTTTTCTATCTACCGGGCAACCATGACTACAGCAATCCGGTCATGGCGCGGAAATGGAAGGAGCGGTACGGGCGATCCTACTATTCGTTTTCTTATAAGAGCACGTTGTTCTTGTGTGTGAACACCGAGGCGAAAGGCAAGGATGGGAAGCTGGATCAGGCGCAGATAGAGTATTTCAAAAATGCGGTCGCCGCCGACAAAAGCGCAAAATGGATCATGGTGTTCATGCATAACCCGATCTGGTTCAAGGAGGATGAGGCGCGCCCGAGCGGGTGGAAAGATATCCAAACCGCGCTGGAGGGCCGGAACTACACTGTGATCTCCGGACATTGGCATGAGTACACGAAGTCTGTGCGCAACAATCAGAAACATTTCATCCTCTCCACCACCGGCGGCGGCAACAATTTGAACGGCGAGTACTTCGGCGAGATGGACCAGTTGGTCTGGATCACGATGACGCAGAAGGGGCCTGTAATCGCCAATCTCCTGCTTGACGGAGTGCTGGATGAAGATGTCGTCACCGAGAAGAGCCAGAAAGAAATGTCATCATACCTGAACGCTTTTGGGGTCACAGTGTCCCCTCTCGTCATCACGGAAGCCGTCATCTCCGGCCGGCATAACGTGCGGATGAAGTTCAAGAACGACAACGATTTCCCGGCGCGGATCGAGTCGCGCATTGCCGCCAACGCCATCGTGAGTCTCCAACCTGAGACAATGGTTTTCCATCTGAAGCCGCATACCGTCCAAGATGCCGAGTTGACCGTTGAAATGCTCAAGCCGGTCGCGGTTGAGGAAATGCCGCCTGTCACAATTGAGGCGAAGGCGTTCTTCACCCCTCCGGGCTTCAAGAAGGAGTTGTCATATAAATACTATGCGGATTTGCTGGCTGACACGGAGCACTCGTGCGCTCCTGCGAAAGCTCCGGTGACGGTGGACGGAAATCTTGATGAATGGCAGGAGTTGCCGTATCAGGCGGACATTGGGGGAAAGGTGACGTGGCGAGAAAATTGGACAGGTCCGGAGGATGCTTCGTTCCGGTTCGCGACCGCATATGACAAGGACTATCTGTATGTGGCTGTGAAGCTTCGGGACGACGAACTGCTCGTTGACCGAAGCGAAAACCCTTGGGATCAGGACGCCGTCGCCATCACTCTTGATGCGAGGGATGAGACTGGGCGTGGAAAGGACTTGGGTCTGCAGCACCAGTTCAAGACACACCTTCTCTTCGACCTGAGCCCGAGCGAAAAGGGGAGGATGATCTGGTATCGGCAGGATTTGCTCCCCAAGGACTGCAAAGCGGCCTGCGTGAAAACCCCCTCCGGGTTCAATGCCGAGATTGCGGTCCCCATCGGCTACGTGAACGAAATGCAGAAGAAACCATGGGCGTCGTTCAGGCTGAATGTCATGATGAACGACGTGGACAGCCGCGGAAAATCCCAAGTGAGGTGGCGGCCGGATTTCCCCTCGTGCGATCCCGACATCGGCACGTTCACGAGGAAATTCGCCTCGGGGGGCCCTGAAGGGAACAAATAAAGGCTTCGGGGTCATAAAGGCTTCGTGGTCAGGTCGCGATATCTACATTTTGTGGCGCGCAAGGTCGTGAAAGTTGGCGAAAAATATGGTGTCATATTTGGAATTCGGCAACTCGATGAGAAAAGCGCAAACAGGTGTTGCTGATGCGCGCGTGTGTGGCGCGGCTTGGGGGCGGAGTTGGGCGCGCGATACCGGCCCGTCTGCGGTGTTGCCGCAGGCCTCGCGGATATGTATCCAGACTCGGCCTGCGTCGCCTGGCAGCCGGGCCGGTCTATCGCGCCCAATCCGCCCGAATTACCAAGCCGCGCCACGGCAGCCATCGGCGCGGGAGTTCCAGGACTGCATTACAACCGGGGTGCTGTACGCCCCGCGCCGAGGGTGTCTGTCGGCTCTGCCGCGTGCGTTCCCCGTTGCGTTCCTGTTTTGCGCTCTACGCCTTCCATTTGCGAAACGGCGACCCCAGCAGCCCCGCTTGCGCCTGACACGCTTTGAAATGCGGCTAAGGGGTGTTTTGCGCACCGCCCCCGGCGGCCAGGGCAAACCCGCCGGGGAGCTGTTGCGCTGCGGGTCGAGCGACTTTTTTGATGGGCGCAAAACAGGTGAAACACGCGCCAGTCCGCCGGGGTTGTCAACAGCCGCGCCTTGTGGGGGCCTTACAAGCCCCCGGCGCGGTTGTTGGCAACCCCTGAACAGCGGCAACGTTTAAATGAAGCAGTCACAAATCCCCCGCAAACCCGGAAGCGCCTGAATTTGTCTGACGTCATCTCCTTTTTTCACGTCTCATGGAATTGACCGCGGATACTCACGAGGCGGTGATCAACCTGCATGATGTCGCCGGCGTCACCATCCAGGTCCCTGAACTGCGGTTGAAACCGGCTCAACTCGTGCATCATGGAGCGTTTCATAATCTCTTCTACTTGACGACTCCACACCCTTTTTGCTATAGTTTCGCA
>JBAWXQ010000087.1:0-11168 GCA_037144015.1 bacterium
CACCTCCTGAGTAGTTACACAGCCGGAACAATTTTTCTGTCTGTAACTGCGTCTTCGCCACCCGCTGGCAGCGGGTGGCCCAACTAGCAGCCTGGTCGGCAGACGGTTTGTGTCTTTACAAGGCTAAGTCCGACAGGCTGCTAGTGCAGTTTCCTTTTGACAGGAAACACGGTGCAGGATACCTTTGTACCCCTTACTTGATGGATGCCGGAAATTTGATGCAGCTGGCACGAACCGTGCGTTGTCTACGCGTTCGGGAGGTTGAGTGAACGCACTGTCAGGAAAATTCTTGTTCGCGCGAAAGCGAACGCCGACGGATGTGGTGGGCCTCGACGTGGGCGGCGCCACGACGCGTGTTGTGCGGATCAAGCGTATCGGCGAGGGGTTCACGCTGGTGGGTGCTGATCTGTTTCCGCGTCAGGCCATGCCGGCGCCGGAGGCTGAGGAGGTGCACGCGCCGCCGCTGCTGCTGCCGAAGTCGTTGCGCGCCCCGTATGCGGCCATCGCCGTCACCTCCCCGCAGGCCGCCATCCGCATGCTTTCGGTTCCCGGTGGCGCGGAGAGCCTGGCCGGTCTGAATTTCAACGAACTGCTGGGGCTGGCCGAGGGCGTGGATTTCCGCATCGGCTACGAGGTGCTCTCTGCCGAGGGGCGCGAGCAGAGTGTTCTGGCGTCGGCGCTGCCGGAAAAGCAGGCCCGCTGGGCGGTTTCGCTGCTGCCGCAGGGGCTGCCGGCGCCGTGCTCACTGCAGGCCGGCGGCGCGGCGGTTCTGAACTGCTTTGCCCGCGAGCTGGCGGCGCACCATGGCGATGTGCCCGCGATCTTTGTCCAGGTCGGGCATGACGTGACGGATATGGCCGCCTTCTACAAGGGGCGCCTGGCCCTGTACCGGCAGTGCATGATGGGCAGCCAGTCCATTGTCAAGACCGTGCAGGAACGCTTCGGCATCGAGGAGGAGCTTGTACCCGGCGTGCTCGAAGACGACCTGATCGACGCCTCCCAGCCGATTGCCGCAGCCATTGAGCCGTTCCTGCGGCAGCTGGTTCTGGCCCGCGAGTTTGTGGAGCGCAAGCGCTCCTGCCGGATCGAGAAGATTCTCCTGTGCGGGGCGCTGCTGGGCTCCAAGCACTGGAATGAACACATCGGCAGGACCATGGGCATCACGCCCGAAATCTGGAATCCGCTGGCCACGCTGCCCTGCCTGCCGGACGCCCTTTCAGAACGGGTGAAGGGCATGGAAAACCGGTTCGCCACGGCTGTCGGTGCGGCGCTGGCCGTTCTGGAGGCAGACTCGTGACCTATCACGTCGATTTACTGCTGGATGACGAGCGGCGCAGCGCGAGCCCCGTCAGCGTGGGGATGGTGCTGCGGCTGGGCGCATTCGGCGCCGTCGCCACGATCCTCATGATGACCTTGATGCTGTTCATCGCCAGCCGCGATGTGCAGGGAAGGATGACGGTGGCCCGGGCCACGTGGGAGCGCTTGAAGCCCCAGCACACGGAGCTGCTGTCGCTGCGCGTTGAGCTGAACGGGCTCCGAGCCTCATCCCGGCAGATCGAGGCGTGCCGGCGCTCGCGCCTGCCACTGGGCAATGAACTGGCGCAGCTGCAGGATGGCGTCCCGGAGGATATTCAGCTGACAGCCCTGCGCATCAACCAGTTTGTCGGCAACCAGAAGGTTGGTGCCAACGCGACCCGCAGCTACGAGATGCGCCTGTCGGGAAAGGTTGCCAGCGACAACCCGCAGGGGAATGTGGACGAGCTGATCAAGCACCTGAAGGCGCAGTCCTACACCGGGCGCGTGGAGTCGGTGACCGTTCCCAACAACGGCTTTCGCAAGGAGATCGTCCGGGTGTCGGCCAGCGAGACGCGCACCGACTGGTTCTTTGAATTGGTCTGCCGGTACCGGTCAAGGAGCTTCGAGTGAAACTTTCCGCACGCGACAAGCAGCGGCTGCAGTGGGCGCTGGCGGTCTTCGTCGGCTCGGCGGGCGTCTTGTATGCCTGCATCCACCTGCTGATCCGCCCCCTGATGCAGGTCCGCGCCGAAGGGTTGACCACGCTGAACGATTACCAGCAGCGGATCAGCAAGGCCACGACCGACCTGCGGGGGCTGCCTGCCACCCGGGCCGAGGTGGCCAAGCTGCATGCGGAGCTGGCGATCGTGACGAACCGCTTTGTGATGCGGCCGGTGCTGGGGTCGACGCTGGTCAGTGTGCAGGGGGTTGTCGAGCCCATCGCCAGGGCGTGCGACCTGCAGCTTGAGTCGTGTGTCGAGCGCGGCCGCATGGACGTCCCGGTCAGCCGGAAGGACGCGGTTTTTGTGATCGATCGATACCTGGTGGAGATCTCGGCTGTCGGCTCGTTCGCAGCGGTGCGCGACTTCGTCCAGGCGCTGGAGCAGACCAACGAGTTCGTCTGCGTGACGGATGCGGAAATTATCGGTCTCGCCGGGGATGTGTTCCGGCACAAGGTCCGCATCTGCATGGAATGGCCGGTGTTTGGCGAGCGCAGCACGGCGGCCGAGGCGGCTCCCCGCGCTGACGGCGGCACGCGCAAGGAGGTCCAGCCGTGAGTCGCGCAACCCAACTGACGGGTCCTAAGACAGGCCGGTGTCGGCCGGTGCTGATGCTGCTGGCCGGGCTGACGGCTCTGCTGGGTCACGGGGAGGAAGAGGGTGCACCGCCAGCCACCGGTGAAGCGCCTTCGCCCGCCGGTCCGGTGCTTCGCTTTCCGGCGCCGTCCGCAGCGCCTGCGTCCAGGTTTACGATGGGCTCCGCTCCGGCACTGGCGACGCCGCCTGCGGCCGCGTCCGTGCCCGCGCCCGCGGCGCCGGCCGCGCCCGAGGTTGTGCTGCGCGACAACCGGCGCGACCCGTTCTGGCCGGTTGACATGGTCCGCCCTGTACAGGCGGGCGCAAAGGCCGACCTCGAGACCGCGGTCCGGATCGGCGAAGCCGAATGGCGCACCGTGGAAAAAGTTCTCCGCGAGACGGTCAGGGGCGTGAGCCGCCTCCCCGCCCGGAACGGCCAGAATGAATACCTGGCGCTCGTCAACGGCAAGTTTGTTGCGGTTGGCGGCACCGTCATCCTGGCGGCCAACGGCAAAAACTACCGCTGGAAGGTGGCCAGCATGACCCTGAAGGGCGGACCGGTCTTTGAGCGGATCCTTTCGACGCCATCCACCCCGCCGGTGAAGAAATAGGAATGTTGGACTGGAAGTTGCTGATGTGTTTTTTGGCGGATTCACTCCGCCGGAGAGAGGGGAAGCATATGGAAGCGCATGCATGCACCAATCCGTCGCGCCTGCGATGGCTGTCGTTGGCAATGGCTGTTTCGTCCAGCCTGGCGCTGGCTGCCGAGGGTGATGCGCCGGCCGTTGCTGTGGACCCGGGCGTTAAACTGGCAGCCCCGGCGGTGGATGTAGCCACCAATGCGACCGTGGTCGCTGCCGCGGCCAACACGTCGCAGGTCATCTCGCTGACGCTGGACGATGTGCCGCTGGCCGAGGTCGTGCGGCTGTTTACGCGCATTTCCGGCGCCAACATCATTGCCGCCACCACCAACCTGCAGGGGCAGGTGACCGCCAACCTGCAGGATGTGCCGTGGCGCCCCGCGTTCGAATCCATTCTCGAGCGCCAGAGCCTGCAGCTGATCGAGAAGCCGCCAGCATCCGGCATCTTCGTGATCGAAGGGCGCAAGTCGGGCGAGGATCCGCGCGTCTCCACGACCATCAAGCTCAGCTACGCCAAGGTGGCGGATGTGTCCACGCTGGTCACGGGCATCCTGGGCAAGGACGGCACGTCCACGCCGTTCGCGGCCGGCAACACCATCGTCATCAATGCCTCCGTGCTGAAGGCCGCCGACGTGCGCAAGATCATCGAGGAGCTCGACCGCCCCCGCACCCAGGTCGCCATCGAGACCAAGATTGTGCAGCTGACCGAGGGGACTTCGAAGAAGCTCGGGATCGACTGGCAGTCGCTCGACGCCTACAAGATCCGCGCGACCGGCCAGGGAAACTACAGCCGGAATGTCGCCGGCGGCCCGGTTCGCAGCACCACCACCACCCGCACCTATGACCAGTTCGGCAATGAAGTCCCGCAGCTCGACCACTATGAGACCATCACCACGCCCAGCGGTGACATCAGCGTGCCGATCTACAAGGCGACCACCACGGCCCTCGGCGGCAACGCCAGCGAGGTGACCTCCCTGCGCGGCCTGTCAGCCGTGCTGACCCCGGGCGAGTTCAACATCGTGCTCAGCATGCTGGAAGGGTCCAGCGGCACCAAGCTGGTCTCCAACCCGAAGATCATTGTCGCCAACGAGGAGAAGGCGACCATCAAGATGGCCCAGGACGAGCCGAACATCAAGATCACGCGCGCGCGCGCCACGATTCAGGGGCAGGAAGACGTGATTACGTCCGAGCTGGATGATAAAAGACCGTACTTCACCTATGGCATCACCGTGGAGGTGACGCCGCGCATCAACACCACCAGCAACATCACCGTGACCATCAAGCCGGAGCTGAGCACCAAGGTGACCGACAAGGTCGCCCCGGATGGAAACGTCTTCCCGATCATTGAGAAGAAGGTCGTGGAGACGGTGTTCAGCCTGAGCGATGGACGCACGGCCGCCATCGGCGGCCTGATCCAGACCGAGGACGCGGACATCCAGAGCAAGGTGCCGCTCCTGGGCGACATCCCGCTGCTCGGCCGGTGGCTCTTCCAGCACAAAAGCCGCGTGAAAAACCAGAAGGAAGTCCTGATCTTCGTCACCGTGACGCTGGTGGAGGCGCAGACCTCCACGCGCGAAACCGGCCTGCCGTCCGAGTCGGTGCTGTACGAAAAGAACTATCCGCTCGCCGCGCCGGCCGTGGTTGCGCCCGCCGCTGCGGTAGCGCCGGCAGCCAAGGCCCCGTAATCCCGCGCAACCCGCCGCAACCCGCAACCCGCCGCAACCCGCTGCCCGCGGCAACCCGCTGTCCGCGGGTTGCAAACTGGCAGCCTGTCCGGCAGACGGTTTGTGCCTCCGCAAGGCCTGTCCCGGCAGGCTGCCAGGGTTATTCGTCCCGGTGCGGGCGGTTCTGCGAGTATTCGCGGATGCGCATGTTGAGCGCGCCCACCGAGGCGATGTCGTTGCGCTCCGTGGCCATGGCTGCGGCTTTGCGCGCACACTCCAGGGCCTTGCTGAATTTCCCAAGCTCGGCATAGGCCGCGCCCAGCGTGTCCAGGACGGCCGGCTCCTGGCCGCGGGTGACGTCCCGTGCGCGCTCGGCCAGGCGCACGGCATCCTTGCCGTTGCGAAGCTCGTCAAACGGGCAGGTGGCCAGCAGCCAGGCCAGGTCGTTGAGCATGCCGACGTCGTCCGGAGCCGCCTCGTACTTGCCGCGCAGGTTCTCCAGGAGCGTGCGCGCCTGCTCGGAGCGGCCGGCGCGCTCCTGCTCCGCTGCCGCGTTCAGGAAGTCCATCGGGATCCCCGCGTTCTGCATGGTCACGCGGATATCCTCCTTGTCGATCGCCTTGATGTAGGCCTCTTCCGGCGTGATCTTACCCTTGAGGACCAGGCGCGACAGGTCGTCGCTGAAGGTCTGCATGCCCATGCTGCGGCTGGTCTGCATGACGGTGGGAATCATGAAGGTCTTGGCTTCGCGGATGTGGTTGGCGACCGGCACGTTGACCAGCAGCACTTCGAAGGAGGCGATGCGGCCGCCGCCGATCTTGCGGCAGAGCGTCTGCGCCACCACGCCCTTGAGGGCGTCGCCCAGCATCGAGCGGACCTGGTTCTGGCGGTCGGCGGGGAACTTGTCGATGATGCGGTCCACGGTGGTGGCCGCGGTGTTGGTGTGCAGCGTGGCAAAGACCAGGTGGCCGGTTTCCGCCGTCTCAATCGCGGTTTCCATGGTTTCCAGGTCGCGCATTTCGCCCACCAGCACGATGTCCGGGTCTTCGCGCAGGGCGGCGCGCAGGGCGCGCGCGAACGAGATGGTGTCGCGGTGCACCTCCCGCTGGTTGATCAGGCACTTGATCGGCTTGTGCACGAACTCGATCGGGTCCTCGACGGTGATGATGTGCTCCGCGCGGGTCTTGTTGATGGTGTCGATCAGCGCGGCGAGGGTGGTGGACTTGCCGCTGCCGGTCGGCCCCGTCACCACCACCAGCCCCTTGGACATCATGCAGAAGTTGCGCAGCGCCGTGGGCAGGTTGAGCTCCTCGATCGTGGGAATCACCTCGGGGATCTGGCGCATCACCGTGCCGGCGCCGCGCATGTCGAAGAAGCCGTTGACGCGAAAGCGCCCCACGCCCGCGACCTCGTGCGCAAAGTCGGTGTCCCACTCGTCGCGGAGCTGGGCGCGGTTGTGGTCGCTCATGATCTCGTTGAGCATGGCGAGAATCCCCTCGCTGGTCATCCCCTCAAACTCCTCGATCGCGCGCATTTCACCGTGGATGCGCATGTACGGCTTGAGGTTGGACGTCAGGTGCACGTCGCTGGCGCTGTGCTCAACCATGTACCGGAGCAAGACATCAACTGCGGCCATTGCGATCTCCTGTCTTCAGTTGCGGCGCCGGTGTGCACCGGCACCGCGGATACAGCTCATGTATAGCAGGTTTCGTGCGCGGCATCCAGAGCCGGGGGGCGGAAGACGTGGCTGTGCTCGGCCACGGCGTGCAACTGCTCCACGGCGGTAAACCCGCGCCGCGCCAGCGCCGACAGCACCTCGGCAATGAAGGATTCGGGCGTGGACGCGCCGCTGGCGATTCCCAGCACCCGGGCCTCTTCGACGGGGATCTGCGCCAAATCGGCGCACGAGCCAACCAGGTGCGCCCGGCCGCCGGACTGCTGCGCGGTTTCGACCAGGCGGCGGGTGTTGGAGCTGTTCGCCGAGCCCAGCACCAGCACCTGATCCACCTGCTGCGCCAGGGTGCGGACCGCCTGCTGGCGGTTTCGCGTGGCATAGCAGATGTCCTCGCGCGGCGGCTGGCGCAGCCGCGGAAAGCGCTCCCGCAGCAGCGCCCGGATGCTGTCCGCGGTTTCCGGGCTGAGCGTGGTTTGCGACACCACGGCGACCCGGTCCGGGTCCGGAGGCTGCACCTCCCGGGCCTCCGCCAGGTTCTCCACGACCACGACCCGGTCCGGCGCCTCGCCGGCGATGCCGACAACTTCGGCATGCGTGCGGTGGCCGATGCAGACCACCGTGCAGCCGTCCGCCACGAAGCGCAGCACCTCCCGGTGCACCTTGGCGACAAAGGGGCAGGTGGCGTCGATCAGCCGCAGGTTCCGCGCGCGCGCCTCGGTCCGCACGGCCGGCGCCACGCCGTGCGCCGACAGCAGCACCACCGCTCCCGGCGGCACCTCCGCCAGCCGCTCGACCACATGCAGGCCGCGCGCCATCAGGCCGCCGGTCACCTGCTCGTTGTGCACGATTTCGTGCAGCCCGTAGATCGGCGCGCGGTGGCGCTCCAGCGCGGCTTCCGCCGCGGCGATGGCGCGGGCCACGCCGGAGCAGAACCCGTGCGGATGCACGATGATGATGCGCTTGTCGCTCATGGCTTCCGCTTGTAAGCAGGCCTTTCGCCTGTTGCCGGCGCTTGGCGGTGGCTTCCCCTAACGAGCATCTTTGTCGGCACAAAGTTTGTGAAACGCAGAGGCTAAGACCGACAAGCTGCCAGGCGCATTGACCTTTCCCGCGCTTTTGGTTAAGAATATCCTTGTCACCGAGCGAGGGAAAGCCCAAAGGAGCCCGGGCCTGCATGACGACACGTGGACTGCTGATCGCCGCAAACAACTGGCTGGTCCGGCATGCGCGCCGGCGCGTGCCGCGGGCCCGCCTGCTGGTGCTGCTGCCGCGTTGCCTGCAGCGCACGGGGTGCGGGCAGGGCGTGATCGAGGACCTGGACGCCTGCCGCCAGTGCGGCCAGTGCGACGTGGCCGCGCTGATCCGCCTGCGTGACGAAACCGGCGCCTGCTTTCACATGGCCGGCGGCGGCCGCGCCGCCGCCGCCCTGACCCGCCAGCCCGGCGTGCAGGCCGTGGTGGCCTGCGCCTGCGAGAAGGAACTGGCCGAGGGGATCTGCGCGGCTTTCCCCAAGCCGGTGCTGGCTGTGCGCAATCAGACGCCCGAGGGGTTCTGCCGTAACACGCGCGTGGACACGGACCGCCTCCGCGCCGCCATCCGCGCCATGGTCCGCGCAGAACGGGGGCTTGCCGCGGACGCTCGCCTCATGCCATAATTCTACCTTGTTCCCTGTAGGGGACACCTGATTTTCCAATGTCTGAAAAGAAAGCAAAAACGGGCGGCGATGCGGAGCCGCATCCGGTGATCGATGCCGGGGAGTGCAAGGGGTGCGGGCGGTGTGTGGCCGCCTGCCCGCGCAAGGTTTTGCGGTTGCGCGCCGGCATCAACCACCGCGGCATCCAGCCGGCGGAGTATGCCGGCAGCGGCTGTTCCGGGTGCGGCATCTGCTTCTACAACTGCCCCGAGCCGTACGCGATCGTGGTGGAAACTCCGGACAAGCCGGCGCCCGGGCCGTGAAACCCGCAGCGCCCCTCCGGCAGCGACAGGATGCATGACGCATGGTCAGACTGATGAAAGGCAATGAAGCGGTGGTCGTCGGCGCGCTCTATGCCGGATGCGACGCCTTTTTCGGCTACCCCATCACCCCCGCCAGCGAGATCTCGCACGCGGCGGCCGAATGGTTCCCGGCCGTCGGCCGCGTGTTTATCCAGGCGGAATGCGAAACCGCCTCCATCAACATGGTCTATGGTGCCGGCGCCGCCGGCAAGCTGGCCATGACCGCCACGTCCGGCCCGGGCATGAGCCTGATGCAGGAGGGGCTCTCGTACATGGCCGGCACAAGCCTGCCGGGCGTGGTGGTGAACATCCAGCGTGCCGGTCCCGCCCTTGGCAATGTCTACCCGGAGCAGGCCGACTACAACCAGGCCGTGAAGGGCGGGGGGCATGGCAGCTACCATGCCATGGTGCTGGCGCCGGCCAGCGTGCAGGAGCTGTGCGATCTGACCCTGCGGGCCTTTCAGCTGTCGTTCCAGTACCGCACCCCCGTGATTGTGCTGTCCGACGCCGTCCAGGGGCAGATGACCGAGGCGCTGCGCCTTCCGGATACGGAGCTGCCGCGCCCGCAGGGGGTCGATGCCTGGGCGGTCCAGGGCACACCCGCCACGCGCGGCAACCTGCACACCTCCATCTTTCTCGATATTGCGGTTTTGGAAGGCATCAACAATGACCTGCAGCGGAAGTATGTCGCCATGCAGGTCGAGGCTGCCGCCGAGAACTATCGCACCGACGACGCGGAGGTCGTCTTCCTCGCCTACGGCACGTCCAGCCGCGTGGCCCGCACGGCTGTGGACGATCTCCGGGCCAGCGGCATCCGCGCCGGCCTGTTCCGGCCGCTGACGCTGTACCCGTTTCCCCAGGAAGCGCTCTGCCGCCTGGCAGACCGCCGGCTGATCGTCGTGGAGATGAGCTGCGGACAGTTCCGGGACGATGTCATTGGCCAGTTCGCTGCCGGCCTGGGGAAGGTCCCCGCCGTGCAGCTGGTGAACCGCATGGGCGGCATGGTGGTGCCGCTGGAGACGGTCGTGCAGGCCGCGCGCAACCCTGTATGAGCACCAAACGCACAGTCGGCATGT
This sequence comes from bacterium, assembly GCA_037144015.1. Lineage (GTDB taxonomy): Bacteria > Verrucomicrobiota > Kiritimatiellia > RFP12 > CAIWXQ01 > CAIWXQ01. The sequence goes on from JBAWXQ010000087.1 coordinate 9,643, forward strand.
ATCCCACGTTCGACCGCTCCGGCGCGGCGACCCGGTCTTCGCACTACTGCGCCGGCTGCGGCCATGGCATCCTGCACAAGCTGATCACCGAGGCGCTGGTGGACCTGGGCGTGCAGGACCGCACGGTCCTCATCAGCCCCATCGGGTGCGCCGTGTTCGGCTACTACTATTGGGACGTGGGCAACATCGGCGCCGCCCACGGCCGCGCCCCCGCGGTGGCCACCGCGGTCAGCCGCACGATGCCGCAGGCGCTGGTAGTGGCCTACCAGGGCGACGGCGACCTTGCCGCCATCGGGCTCAATTGTGCCGTGCAGGCGGCCAACCGCGGCGAACGCATGGCCACCTTCATGGTGAACAACTGCACCTACGGCATGACCGGCGGACAGATGTCGCCGACGTCGCTCCTCGGCCAGCGCACGCTGACGTCGCCCCTGGGGCGCGCGGCCGCCACCGAGGGGTACCCGCTGCGCGTTGCCGAGATCATCAACCAGCTGCAGGCGCCGATTTACATTGCGCGCTGCTCTGTGGCCGATACGCCGCACATCCTCCAGACAAAGAAGATCGTCCGCAAGGCCATTGAGCTGCAGCGCGATGGCAAGGGGTACGTGTACGTGGAAGTTCTTTCCCCCTGCCCGACCGTCATGGGTCTGGATTCCCTTGCCTCCGCACGCTTTGTCTCGGAACAGATGGAGAAGGAGTTCCCGCTCGGAATCTTCCGCGACACAAGCGATTCGGCCGGGCCGCTTCCCCCCCCGCCGCCGCCGGTTTCACTCCAGGACCTGTTTGCCCGGACCAGCGAGCGGGACTTTCCGGTGCCCCGGCTGGATCCGGCCGTGCTCGAACGGCGCATGATTTTTGCAGGCTCCGGGGGGCAGGGGATCCTCATGCTCGGCCTCAGCGTCATCGAGGCCGGCGCCAGCGCCGAGCGCTTTGTCACCTGGTACCCGACCTATGGGCCTGAGCAGCGCGGCGGGTTTGCCTCCTGCGCGCTCGTGGTCGGCGGTCAGCCGGTGGGGGCCCCCAATGTGGAGCACCCGGACCTCCTGGTCTGCCTGACCCGACCCATGCTGGAGCGGTTCCTCCCGACGGTCAAGCCCGGCGGGCTGGTGCTGTGCGACTCGCTGATCCTGGGCCCGGGCGCACCCGCGCGCGCCGACGTGCGCATGCTTTCCATCCCGGCCACCGAACTTGCCGCCGCCGGCGGCAGCAGCCGCGCCGCCAATACGGTGATGCTCGCCGCGTTGCTGCACACGAACGCCACCGGGTTGCCGGAAGAGGCGATCCTGCACGCCCGCGATGCCGCCCTGCGCAAGAAGCCCAACCTGGTCGAACAGAACCGCAGGGTCTTCGAGGCCGGGCTGGCCTGGTGCCGCGAGAACCTGAAGGCGTAGCCGCGCGCCGCACGCCGGCAACCTCCCGCGCGCCTTGTCGGCCTCGTCGCCGTAGTCGTCAACCGATCACTGCTCACCGATCACCGATCACCGTACGTCCGCCGGTGGCCCGGGCGCTCCGCGCACGGGCAGGTT
>JBAWXQ010000088.1:0-10980 GCA_037144015.1 bacterium
GGCGGGGTCGATCTTGATCAGTCGGCCAACACCCTCACCTTCAACGTCACGGCGGCGAACGACGCGCCGGTATCGACGAACGATACGGTGACGGTGCTCGAAGACACGGCGACGGCGCTGAGTCTGTCCGACTTTGGCAGTTACAGCGACGTCGAAGCGACGGCGATCGCAGGGGTGCAGATCACCACGCTGGAGAGCCTGGGCACGCTGCAGTACAGCAGCGACGGCACGAGCTGGGCGGATGTGACGCTGAACCAGACCATCAGCGCGGCCGACATCACCGCCGGCAAACTGCGCTACACGGCAGGCATCAACGCCAACGGTGCGAACTACGCGACGATCGGGTTCAAGGTTTATGACGGCACGGACTACAGCGCCAGCGCCTACACCCTGACGGTGAGCGTGACCCCGGTCAACGACGCGCCGGTGATCGGCAGTCTTGATGCCTGCTCGGTGAATGCCACTTCGTCGGTCCCCTACGCGCCGGGCGGGGCGGCCATCGTGATCGACCCGGATGTGACTCTGGGCGATCGGGAACTGGGCAGCGAGCGCAACAACTGGAATGGCGCGATGCTCACCATCCAGCGTCAGACCACGTCATCGGTCGAGGATGTCTTCGGCGCTGCGGGCACCAGTGGCAGTGGCCTGTATCTGGACGCCAACGGCGTGCTCAAGGTCGATGGAAGCACCATCGGCAGCTATACCAATGCGGCCGGTGTGCTGACGCTGAGCTTCAACGGCAACGCCACGCAGACGCTGGCGGACAAGGCGGTACAGGGCGTCACCTACCGCAATTCAAATTCGACGCCGAATTACGCCAGCATCACGCTGAGCTATACCCTGGACGACCAGAACACCAACATCACCAACGGCGGCAGCGCCGGAACGGCAACGGGTGCGCAGGACCAGGGCGCGGGCGGCAAGCTGGCGGCAAGCGCCGACATCCAGATTGTCATGAACCATCCGCCGGTGGCCGCCAACGATACGACGACGGTTCTGGAAGGACTCGCCACGTCGAGCGTCAGCACGGTGAGCGGCAACGTGGTGAGCGGCAGCGGTTCGGGCCAGGACAGCGACCAGGATCATGACGTTCTGACCGTTCAGGGTGTGGTTGCCGGCGACCAGCATGGATCGACGCTGAGCAACGCAGCCGTCGGTACCGGTGTCAGCGGCAGCTACGGCAGTCTGAACATCGGCAGCGATGGCGCCTTCACCTACACGCTCGACAACACCCTGGCGGGCATACAGGCCCTGGGGGCGAACGCGCATCCGGCGGGCAGCGAGGTCTTCACCTACACCATCAACGACGGCAAGGGCGGGAGATCCACGGCCACCGTGACGGTCACCATCACCGGCAGCAACGACGCGCCGGTGGTGACCAACGCGGCGGCGGCGATTGCCGGCAGCGTGACGGAAGCGGGGAATCAGGATGACGGCACTGTCGTGGCAGGCACGCCGACGGCGACGGGGACACTCAGCGCGAGCGACGTCGATGCCGGCGCAACGAAGACGTGGAGCCTGCAAGGCACGCCGGCCACGAGCTATGGCACGATGGCGCTCGACGCCAGCACGGGCATCTGGACCTACACGCTGGACAACACGAAGGCCGCGACACAGGCGTTGCGTGAAGGCGATGTGGTGACGCAGAGCTACATTGCGCGGGTGACCGACGACCAGGGGGCCTATGTCGAGCAGACGCTGACGATCACCATCAATGGCAGCAACGACGCCCCGCTGGTGAGCGGCACGTACGCCCACACGGTGACGGACACGGCGGCGACGGACACGTATGCGAACCTGACGGGGACGCTGTCGGCGACGGACGTGGATGCGGCCGAGACCCTGAGTTGGAGCGGCAGCCACACGGGGACCTACGGTGACCTGACGGTCAACCCGAACGGCACCTACAGCTATGCGGTCAAGGCCGCGGCGGTCAACGCACTGCAGACGGGTGCGAGCCCGACCGAGAGCTTCACGGCGACGGTGACCGACGCCAGGGGAGCGACGGCGACGCGCACCATCACGATCGACGTGATCGGAGCGAACGACACGCCGGTGCTGACCAGCGAGGCCGGAGCGATTGCCGGCAGTGTCACGGAAGCCGGAAATGATGCCGCGGGTGCGGTGCTGGCGGGCACGCCGACGGCAACGGGGACACTCAGCGCGAGCGACGTCGATATCGGCGCGACGAGGACCTGGAGCCTGCAAGGCACGCCGGGCACGAGCTACGGCACGATGGCGCTCGACGCCGGCACCGGCGTCTGGACCTACACGCTGGACAACGCGAAGGTGGCGACGCAGGCGCTCAAGGCAGGCCAGGCGGTCAGCGAGACCTACACGGCGCGGGTCACCGATGACAAGGGCGCATACGTTGACCAGACCGTCACCGTCACCATCAACGGCAGCAACGACGCACCGCTCGCGGCCGCCGACGCGGCGAGTGCGGTGGAGGCGGGCGGCACCGCCAATGCCACGGCGGGAGCGAACCCGACGGGTAACGTGTTGAGCAACGATACCGATCCCGACACCGGCGACAGCATGGCGGTCAGCGCGGTCAGTGGTTCCGCTGCCGGCGTGGTCGGCGGCGCCACCGCCGGCGCCTACGGAACCCTGACGCTGAATGCGGACGGCAGCTACCGCTACAGCGTCGACAACAACGCCGCGGCGGTGCAGGCGCTGCGCCAGAGCGGCGACACGCTCAGCGACAGCTTCAGCTACACCATCAGCGACAGCGCCGGTGCCGGCAGCACGGCGACGCTGACAGTGCGCATCCACGGCGCCAACGACACCCCGCTGGCCGTCGCCGATGGCGGCACGGTGAGGCAGGGGGAGACCCTGAGCGCGACTGCGGCGACGGGCGTGCTGGCCAACGATAGCGACGTCGATGGCCGCGGCTATGGCGAGACCATGGTGGTGGCCGAATCCTCCCGCGGCAGCTTCAGCAGCAGCTACGGCAGGCTGACGCTGAATGCCGACGGCAGCTACGCCTATGTCGCCGACGGCGAGGCGGGCAAGGCTTTGTGGTTCGGCGATACGGCCACCGATTCATTCAGCTACACGGTGCAGGACGCCGCCGGAGCCAGGAGCAGCGCCACGCTGAGCTTCACCGTCGCCGGCGTCAGCGTGCCGGTTGCGGCTGCGCCGGCGACGACGATGGCCGTTGCGGTCCCCGCCATCGCGCGGGCAGCCGTCAGTCCGGCTTCGCTCCCGGCGGCGACCCGGCTTGCCGCCGCGGTCGATGGCAGTGCCACGCCGGGTGCGGCAGTGCCGGGCAATGCGATCGATGCGCGGGCAGGTACCACGGTCTTGCGCATCGCCACCAGCGCGGGGCAGAGTGGTGCGGTTGTCGAGAGTTCCGGCGGCGAATCGCGCCGGCTGGAATCGACCGACCGCGGCTTCCCGGTGGAGCGGGGACAGGGCGATTCGGTGAAGCTGTCCACGGTGCAGGATCAGCAGAAGGGCGGCGAGCGGCTGTTCGTGTTCAACGGCATCAAGAACACCGCGACCGAGGTCGGCCAGGCGATCGACTACCGGGTGCCGAAGGATGCCTTCGGCCACACCAACACTGCGGCCATCGTCCAGCTCGAGGCGTCGCTGTCCGACGGCTCGCCGCTGCCCGAGTGGCTGGACTTTGATCCGACCTCCGGCACTTTCAGCGGCCGCCCGCCCGCCAGCGCCCGCGGCGTCATCGATGTCAAGGTGACGGCACGCGACGACAAGGGTCGCGAGGTCTCCTCCAACTTCCGCGTACAGATCGACGGCAAGGCCGTGCAGACGGCTCCCGGACCGGGGGTGGAGCGAGGGGAGCAGAATCTGCCCGACGACATGGTCATCCGCGTCGCTGCCGAGAAGCTGCCGCCGGCAAAGCGCGGCACCGTGCCGTTCTCTGACCAGCTCAAGCTGTCGAAGCGCGATCCGCTGGTTGAGCGTATCCTGTCGAGGCAATACGCTGACATGCGCGCCGGCCATACCCGCCGTTTGCCGGGATAACGCGATTTCAATGCAGAAAACAACATGAATATGACGATTTGCTCACCGTGGCGATCAGGATTGGCCGTAGTTTTCGCCATCGGCGCCGCATTCGCGGTTTCGGGCTGTGCCGTCAAGCCGGTTGCCATCAGCGAAGACGCCCACCTGAAGCGTGCGGCCGAAGACCAGCGGCGCCTGTTCGACGACCAGGACGCCATCAAGGCGCCGTTGTCGCTGCATGATGCCATCGCCCGTGCGCTCAAGTACAACATGGACTACCGCACGCGCCTGATGGAGGAGGCCGCGGCGCTGGGCCAGACGCAGCTGGCCAACTATGATCTGCTGCCGAGGCTGACGACGGCCGCCGGCTACTCGACGCGCAACAACGACGCCTTCGGTCTCGGCTACACGCCCTCGGGTTCGATTTCGGCCACGCCGTCGGCGGCGTCGGAACGCAACCACAATTACGACAGCCTCACTTTCTCGTGGAACGTGCTTGATTTCGGGCTTTCCTACCTGCGCGCCAAACAACTTGCCGACCAGTCGATGATCGCCGAGGAGCGCCGGCGCAAGGCGGTGCAGAACCTGATTCAGGATGTCCGCAGTTCCTGGTGGCGGGTCGAGGCCGCGCAACGGCTGCTGCCGGAAGCCGACACCCTTTTGGGCGAGGTCGGCCAGGCGGCGGCGCGCGCCAAGTTGATCGAAACGCGCAAACTCCTGCCGCCGCTGCAGATCGTGGCGTACAAGCGCTCGCTGCTCGATCTCGAACAGCAGATATCGATGCGCCGGCAGGAGCTGGCGCAGGCAAAGCTGGATCTGGCGCAGCTGCTCAATCTGCGGCCCGGTCTCGACTATTCCGTGGCGATGCCGCAGATCGACGATCCGCATCCGCCGGATCTGACGGCGAATATCGAAACGCTGGAACAGCTTGCAGTGGAAAACCGTCCGGAGTTGCGCGAGGAGGGCTACCGCGCACGCATTACCGACGTCGAGGGGACCCGGCAGTTGCTGTCGGTGCTGCCTTCGCTGGCTTTCGATAGCGGCACCAACTACGACTCGAACAAGTATCTGGTGAATAACCGCTGGTCCTCGGCCGGCCTGAACCTGTCGTGGAATCTCATCAAGCTGGTGTCGCTGCCGGGCCTGACGGAGGCCAACCGGACGGCGGCCCGGGTGGACGAGACGCGGCGCCTGGCGCTGACGGCGGGGGTGCTGGGCCAGACCCGCATAGCCGCCGTGCGCTACCGCCTGCTGACGCAGGAATTCGAGATCTGGGACGATGCCGTAAATGATGACATGCGCATCGTCGGCTACCTCAATGCCTCGAAGCAGGTCGGCCTCGAGACCGAACTCGAACTGATCCGCGCCAAGGCGCGCGGCATGATCTCGAGGATCAACCGTGACCTCGTGTACGCCAACCTGCAGGGCGCCGTCGGCCGGCTCTATAATTCCATTGGCATGGACAGTCTGCCGCTGAACGTCGAGACCCATGCCCCCGAAGCCCTTGCCGCGGCGCTGGCGACCAGGATCCGCGGCTGGGAAGACGCCAGCTTCACGCCGAAGCCGGCAGCGGTCCAGATTCCCGTGGCGGTGATGCGGGTCGAGGGCTTGGCGCAGGAGGATGCCACCGCATTCACCAGTTCCTTGCAGCGCATTCTCCGGCTGTCGAAGCTGGCCACCTTCGACGGCGATCAGACGGCGCTCTATCGCATCGAATCCCGCGTCACGCTCCTGCCGCCTGGAGTTTCCGGCCAGCCGGCGACCATGAAGCTCAAGCTTGTGGACCGCACCGGCGCAGTGCTTTTCGAGGGGCAGCAGCAAAGCATGCTGATGACTCCGGTGACCGCCGAACAGTGGCATGCACTTGGTGAGGGCGCCGGCTACCGCGTCATCGATCCGGTCCGTCAGCATCTCGCCAAGTCCGGCCTGGCCGGCGAAAGCCGCTTGCAGGCGAAGCCGAAACCGGCCGTTGATGCGGAAAAGGTGCCGTCGGCCAATATCCTCGGCGTTTATGCCATAAGCCTCAAGATCGATGTCTTCGCCGCCATGGCAGAAGCCGCCGAGCGCGGCGAAAACAACCAACCCCGGTGAATAATTCCACGATGATTCCCACCATGTCCCGTGCGCCGGCGTTTGCAAGCGTGTTTCTTGCCGCCATCATCTCGCTCTCCGTTGGTTTTGCGCAGGCGCAGCAGGCCGTCACGGCCGGCAGCGAAACCCCCGCTGATCCCATGCCAAGAACCGTGGCGTGGCCGCGCGTCCCCGGTTCGGTCGTCGCCGATGCCAACGTTGCAGCCGCCGCGGCGGTTCGGGCTGCGGTTCGGGCTGCGGCTCCGGCACCCGCGGCCGAAGCAGCACCTGCAGTCGCAGCCGCAGCGGCGGCGGCACCTGTCCCCGCACCGGCACCGGAGGTGGCACCGGTCGCCGCACCTGCACCGGTTCGTCCCAAGGTCCGTCCGGCGGCCCGTCCGCCGGTGCGTGCAACAGCACCCGCCGCAGTCGCTGCTGCTACACCCGTAGCGGCCCCGGCTGCCGTTCCCGCCGCCGTTCCGCCCGCGGCACCGGCACCGGCAGCTGTGCGCGGCGCTGCGCCGAAGCCGGAAGCCGGCATGGAAATGTCGGCCCTGGTGATGGCGGACAATGAAGCGACGCTTTCCGCGCAGATGGCGGGAAAAATCAACCGGATCCGCTTCGCTATCGGCGACGGTTTTCCCGAGCGGGCCGTCCTGGTCGAGTTTGACTGCGCCGAGCCGAGGGCCAGGCTCGATGCCCTGAATGCCGAATATCTCGGCGCCCGCGAAACGCATCTCGCCAAACTGAGGCTGCAGGGCCTGGGCGCAGCCGGTGATCTTGAAGTGACGCTGGCCGCGGCGGCCGGCGAACGGGCCAGGAGCCAGGTCAAGCAGCAGGAAGCGCAGATGTCCTTCTGTACCATCCGCGCGCCTTATGCCGGTCGCGTTGTGCGTTTGAAGGCCAGGCAGGCGGAGAACGTCGCGCCGAACCAGCCGGTGATGGAGATCGTTGCCACCGCCCGGCTGAAGGCCGCCGTGCACGTGCCTTCGGCGCTGGCCGTGCGCCTCAAGCAGGGTTCGCCCTTGTCGATCGACATCAAGGAAAGCGGGCGCAGATACGCGGCCAAGGTGGCCAAGCTGAATGCGCGGGTGGATGGGGTTTCGCAGTCGCTGGAACTCGAGGCGATCTTCGTCGGCGACACGACGGGACTGTTGCCGGGAATGATCGGACAGGCAGTGTTCGTGGAAGACGCGGGCAAGCCCAATTGAGTTCGCCCACCGCGGCGGATCTTCTCAGCTATGAGGGCCGTCTGCGGACGGCCCGTTCGCTGGAGGAAATCGAATTCCTCCTGGTCAACGAGCCGTTTTCCCTGTTGGCCTACGATCAGGCTTTTCTGTGGAAGCCGGACGTCCTCGGGCGGCCGGTTCTGGCGGCGGCATCGGGCCTCGCCGAAACAGATTCCAATGCGCCGTTTGCGCTGTGGTTTTCGCGCGCCGCGGATCATGCCCGGGGGGTCGGTGGCGAGGCGCCGGTGCGCATCCTGGCCGAGGCGGATTTTCCGCCGGCGCTGAACGACGGTGCCGAGTGGATTCCGCGTCACGCACTGGTCGTGCTGCTCAAGTCACCGGGCGGCGAAGCGCTGGGCGGCCTCTGGTTCGGCCGGCATGCGCCATTTTCCGATGATGAAGCGGCGCTGGCGGCCTGGCTTGGCCAGCAGAGCGAGTTCGCCCTGTGGGCGTGGCGGCGCGAACAACTGGGTTTGCAGCGCCGGATTGCGGCGCTGGCGCCGATGCGCTGGCGGGCGTTTTCCTGGCGTACCCGGGCGCTGGTGCTGACCTGTCTCGGCCTCGTCCTGTTGTTCCCGGTGCGCCTGTCGGTGCTCGCCGCGGCAGAGGTTTCGCCGCTCAAGCCGCACCCGGTGACGGCGCCGGTGGATGGCGTCGTGGCGCGGGTTCTTGTGGCGCCGAACCAGCCGGTGCGGGCGGGTGCCGCACTGGTCGAGATCGACGACACGGCAACGCGGAATCGCCTGTTGGTGGCGCAAAAGACGCTCGACGTGGCGCGCGCCGACCTGACGCGCAGCGCGGGCAAGGCCTTCGCCGACGATGCCTCCAAGTCGGACCTGCAGCTGCTCGATTCGAGGGTGCGCGAGCGCAGCGCCGAGGTGGTCTATCTGACCGAACTGCTGGCCCGCCTCAAACTGACAGCGCCGGCCGACGGCATCGCGCTGTTCGCCGATGCCGAGGAATGGCGGGGCAAACCGGTGCAGGTCGGCGAACGCATCATGACGGTGGCCGATCCGTCGCACGTGGTCCTGACGATTTACGTCTCTCCGGATGATGCCATTGCGCTCGATTCCGGCGCGGACGTGACCATGTATCTGAACATTTCACCGCTGGCGTCCTATTCCGCCTCGGTGGTGCAGGCCTCCTATGAAACGGGCATGTCCGGCGAAGGGCATCCCGCCTATATCGTCAAGGCGGCCTTTGCCGCGGGCGAAGTGCCGCCGCGCCTCGGGCTCAAGGGTATGGCAAAAATCTACGCAGACCGGGTGCCGCTGATCTACTACCTGATGCGCAGGCCGCTGCGGGCCATGCGCTACGCACTGGGGCTCTAAAACCCGCTTTCGCGCACCAGCACCGAGGCGACGTGGGCGAATCCCGCCCTGCCGATCGACAGCCAGTCGGTCTGGATGCGCACCGTGCCGCGCACCACCTGCGCAAACCCGGGTTCGCCGGCGGCCATGCGCATCCTGACGCGGTAGATGGTTTCGTGGGCAACCAGCACGTCCCTGGCGGGCTGGGTGGCGGCGATGCCGCCACCGTGCAGCGAGGCCAGCAGCGGGTGGGGAATGGCATGCCCGGCGGCGGCATCGACTTCCGCCACGGTGGCTTGCATCACCGGCCAGTGGGGCGCGTCGGGGTAAAAGTACACGGTCTGTCCGACGGTCACGGCACCGATCTGGCTCTCTCCGAGATAGGCATCGATGTCGCCTGCGCGGTGATCCACGACGCGCAGCAGCGGATGCCTGACGTTGATCCAGCGTCCGCTGACCAGGTCGGCAGGCAGGTCGCGAACGCGGCCGTCATGCGGCGCGACCAGCGTCAGTGCCGCCATCTCGGCGCGCGCGCCGATTTCGTCGGCCAGCGCCTCGCCCAGTTGCTCCTCGATGACCAGGCGCCGCTCCAACTGGGCGCCGCTGGCCGAGGTCCGCGCCAGTTCGATCGAAAAACCTTCGGCGCGCATATGCGCCCGCTCCAGGCGGCTGGACAATTCCGGCGACGCGAGGCGCAGCAGAACATCGCCGCGCCGCACCTCCTGACCCGCCACCACCGGCACCTCGACGACCCGCGCCGACCCCGGCGCGAATATGGCCGAGTCATGCGCGGCGCGTGCCAGCGCCGGTGCCGAGACCTCGCGGCCGACGGGCAGCAGCCACAGCAGCAGGGCCGCCAGCGCAAGCAGGCCTGCCAGCGGCAGCGGCCGCAGCCGCCAATACGCCTTCTCGCGCCAGATTGACATCATTTCCCGGCTCACCGGAAGAACCACGAACCAGCCGATTTCGACAGCCATGAGGAAAATCCCGAGAAGCTTGAAAAACAGGTTGAAGACCAGCAGGGCGATGCCGAGAAACAGCACCAGACGGTAAATCGCGGTGGCCAGCGCGAACAGGATCATCAGGCCTTGCGTGTTCGGCGACAGCCCCGGTTCGGGGTCGGCGCCGAGGTAGCCGAGGAAGGTGCTGCGCAACTGCCGCCGCGCCAGGGCGAAGCTGCGTTCATGCAGGTTGGGCAGGCCGACCAGATCGGACATCAGAAAGTAGCCGTCAAAGCGCATGAAGGGACTGGTATTGATGGCAAGCGTCCAGGTCCAGGTGGTGGTGGCGAGCAGGAAGAAGGCGCTGCGCAGCGCGCCGTCCGGCGTCAGCGCCCAGGCCAGCGTGGTCCATGCCGCCAGCATCAGCTCGAAGGCAATGCCGGCGCCGGCGACGGCAAAGCGATCGGCGCGACGGGTGAGCTTCCATGATTCGCTGGTATCGGTGTAGAGCACGGGCATCATGACCAGGAAGGCCACGCCGACCGTGGGGATGCGCAGCCCGCGCCGCTTGGCGGCGAGCGCGTGACCGAGTTCGTGCGCCACTTTGGCGGCCGCCGTGGCGATGGCATAGAAGGCCAATCCTTCGAGATTGAAGAAATAGCCGAGAGCCGTTCCCAGCGCCTCGCTTTGCCGGCCCGCGAGAAACAGGCCGAGGAAGCCGGCGCCGACTGTCGCATAAAGGAAGGGTCGGCCGAAAATCCAGGCCAGGAATGGCGCAGCGCGTTCCAGCCAGGCGTCCGGGCGCAACAGCGGGACGCGGAAAAACAGGTAGTGGTGCAGCAGTTGTTTCCACAGCGGCAGCTTTTTCGCGGCGCGGCGGCGCAGCAGGACATCGCGCCTGGCAACCGACGAGGGCGCCAGCAACTGATGCTGATCGAGGAACAGAACGGTTGCGTCGAGTTCCTCCCTGGTCGGCATCAGCGGCGTCGTGGCGCCGACTTCGGCGATCAAATCCTCCGCCCTCATGCCCTCGCGCCAGCGTTGCAGCAGTTCGAACTCGATCCAGCCGATGTCGAAAAAGCGATTGCGCACCGGATCGTGTATGCGCCAGGACGGCACGCCATCGGCTTGAGTTTCGCCGGGCAGCAACTGCAGATCCTGCCGCAGTCCCGGGATGAGGATCTGCTCCGCTGCTGCAGGCGCCATCATTGCGGCTTGCATGTCATGCCTTCAAAGCAGATTCGATGACCGGCCGGGAACAGTCTGCGCCTGCGCGCTTGCCGCAATCAGGGAGACGGCGACGGCACGCCTGGCGCAAGGTCCGCGGTTAAGCGGCACGGCGGGCCGTTGCCGCGCGGATACGGAATATTTGTGGAACATTTGAGCACGGTCTGATCCGGATGGTGGCGTCATTTGACCGGATCGATTCCGGCAAAGCTTGCAAAAGCTTGCATGGACGCC
>JBAWXQ010000089.1:0-10941 GCA_037144015.1 bacterium
TCATGGTTTTGTACGGTTGATTCTACTCGATTACACCCGCCAGGCAAAGGAGTACATTCCTGTCTAGCAGCTTGTCGGATTTAGCGCTGTGTCATCACAAATTTTGTGCCGACAAAGCTGCTAGTTTTGGGGACGCAACCGCCAAGCGCCGGAAAACAGTGTAATACGCAAACAAAAGAAGCCGGAACAATTTTTCTGTCTGTAATTGAGTCTTCGCCACCCGCTGGCAGCGGGTGGCCCAACTAGGAACCTGTCGGCAGAAGGTGCCGGATCGATCCAAAGCCTAAATCCGACAGGTTCCTAGGAGACCACGGCGCGGCAGTCGAGCAGCCAGTGCAGCTCCTGCGCCACGCCGAGCGTCGCGTTCATGATCGTCGTGACGTCCTGCTCCGGCTTGAGCGTCACGACAAGGAACAGGGCATTGGCATCCACAAGCAGCACCATCGGCCGGGAGGTGGGGATGACCATGCAGTGCACCTCCGTCTCCAGCAGCTGGCGGAAGTATCGGCGCGTGCGGCGGAACATCTGCGGCACGATCGCCGCGTACCGCACGGCGTCGTCAGCCACCTGCTGGCTGGAGGCCAGCGGCATGCCGTCCAGCGTGCTCAGCACCACGCCCGCACCATCCAGACGCGCCGAGAATCGCTGCGCAATCACGGCGAGTGACGGCCGCGCATCCGGCTCCAGCCCCAGTGCCGCGTTGAGCACTTCATGCCGGTCCTGCCGGGTCGCGAGCGACAGGCCGGTCATCTTGCGGAACAGCTTCGGGCCCACGCCTTCCACGCCTGCCAGGTCGAACACGCTGGCAAACGCGCCGTGTGTCCGCCGGTGGGCCAGGATGGCCTCCGCCACATGGGGGCCGACACCGGGCAGCCGGAGCAGGTCCTCGAGCGCGGCCCGGTTGACGTCGATGGCGCTGGGCCCCGCATCCGCACGCACGTCGCGGCCATCCCAGGTGGAGACGCCGGACGCCGGCGCGGCGTTCTCCTCCACGGCAGCCGGTTCCTCGATGACGCGCGGCGCAAATTCCGGAGTTTCCGGAAGCTCCTCGGCCGGCGAAGCCGGCGGCCGGTCCACGGACATGACAGCCGGCAGGACTGGCGGGGCCGACGGCACCGGCGGCGTCATCTCCCGGGCTGGCGGGACCACAACCGCTGCCTCGGGCGCAACCGCAGGCGGAACCGCGGCAGCAGGCGCAGGCGGAACCGCAGGCGGCACCGCAGCGGCCGGCACCGCCGTACGCTTGGCCACGAAGAAGTCCGGCATCGAGCCGATTTCCGCCGCCACCTCGCGGGGCCTGGCCTTCGGCTGCATCCAGTCGCGCGGCATGAGCGGCACCACCCGCGACAAATCCAGTTCCACAGGCGTTTGGTGCGGCGCGTGCTCGATCAGCCAGCCGGCGGGAAGGTCCACCATGAATTGCGACAACGGCAGGAGCACGCGGCCAGCGCCCAGCTGCGCCAGCAGCTCCTTGCGCGGAACCTTCAGCTCCGCGTCGGGAAACGAATCGGCACGCCAGGCCGGGCCGCGCAGCTCCGCAGGCAGGCGCCGCAGAACGGCGTCGCAGGGGACGGACAGGGTCGGCTCATCCTCGGCCAGCGCCGCGCGGATGGAGCGGAGCTCCTCCAGGGCGCGGGAAAACTCCATGTTCCGGGCGGGTGCGGCAGCCTCGGCCGGCTTTGCCGCAGGGGCGACGACGGGCGAGACGGACGGGGCCGCAGGACTCGCCACATCCGGCGAAACTACCGCTGCCGGCTTGACAGGCGCAACCGGAGCCGGGCCCGGCAGGTGCGCCGGTGGCGGCGAAACGGCGCGATTGCGCTCAAACAAGCGCTGGAAAAAACCACCCGCTGCCATAACACAACCGCCCTTTTCGGATAAATTTCGCGCCGGCGAAATTTACAGCGACGCGCTGCCCATGCGGCGCAGCTTGGCATAGCGCCGCGCGGTAAGCTCGTCGACCGGGAGCTGCTTCAATTCCTTCACCTGCTTCAGGACAGCCGCCTTCACCGTATTGACCATGGCGCGCGGATCGCTGTGCGCCGCGCCGGCAGGCTCAGGGAGAATTTCATCGATGATGCCGAGCTTCAGCAGCGAATCCGCCGTGATCTTCATGGCTTCGGCCGCCTCGGGCGCCTTCTTGCCGTCGCGCCACAGGATCGAGGCGCACCCCTCGGGGGAAATCACCGAGTACACCGCGTACTGCAGCATCAGCACCACGTCGCCGACGGCAATGCCGAGCGCGCCGCCGCTGCCGCCTTCGCCTGTGACCACGATGACGTACGGCGTGCGCAGCGTGGCCATCACGGTCAGGTTTTTGGCAATGGCCTCGGCCTGGCCGCGCGCCTCGGCCTCAAGCCCCGGATACGCGCCGGGGGTGTCCACGAGCGCCACCACGGGAAGGTGGTACTTCTCGGCCAGCTTCATCAGGCGCATGGCCTTGCGATACCCCTCGGGGTTGGCCATGCCGAAGTTGGCCTTGATGTTGTCCTCGACGTTCTTCCCCTTCTGGTGGCCGATCAGCATGACGCGCTCGCCGCCAATTGTGGCAAAGCCGCCGATCAGGCCGCGGTCGTCGCCAAAGGCGCGGTCGCCATGCAGCTCCACAAAATCGCTGCACATGCCGGCAATGTAATCGGCGATCAGCGGGCGGCCGGACATGCGCGCAACCTGCACGATCTGCCAGGGGGTGAGAGGCTGGGTGAAGTCAATGTCGCTCATGGTGGACTCCCGGGAGAAGAGGGTTCAGGGTTAAAGGTTCAGGGTTCAGGGTTCAGGGTTCATGATCTTATGCTGGGCACGACGCGCAAGGTTCTTCTTGCCTGAACCCTGAACCCCGAACCCTTCAACATTACACCCCTGCATATCGCAGCACATTGGCCAGGAACGCCTTCATGGCCTTGCGCTCGACGATGTGATCAATAAAGCCGTGCTCCAGCACGTACTCGGCGGTCTGGAAATCGTCCGGCAGTTTCTGCTTGATGGTCTGCTCAATCACGCGCCGGCCGGCGAATCCGATCAGCGCCTTGGGCTCGGAGATGTTGATGTCGCCAACCATGGCATAGCTGGCGGAGACGCCGCCGGTGGTGGGATCGGTCAGCACCGAGAGGTACGGAATTCCAGCCTCCTGCAGCCTGGCGATCGCCGCACAGGTGCGGGCCATCTGCATGAGCGAGACGATCCCCTCGTGCATGCGCGCGCCGCCGGAGGCGGAAAAGATAATGAACGGCCGGCGCGCGGCCAGCGCCTCCTCGGCAGCCAGCAGGATGCGGTCGCCGGTGCCGCTGCCCAGGCTGCCGCCCATGAAGCGGAAGTCCATTACACCGAGAACCACGGCCATGCTGTCGATCGCGGCGGTTCCGGTGATGATGGCTTCGCCGAGCCCCGTCTTGGCGACCGTGGCCCTGGCCTTGGCGGCGTACGGGCCGCTGGCGTCCTCAAACTTGAGCGGATCGGCGAACGAGACCTTGGCGTTCAGCTCCTTAAAGGAGCCGGCGTCCGTCACCAGGTCAATGCGCTCGCGACAGGTGAGGCGGTCGTGGTAGCTGCAGCGGGGGCAGACGCGCAGCGCCGCGTTCCACTCCTCGCGCGGGACATACGCCTTGCAGGCGGGACACACGGCCCAGAGGACCTCTGTCGTGGCCCGCACCGGCGGCGTGACCGGCTTTTCAAACCATGCCATGGCAAACTTCTCCTTGTGTGACAAAAATCAATATTTTGTCAGTATCCCCGAAAGTCACCCCTGGCGCAAGCGGCGTTTTCTTCAGCCAGAGGCGAACAGATTTCGCGGCAGCGAAATCTGGCTTCAGCGAAATCTCTCCCCGCGCGCCGTCAGGATGGCCAGCGCTTCCTGGCTGGACCTGGCCGCCAACAGCGCCTGCCGGCCGTCCGTGTCCAGCGCGCGCGCCAGCGCACCGATCAGCCGGGTGTATTCCGTTGTCTCAGAAGGGGGCGCCAGAACCATGGCAAGAAAATGCGCCGGCTGGTCGTCGGTCGCATCGAAGGCCACGCCGGCACGGCTGATACCGAAGGCGCAGACCATGCGGTTTGCCGCCGGGGTGCGGGCGTGCGGCAGGGCCACGCCATTTTCAATGATGGTGACCGACTTCTGTTCCCGGGCAAAGATGGCCGCTCGCGCCTCGTCCGGCGCCACCACCGCGCCGCTGCGCGCGCAGAGGGCGATGAGCTGGTCGAGCGCCTCCTCCTTGGTGTGCGCCCGGAGGTCGAGCGAGATGCTCTGCCAGGCAAGGGAGGCCAGCGCCGAAGCCTGGCGCCCGCGGCGCGGCGCACCGCTCAGCACGGCGCACATGTCGTCGGGGGTGTCGCACGCCAGCAGCGCGGCGCGCCCCTGGTCATTGAGCGCCTGGCCCACGGCGGCGAGAAACTGCAGCTGGGGTGCGGCGGCGTGCTGCGGCGCCAGCATGAGCACGATGATGCGGGCAGGCCTTCCATCCAGGGCGTCGAACGCCACGCCCTCGGGCTTCAGCCCCACCGCGCACACCAGCCGGTCCACGGCATCGGTGCGGGCATGGGGAATGGCGATGCCATGCTGGAGGCCGGAGGCAAGCCCCTGTTCACGCTCCAGCACCGCCCGCGCCGCAACGTCCGGATCGCGCACCAGGCCGCTGGCGCGCAGCAGATCCACCAGCTCCGCGATGATGCCGGCCTTGTCCGTCGCCTGCAGCCTGGGCTGCATGGCGCCAGCCACGAGCGCGCCGCGCAGCACGGCCATCGCCGCCGGGTCTGCCTCGCGCGCCCCGCCCCCCGGGTCAGCCTGCAGCCGCTGGCGCAGCATGGCGGCGTCCAGCGGCTTGCGCAGCTCGCACAGGCTCTGCTCCATGCCGGCCGCCACCTCCAGCATGGCGGTGTTGATGAGGTCGCGGTCCTGCGCCAGACAGGTAAAGACGATCAGCAGGCCGGGGTTCTGTACGCTGAACGCGCTCGCATCGCGCGTGAACTGGTACAGGTGTTCGCGGCGGTGCAGGAGGTTGATGTAGTACCCCTCGTCCTCAAACAGCTCGATCAGGCGGCTCATCACCAGTTCGGCGGCGCTGTGCGACGGGAACGTAAACGTGACCCGCACATCCGCCGAGGACGGGAATCCGCTGCGCGTGCCGGCGCCGCCGTTCGCGAACACCTGCTCCAGCAGCACCGGAGACAGCACACCTGCCACGACGAACAGCACCACCACGGCCGCCAGCAGCTCGGGGGAAAGCAGGCCCGCGGCCAGCGCCGCCACCACCACGGCCAGCGCCATCTCGCCGCGCGGCAGCATGGCCACGCCGACGCGCAGGCAGCCGACCGGATTCAGGCCGGCCAGCCGCGCCGGCAGCCCGGAGCCGAGCCCCTTGGCCAGCAGCACGATCCCGGTGAAGGACAGGACAAACAGCATCACGCCGGGCTGGATCAGCAGAGACGGGTCCACGGCCGTGCCCACCAGCGCAAAGCAGGGAGGAACAAGCGCCGCGTGCACGAACTCCAGGCGCTCCTGAACCTGGTGACGGATCTCCGCGGCGGAAAAGGCCAGCCCCACCACGTAGGCGCCCATGAAGGGCGAGAGCTCCAGGAACGCGAACACGCCGCCGGCCAGCAGCGCCAGCGCCACGCAGTAGACCGCCGGGCTGTTGGCGTCGCTGCCCGCCGCCGCCATGCGGTTCCCTGCCCGCGCGATTGCCACAGCCACCACCCCGGCCACCGCGCCCGCCGCCAGCGTCTTGAGCAGCATTTGCGCCGCCAGCAGCGGCGTGGGCTCCCTGCCGGACAAGGCCATCCCCGTGACCGCCGACAGCAGCAGCACCGCCAGCAGGTTGTCGATCGCCGCGCCGGACAGCGCCACGCGCCCCTCGGGAGACTCCATCCGGCGCTGGCCGGCAAGCGTGAGGGCAATGAGGCTCACCGAGGAGGCGGCCACGGCAATGGCGCCAAAGAGCGTCGCCGGCGCCCACCCCGGCACGGCGTGGCCGCACAGCGACGGCGCAAACAGCATCGTCACGGCGCCGCCGGCCGCCAGCGCGGCGACCGTTCCGCCCAGCCCCACCAGCGCGGCGGCCAGCGAATGGCGGCGCAGCAGCCGGACATCGGTCTCCAGACCGATCAGGAACAGCAGCACCAGCATCGCCAGCGTGACCACCCCGGACAGGCCGTCCGGTAAGGCCATCCCTCCCGCACCCGCGCCGAACAGCGCCGCCGACCCGAGCAGCCCCCCCAGCACGTGCGGCCCGATCAGGATGCCGGCCGCCAGGCTCCCCAGCGAAGTCGACAGCTTCCAGCGGCGGAACAGTGCGCTGCCCAGCCGGGCGGCCAGGATGAGCAATCCGAGTTGCAGGATGAATCGCACAGCCATTGCTCAAAAGCCCCGGGGTTTCGCCGGCCGGCAAACGCGCCGGCCGGCCATGCGCAGGTAGGAGTGAATCCTACCGTTCCCCGCGGCCGATGCCAATTGGAAACGCCGGTTCCAAAGTAGTCGGTTAGTCCTCGTAATCAAACACAATGCTCATACGGCGTCTTCTTGGCTCGGATAAACGTCAAGGGCGCGAGGGAACGCGAAGGTGGAGGCGGGTTGGCCGCTGATTTCGCAGATTGACGCAGATTGAGAGGGAGATTTCTTGCGCAGAGCGCGGAGCCGTTCGACAGGCTCACGGCGGGTCGCAGAGGGTAGCGAATGTTTGGGTGGTGGGCAGGCGTTGGGGTGGCGGCGATTGACATGCGACAGGATCTGACTGTCGCGTGTTCGGTCGTTGTGTTCACTGTCCAGTGTCCGGACTCGTTCCCAGTGCCCGCCACGTGCAGTTCCGACCTGGCTGTTTTCAAAAGAAGACATCGCTGCATCCCCGATGCCTAGATCTGTAATGTCGTATGTCTAACTCCGACCCCGTTGACACGCCGCGCCCGCTTAGTACTCGCTTACTTGCTCCTTCAGTGACCCTGCGAAGCCTACGACAAGAATAAGCAGCGCGCAAGGATGGTGAAACGCTGCGACACAACTGGGACGATATTTTGTTGGCCGCCCCCCCCGCGCACGATATACTGCACCACTGTTGACATCAGCATCGAGTAGTTAATGGCAGAAATCAGAATAAGAGACTCGGTTCACGGCTTCATGTCGTTTGGCGACAAGGAGCGTGACCTCATTGATTCGATACCAATCCAACGGTTGCGCGGCATCCGTCAACTTGCCATGGCCTCGCTGGTTTATCCTGGGGCTGTTCATACCCGTTTTGACCATACACTCGGAGTCGCCCATCTTGCCGGACTCATGGCCGAAGCTCTGGGCCTCGACGAGGATGAGCGCCGCTTGGTGCGTTTCGCAGCCCTCCTGCACGATGTCGGGCATGGAATCCACCTTGTTTGCCTCGATCGATGAACGCCTTTCCGACCAGTACATTGAGGTTTATGCCCCCATGGAATGGAAAAACCACGCCGAACGAGAACAGCGATTGACGCATCTGGTTTCTACCATCAAACCCATTCTTGAACGACACCTGACTCGCGTAGCAAAGGAGGTTCGCTGATGACCGCCTACGATTTTGTGCATCTGACGTTTCTGGCAACTGGCGGACGTATCGAAGGCCGCACCAAACTGCAGAAGACCGTCTATTTTCTCGGCCTGCTGACTGGCCAAACCGAGGAACTGGGTTACGGACCGCATTTCTATGGCCCTTATTCGAGTGACGTAGCCGAAGCCGCCAGCCGATTGGTCGCGATCGGATTTCTGGACCAGAACGCCAGGAACTTCAGCAGCCTTGACACCAATGGGTTCGAAATCACCCGCCACGATTACGCCTTGTCCGAAGATGGACGCGTCATCGCGGAAAAGAAAGCCGAACGCAACCCCGATCTCTGGAAACACATGCAGGATGCGGCAACCCGCCTTCAGGCCGCCGGCGATCTGGATTACATCCGGCTTTCCGTCGCGGCCAAAACCTACTTCATCCTCAATCGTGACGGGCGACCAGCCACACCACAAGAGATCAGCACAACCGCCCAATCGTTGGGATGGAACCCCACCCCGGCACAAGTAACCGAGGCGGCTAACTACCTGGAAAAACTAGGTTTGGCCAAGGCCAACTGATCACCCCATGCCACGGAGAGTTTCTCTACTGATCGCGCGGAAAGGCGCGGAGTGAGGAGATGTCTCGCGCAGAGGCGCAGAGGATCCGTAGGATCTGCTGGGGAGTGCGGGCAGCGGCGGGTGGCAATGCAGAAGATGCGACCTGACGCCGATGCCCGCGCACCTCCCGGTGGCTCGGTCAATGTCCAACACCCCTTTGCCGCAGGAAGCAAAACAAGAGCGAAACAGGGGCGATGACCTGACAACTAAGTGACGCCGATGTGCCGGCTGGTGGAGTGTGCGGGGGGGTGTTTGAGAGGAACCGGTTAGCCTGTTTGGCTGATTTACAAAGATGACACCGTTTTCCCTCGCTCCCTCTCTCTATCGCGCCACCGGAGAAGTCAATGATTACGTGGTCGAGGTCGTGTCTATTGTCTAAAGACGACCCCAAGGGAACGAAAGACGACCCCAAGGGAACGCTATCAGGACAACGAGGGCCACTATGATCGGTGATGCATTTCCACCCCCTATGGCAAAAGCACAGGCATCACATATCAAACAGAAACTAGACGATTGGGAATGTAGCAGATAAACCGCTCACTGTTGCCAGTCGATCCGGTCAAGGCGGAACACACGTTCTTCATCGAGATCGAGATCATCGGCCAACATGTAGCACCCTGGATAACCTGCGACTTGGAACAGCTCTTTGGGGCTGGCCGTTCGGATGTCGCCAGGTCGGCTGCCGCCGATGTAGCGGAAGGTGAGCGCGGTCTGGTTGCGAATGGCAGCAAGGATGATCTGCTGCTCCTCTGTCAAGGGGAAGTCGGCAGTCAAGGACACCCGTTGCGATGCGTTCCATCGGTCTAGGGGATCGGGCTGTGGGGGGCTGTGCGGTGATGGGTTTGATGATGGCGTATGATACGTGCCGAGCATGATGCTCGGCGTCGGAACACTTAAGCTGTGGGGTGACGGGTACGATAGAGGCGTGTGATACGGTTCGGGTTCTTGTTTGTTTGGCGGGGCGTAGGCGTTCCAGCCGTGCCGTATGAGTTTGCGCACAGCGTCTTTGGAGACCCGTATTATGGGAGGTGGAGAAGGTTGGCTTTGTTTGTCCGAACCACCTTGCTCCTGCCGGAGGAACACGGGTGTGCGCAGTTGATAAACGTGGCGTTTTCCTCTGTCATCCTCAAAGACCGTCACTGCATTGACGTAGACGCATGTTTCGGACTCGGTGTGCTCTATGGAAGTCATGTCGAACGCTGCGTCCATTTCGACCTTCCTGATATGGGCAAGGGAACACCCGATGGCATCAAACCACTTGTTCAGGTCAAAGTATGTGAAGAGCCACTGTCGCCATTCCGTCATGGGGATGCCGGGTGTCGATGTCTGCGCCAGAAAATCCAGACGATAACAGGATGTGCTTGATTTGACGGCGTGACGGGCGAGTTCCTGGAAGCCTGGACAAATGATGCCTGTAATACCCTCGGAAAAGGATCGCACGGCTCCATGCAGAGCCTTGTATTTTGATTTGGGCGGCGTGCCTTGTGGGTCGTTTCGCGGTATCTCCTCGCCCGCTTCAATGTTCATGGTTTCCTCGTCCGTTAAAGAATCAGTAGCAGCAATCTTATGAGAACATTCTAATCGGTGAAGACGGCGTTTGTGAACCAAGTGAGGTGGCCGTTGTAGGAGGCGGTGTCGGTGCAGTTGAACGCGGGAACAAGCGTGCTTAGCCTCAGAGTGGCGCGGCGACGGACGCTGCGACTGGTCTCGGCATCAGGCGTTCTGCTCTTCCGCAGGGAACTGTGGAATGAGCGGCCCCTCCATGTAGATTCCTTTGCCGGGGTGCAATTCCAGGTCTTTCAGGAAAGCAAAGTCGGCGTAGGAGAATGGAGTGTTCATTCTACTCCTTGCCATCGCCGTAATTCGCCGACGCTTCCGCGACGCATGCGTGCTGTTGATTTTGTTCCGCCGCCGCGAACAGATTCGTTATCCACGGCCCCATCACTGGATCGGCCTGGCCGCGCTGTTGGGCCTCGCGATTTCGAATCGCAACATTCATGCCACGTTCCTCCACAATAAGGTTCGCCTGAATTCGGCGCTTCATCTCCACACAATCGAATTCGCTCTGCGTTTTCATGCTTCGACCACCTCCTTCGGTGAAAAGATGCTCAACGCCTTGTACCCAAGCCTAATGTTGACCGCATTGAACCCGGCGATCTTGTCGAAATGGACGATATGCTTGAAGTTCCAACTTACCACAAGGTCGCAATTCACCACTGAAGCTGTCGCGATGTGCTCAGCATCGCGCAGACAGGACGAGCCAAGAACCCCGGCTTTCATATAGGCATCCCGCAGGCTTTCGATTTCCTCGGACAACTTGTTGCTCTCGACTTTGAACTCGGGATCAAAGCAACCGCCGAAAACTGACGTGTCCAAGTATATGCGAAGTCTTTTCACTGTTTTGCTCCGTTCAAAACATCACCCCCATCAGGCATCCAGCCATGTCGGCATCCGTCAGCCGCATGAGGATGGTGTCCTCGGGATGCAACGTCGATCATCGCACAAAAGCGCTGTTTAAAATGCATTGGGAACCGTTGTTCATGGACTCGCTGGAGGCGAGTTTAGGGCTCATACTGCTCCGTACGGGTAGTCGATCATGGCGTGGTGGGCGTGGTCGGCTAGGAGTTGGATGTCGGGGGCGGAGAGGTTGAAGAGGTGGTTTACGCGGTCGTCTATTTCGGTCTCGATGGCGACTAAGCGGTTGGTGAGGTCGGTGTGGCGGCGCTGCCAATCGGTTAGGGCCTGCTCCCAATCCGCCCGCTCCTTGACCGGGATCTCCGCCTTGAGCGCTTTGCGGAGTTCGCCACGGAAGACGGCAAAATCGAGCGTCC
>JBAWXQ010000090.1:0-10717 GCA_037144015.1 bacterium
TGCGAAACCCGTGGCGCCGGCGCCCGCAGTGAAGCCTGCGCCTGCCGCGCCTGTGGCGGCCCCTGCGCCGGTGCCGGCGGTGAAGCCTGCGCCTGCCGCGCCTGTGACGGCGCCGGCGCCTGCGCCGGCGGCGAAGCCTGTGCCCGTGGCGCCGACAACGACAGCAGCGGCGCCTGTGAAAGCGATTGCGCCAGCACCGGCCGTGAAGCCGGCGCCGGCGGCCACCAGACCGACACCATGAGAAACCGGTTGCGCGGAGAGTTTGCAAGGAACGCCAGTCGAGCATTGCAGGAAGGATCACACGCATGAAAACTCAGGCATTTCGCATCGGCATGATGGCCGCCTGCATGGCGCTGCTGGCGCTGCCGTCGCCTGCCGCCAATGTCCTGCACATGGCCAACGGCAGGAAAATGGCTTTCAAGTCCATCCGCTGGGACGCGGCCAAGAACGAATTCCTGGTGCAGCCGGCCAGCGGCGGCGACGCCGTCTACCCCGTGGCCAGGAAGGATGTGTTCCGCCTGGAGATGGACGCCCCCCCGGAGATGGAGCAGGCCAAACAGCTGCTGGCGGCGAACCGCAACACCGAGGCCATCCCCCTGCTGCAGACCGTGGTGGCGGGCTACCGCGGGCTGAACTGGGATAACACCGCCCGCGAGCTGCTGGCGCGCATCTACGTGAAGGGCAACGAGCCGGCCAAGGCCATTAAGATGGTCGACGAGCTGCTGGCCGCCGGCGCCGGAACCTCCGTTTCCGCCGGCCTGCGCATGCAGTACTGGGAGGCGCTGCTGGCGCTCGATCCCAAGAGCGTCAAGGCCATGAAGGATTTCGACGACGCCATCGCCACCGGCCCGCGCGAGGTCGTGCCCGTGGCGCAGGTGAAGCGCGGCAACCTGCGGCGCGCGGCCGGGCGCAAGGAGGAGGCGCTCCAGGACTACCTGCGCACCATCCTGTTCTTTGAGAATGCGGGCGCCGCGCGGGCGGAGGCGCTGACCAAGGCCATTGAGATTTTCGACGAGCTCGGCGACGCGGCCCGGGCCAACGACTTGCGGCAGAAGCTGGCCAAAAAGTAGAGGACAGCGATCTTGCCAAGGGAACATGTAGACGGGTATAGTACCGCGTTGTGTTAGAATGGTAACGCGCCTCGCAGCGGGGTGCGACAAGGCAAGCCAAGGAGACGAAGCATGACGATCGCAGCGACCAGGCATGGGTTCAAGAGTGTGCTGCTGGCGGGGATGTTCACGCTGGCGCTGACCGGAGGCGCGCTGATGCAGGCCCGCGCGGCGGAAGCCCCTGCGCCGGCCCCTGCCGCCGCCGCCACGGCCGCGGCGCCTGCCGCCACGGGCCACGGGTCGGCCGACAACATGAACTTCCTCACGATCGTCATGCGCGCAGGCTGGTTTGGCATGGTGATCTGGATCTCCCTGTTTGTCTGCTCGATCATTGCCGTGGCGCTGATCATCGACTCCTACGTGACCATCCAGGAGAAGAAGATCGCGCCCAAGCAGCTGGTGAGCGACGTGCGCGATGCCCTGGCGCAGGGCGACCTGCTCAAGGCGCTCCAGCATTGCGAGAATACCCCGGTGCCGCTCTCGCGCATCCTCAAGGCCGGGTTCTCCAATGCCGAGGAAGGGTTCGAGGTGGTGCAGGACGCCGTGGGCGTGGCCGCCGACATGGAGGGCGAAATGCTGATGGAGCGCGTAACCTACCTGAGCGTGATCTCCAACACCACCCCCATGCTTGGCCTGATCGGCACCGTGCAGGGCATGATCTTCGCTTTCTTCAACCTGGGCACGGCCGCGGCCGGCGCCGCCCAGACCAACATGCTGGCCGTCAACATCTCCCACGGCCTGTGGGCCACGGCCGTCGGCCTGGGCACCGCGGTTCCGGCCGGCATCTACTACTTCTTCTTCAAGATGCGCTGCACGCGCATCATCCTCCACCAGGAGGCGCTGACGCTGGACCTGATCAAGACGCTTCGCAACGTCGAAGTGGTGCACGATTGATGAGCCCGGTGGCCGCCCTGCGCTTGCCGGGGGCGGACGGAGTCTTGAGCCATGCGCAAACAGGAAGAGCCCTACCTGACCGGGAACCTCACGGCGATGATCGACGTGGTCTTCCAGCTGATCATCTTTTTTGTGTGCGCGATCTCGATGCAGAACAACACGAACGATGATGCCGTCACGCTGACGCTGGCGCCCAACGGCGTGCCGGTGACCGGGAAGGATCCGCGGGAGTTCATCATCAACGTCCACAAGAACGGCGACCTGTTTGTCGGCGGCCAGCAGTGGCCCGCGTCGCTGCTGGGGTCTGTCCTGAAGAAGACCGTCGCCGACTATGGCGGCAACCCGGATGCCGTGCCCGTCATTCTGCGCGGCGACGAGTCCGTCCTCCACGAGAAGATCCAGGGGGCGCTGGACGCCTGCTCCGATGCCGGGATCGTGAAGATCAAGTTTGCCGCCCTGAAGGAGAAGGGGCGCTGATTTCGGGAGAGCACCATGGCGCGGAAACGGTACAAGGCCAATCATCACCCGGGCGAGCTGAACCTGACGGCCATGATCGACGTCGCGTTCCAGCTGCTGTCGTTTTTCCTGCTGGCCATCAAGCCGGTGGATGTCTTCGCCAACCTGGACGCCTTCCGGCCATCGCCGGAAAAGACCAACGTCTCCACGCCGTCCGCCCCCATGATCAAGGTGATGGTCCTGCCGATGAACCCCGGCGAATCCGGCATCTACGTGATGAACGACGTCCCCGTGACCACGCCCCAGATGGAAGCCAAGCTCAAGCGGTATGCAGACACGGATCCGACCCAGACCATCCTGATCATGTGCGCCAAGCGTTCCACGCACAAGCAGCTGGTGGAGCTGCTGGACAAGTGCGCCAAGTACAAGCTGACCAATCTTTCCGTTGTCAGTTCGGCCGGCATCTAGCCCCGCCGGATGATTGCTGGAGCAGGGAGAAAAGCCATGAGTAATGCCGAGGAGAACATGGCCGGACAGGCTGCCGTGGCGCCTCCGCCCGAAGCGCCTCCGCCCGAAGCGCCTCGCAAGGAAACCGAAGGCGGCCGCGCCTCGTGGGAAGATCCGAATCTTTCCTTCCAGGAGCGGCTCCGGACGCAGTGGCGCCAGATGCTGGTCCACCTCTGGGGCCCGGCCGGCTCGCTGGTCTTCCACGTGGTGGCAATCGGCGTGCTGGTCACCTTTGCGACCGGCAACAACACGACCGAAGTGATCAGCGAGCCCGTGATGCTGGAGGCCAAGGCCGAGCCGGAGCTGGAGAAGCCGCCGGAGCCCGAGAAGGTCAAGCCGCCGGAGCCTGTGGAGCAGCAGGTCGAAACGCCGCAGGAGAACAACATCGGTTTCTCGACCGTGGAATCCGCGGAGATCGGCGGCAGCGGCACGCAGGAAACCGGCGTGGGCCTGGGCACCGGCGACCCGAACCTGCCGGATAAGGGTTTTGAAATCGCCACCACCGTCAAGAGCCGTCTGGTCATGAGGGGGCTCTACGCCGGCCGCACCGCCGGTGGACGCAAGGGCGCGCTTGGGCTCTATGGCAAGGGCGGCGCCGGTGGCGCCGCCACCGAGGCTGCCGTGCTGCGCGCGCTGCGCTGGCTGAAGAAGAACCAGAACAGCGATGGTTCCTGGGCTGGTACGGCGGCCCCGGCCATGACCGCCATGGCCCTGCTGTCCTACCTGGCGCATGGCGAGACCCCGCAGTCGCCCGAGTTCGGCAACACGGTCAAGAAGGCCATCGAGTGGTTTATTCTAAACCAGGACGCCACCGGGCATTTCAAGGGGAGGGACGGCAACGACTACTCGCAGCCGATCTCCGCCTATGCCCTGTGCGAGGCGTACGGACTCACCCAGCATCCGTCGCTCAAGGACACCGCGGTCAAGGCGATCATGACGGTGGTCAAGGGGCAGCATGCCAGCGGCGGATTTAATTATCAGTTGGAGGCGGTGTCCGAGCGCAACGACTCCTCCTACATGGCGTGGTGCTGTCAGGCGCTCAAGGCCGCCAAGATGGCCGGCCTGGAGCCCGATGTTCCCGGCCTGGAGCCGGCCATCAAGAAGGCGATCGCCGGCTTCAAGCTGAACGCCAACGCGGATGGCGGCTTCGGCTACAGCGGCCCGGGGCGCGGCGGCCTCTCCGGCGCCGGCGCGCTCTGCATGCAGTTGCTCGGCGCCCCCCGGGCCGCGGAAGTCGTCAACACCATGAAGTTCCTCGAGACCTGCACCTTCAGCTTTGCCATGCCTGACCAGCAGCCGTACGGCGGCGGCAGCCAGGTCTATTACTGGTACTACATTACGCAGGCGAAGTTCCACCACAGCCCCGAGACCTTTGCCGCCTGGAACAAGTTGTTCTCCCCGGAGCTCTGCAAGCAGCAGATCATCGAGAAGAACGCCATCGAGGGTCCGGACGGCAAAATGGTGGACATCGGCCACTGGGTCAGCCCGGTCAAGAATGAGCACACCGGCGGCGTGGTGCAGGACACCAGCCTCTGCACTCTGATGCTCGAGGTCTACTACCGCTACCTGCCCAGCTTCAAGAAGATCGAGGCTGGCCCGGAGGATGTCGTCGCAGCCGTCGCGCCCAAGGCGGAAGACGTAAACGTGAAGATCAAGTAGCGCCGGAAGCAGCTTCAGCCCCGCGCACGGCGGCCACATGGGATCCATGTGGCCGCTGGCATTTCGCGGGGCGGGAGCTGACGGCCGGCCTGGCAACCCATGACAAACCTGTTCTGGTATGACTTGAAGGAGATGGCCGCCGCCCTGCTGGCCGGCGTGGCCGGCGTGGGCGCTGGCTATGCCTTTCGCAGCCTCGTCGGCCGCTGGCAGGCCGGCTCCATCGAGAAGCGGGCCCAGATCCGGTTTGACGAGATCGACATCGAGTCCCGGAACCGCCTCAAGGAGGCCGACATCCAGGCCCGCGCCGCCGTGGTTCAGGCGCGCGAGGAGTTCGAGAAGACCACCAAGTCGCGGCGCAAGGAGCTGCAGGACCTCGAGGACCGCCTGCTGGTGCGCGAGGAGAACCTCGACCGCAAGGTCGAGCTGATCGAAAAGAAGGAGCAGACCGCCAGCCAGCGCCAGGAGGAGACGCAGGCCAAGGCCGCGGACCTGGTCGTGCGGCGGCAGGAGCTGGACCGCACCACGGCCGAGGCGCAGGCTCGACTGCAGAAGCTGGCCGGCATGACCGCCGAGGAGGCGCGCCGCGAAATCCTCCAGCGCCAGGAAGTGGAGGCGCGCGCCGACGCCGCCGGCATCACCCGCCGCCTGCAGGAAGAGGCCCGGGAAGGCGCCGAGCGCGAGGCCCGCCGCCTGATCACCATGGCCGTGCAGCGCTACGCCGCGCCGCACGCCAGCGAGATGATGACCTGCACCGTGCCGCTGCCGAGCGACGACATCAAGGGGCGCATCATCGGCCGCGAAGGACGCAACATCCGCGCGCTCGAGGCGGCCACCGGCGTGAACATGCTGATCGACGACACCCCCGAGGCGGTCGTGGTCTCCGGCTTCGACCCCATCCGCCGCGAGATCGGCCGGCAGGCGCTGGAGCTGCTCGTGGCCGACGGCCGCATCCACCCCGCGCGCATCGAGGAGGTGGTCGCCCAGGTGCAGGAGAGCATGGAGGCAACCATCCGGAAGAACGGCGAGCAGGCCGTGTACGATGCCCGGCTGCAGGGCGTGGACCCGGAGCTGATGCGCCAGCTCGGCCGCCTCAAGTTCCGCACCAGCTTTTCCCAGAATGTGCTGCAGCACGCGCTGGAGGTGGCCCACCTGATGGGGATGATGGCTTCCGAAATGGGGCTCGACGCGGCTGTCGCGCGACGCATCGGCCTGTTCCACGACATCGGCAAGAGCGCCGACCACGAAGTGGATGGCGCCCACGCCGCCATCGGCGCCGAGATCCTCAAGCGCTTCCATGAGGACCCCGTCGTCGTCAATGCCGTGGCGGCGCACCACGGCGAGGTTGAGTCCAGCAGCCTCTACGGCGTGCTCTGCTCGGCCGCGGATGCGATCTCCAGCTCGCGCCCCGGCGCGCGCGTCGAATCCACCAGCATCTACCTGCAGCGTCTTGAGAAGCTCGAGGCCATCGCCAACAGCATGCCCGGCGTCCGCAAAACCTTTGCCGTGCAGGCCGGCCGCGAAGTGCGCGTGATCGTCGACCCCGCGCAGATCGACGATGCCGCCGCCGTCCTGCTGGCGCGCGACATCAGCAAGCGCATCGAGGCCGAGCTGCGCTACCCCGGCCAGATCCGCGTGGTGGTGGTGCGCGAGACGCGGTGCGTGGAGTTCGCCCGGTAAATTTCGCTGCGCGAAATTTACTCTTGGGGAAGCCCGTGCGGGACACACGCTCGCGGAATGGGTCAGTGACGGGGTGGCCACGCTCTGGCTGAGTAAGCAGGAGTAGGTCGGGCATTCCTGCCCGACCGGGTCGGACACGTTTTTTGCTTACCGGCAACCTGAGTGTGCGCGCACGCCCAGCGCGATCGTCACGTGGAATCGTTTGACCCCGCCTGATCGATCTTGTATACGTAACCGCAAACGGAGATCGATGATGGACACGGTAACCGTCTCCCCAAAATATCAGGTTGTGATTCCGCTTGCGGTCCGAGAGCGAGCTCACATTCGGGCAGGTGAGCGCCTGCAGGTCATCTGCTTCGATGATCGCATCGAACTGATTCCGGTGCGTCCCATGCGCAGCATGCGGGGTTTTCTCAAGGGATTTGACGCCCGGCTGGCGCGCGACGAGGAGGACCGGGCGTGAATGTGGTCGACACATCCGGCTGGATCGAGTTCCTGTTCGAGGGATCCGCCGCCGATATCTTTGCGCCGCTGATCGAGGACGTGGACAACCTGCTGGTTCCTGTGGTTTGCCTGTACGAGGTCTTCAAGAAGGTGAACGCGGTTGCGGATGAACCGAAGGCCCTGCAGGCCATTGGCCAGATGAAGCAAGGCCGGGTGATGGCCGTCACGGAAGCGATTGCGCTCCGCGCGTCGCTGATCAGTCTCAAACACCGCCTGCCCATGGCAGACAGCCTGATCCTGTCGACCGCCTGGTCGGAGCAGGCCACGCTATGGACCCAGGATGAACACTTTGCGGGTTTGCCGGGTATCGAGTATCATGCTGTTCGCGCCAGGGCATCCAGTGTGCGCGGCAGACCTCGCCGCGAAGGACGCAGCGGAACGCGAAGGTAGAGCGTGTTTTTCCCGCAGCCAGCAGCCGCGGTTTCTGCAGAATTTCTTCGCGGAACGTTGCGCCCTTCGCGGCGGGAGTTTGGAAAGAATGAGAGCACAGGGAGAAGTTCATGCTGCGGCGGCCGGCTCGCCGGCCGAGGACAGACATTTCTCTGTGGTCTCTGTTATTCTCTGTGTTCTCGGTGTCCTGGACGCCTGACTCCTGACTCCTGAATTCTGAATCCCTCTCCCGGAGTATCCCCATGCGTGTGTTAGTTGTCGGTGACATTGTCGGCTCCCCCGGCCGTGCGGTCTTTAAGGAGGTTGTGGCGCGCCTGCGCGCCAGCGGCGCCGTGCATGCCGTGGTGGCGAACGCCGAGAACGCCGCAGCTGGCAACGGCATCACCGCCGACCTGGCGGACGAGCTGTTCCACGCCGGCGCGGATGTGCTGACCCTTGGCGATCACACCTGGAACCAGAAGGACATCGAGGCCTACATCGCCCGGGAGAAGCGGCTGCTGCGCCCCGCCAACTTTGCGCCAAATTGCCCCGGCCGCGGCTGGGTCGCGGTGCCGACCTCCCAGGGCCCGCTGACCGTGATCAACCTCGTGGGACGCGTGTTCATGCCGCCGGCAGACTGCCCCTTCCGCACCGTGGATGCCCTGCTGGCCGCCATCCCCGGCGGCACGCCCGTGCTGGTGGATATCCATGCGGAGGCCACCTCGGAGAAGATCGCCATGGGGTGGCACCTGGACGGGCGCGTGGCCGCCGTGATCGGCACCCACACGCATGTGCAGACCAGCGATGAGAAGCTCCTCCCCAAGGGGACCGCCTTCATCACCGACATTGGCATGACCGGCCCGGTCACCTCCGTGATCGGCCGCGAAATCGAGCCGGTGCTCCGGAAGTTCCTCACCGGCATGCCGGCCCGGTTCGACGTCGCCAAGGGCCCCGCCGTGCTCGAGGGCGTGATCCTCGAGATCGACCGCACCACCTCCCGCGCCATCGGCATCGCGCGCGTGCGGGAACTGAGCAGCAAGTAAGCTTCCACCGCGAAGGACGCGAAGGATCGCGAAGGCTTGGTGGGGTTGGGTATGGACATTGAGAAGGTGGCTGCGGAAATTGTGGACGCCGCTTTCAAAGTCCATACGGCGTTGGGTCCGGGATTGCTGGAAAGCGCCTATGAAGCCTGTTTGCTCCATGAATTGCGCAAACGAGGATTGCGGTGTGCAAGGCAGGTCGTTTTGCCAATCGAATACGATGGCGAGCAAATAGATGCAGGTTTTCGATTGGATGCAATCGTTGAGGAGGTCGTAATTGTTGAGATTAAGGCTGTTGACCAGGTGGCGCCCGTGAATCAGGCGCAGTTGCTCACCTATCTGAGCCTGAGTAAACTGACCATAGGGTTCCGGATCAATTTCAATGTGGCGCACTTGCGTGATGGCATCAAACGTATTGTCCACAACTGCCCAACATCCCCCCTTCGCGCGCCTTCGCGTCCTTCGCGGTGAAAGAAAACCTCCAGCTTTCCATCGACTCCACCCGCCGTGTCTACACGGTGGCGGAGCTCACGCGCCTGGTGAAGCAGACGCTGGAGGATGAGGTCGGCCGCGTCTGGGTCGAGGGCGAGATCTCCAACTTTCGCCGCCAGGCCTCGGGCCACTGCTACTTTACGCTCAAGGACGAGCGCGCGCAGCTCAGCGCCGTGCTCTTCGCCGGCGCAGGGCGTGGCGTCAGGACGGACCTGGCCGACGGCATGCAGGTGCGCCTCTTCGGCGACCTCTCGGTCTACGAGGCGCGCGGCCAGTACCAGCTCATCGTGCGGCAGGTGGAGGCGGGCGGGCAGGGGCTGTTGATGGCGCGCTTCGAGGCGCTCAAGCGCCGGCTGCAGGACGAGGGGCTCTTTGACGAGGCGCGCAAGCGCCCCCTGCCGCTGCTGCCGCGCCGCGTGGGGATCGTCACTTCCCCCACCGGCGCCGCCATCTGCGACATCCTCAGCATCGTCACGCGCCGCTTCCCCAACCTGCACGTGGTGCTGGCGCCGGCGCGCGTGCAGGGCGCGGCCGCGGCCGCGGAGATTGCCGCGGCCATCGACCACCTCAACGCGCTCAGCGCCCGCGCCGCCGCCGGCGAAGACGGCAGCCTGCTGCCGGCGCCGCTGGATGTGCTGATCGTCGGCCGCGGCGGCGGCAGCCTCGAGGATCTCTGGTGCTTCAACGAGGAGTGCGTGGCGCGCGCCATCGCCCGCTCCGCGCTGCCGGTGATCTCGGCCGTGGGGCACGAGATCGACTTTACGATCAGCGACTTCGTGGCCGACGTGCGCGCCCCCACGCCGTCTGCCGCCGCCGAGCTGGTCGTGGGTCGCAAGGAGGATTTTGCGGAGGCGCTGCGCACGCAGGCGCGCCGTCTGCGGCAGGCGCTGCGGCAGCGCGTGACCGAGCTGCGCGGCCGCCTGGAGACGGTTCGCGCCAGCCACGTCTTCCGCGCGCCGCGCCGCACCGTGGAGCGTGCCGCCCAGGCGCTGGATGCGCTGGAGATGCGGTTGAAGCAGGCGCTGGCCGGCGCGGCCGTGCGTCCGCGCCGCCGTGTGGAGGCGTGCCGCGCGCGCCTGCTCCTGCTGCGCGGCAGCCGGCTGCAGGCCGTGGCCGGGCGCGTCGAGGCGCTGCAGCACCGCCTGACGCACGCCGTGCCGGCGGACCTGCAGCGACGGCAGCGACAGGTGGCCGCGATGGAACATCAGTTGCGCGCGCTGAGCCCTGCCGCCGTGCTGGAACGCGGCTATTCGCTGACGCGCACCGCCGATGGCCAACTGGTGCGCTCGGTGCGGCAGATATCTGCCGGCGCGCGCCTGCGCACCCAGGTTGCGGATGGTTCGTTCGAGTCGGTGGCAGGAGAGGATTCAGGGTTCAGGGTTCAGAATGACGATTGAAGAGGGCTTCTGATGACAGGTGGCCCGGGCGCTCCGCGCACGGGTAGTTGCCGGGTGGTTGCCGGTTCAGCGTTTGCCCGTGCGCGGAGCGCCCGGGCCACCTGGATCAAAGAAAGAACGCAACCATGAGACGATGGCGAGTGGCGCGTAGCGGTGCAGGATGGGGTTGGTGTTATACGTGCCCGTTGGTTTAATGCTGGGAGTACTTTTCGGTGCAATGATCGCGATGGGTATTTTCCTCTGGCGTTTTTGCTCTGAAAGACGGACCCTGCACACGCGCCCTTGCACAGGAGACTGTTATGCCTAAGAAAGAGAAGACGGACCCTGGCTTTGACGAGGCGCTCAAGCGGCTCGAGGAGATCGTGGCGCAGATGGAGTCCGGCGAGATGGACCTGGATGCCATGGTGGCGGCGTTCGAGGAGGGGCAGCGCCTGATCCGGCTCTGCTCCGGGAAGCTCAACGAGGTCGAGCGGCGCATTGAGGTGCTGGTCAAGGATGGCGCCGGCGTTGAGACCGCCGAGCCGTTCGCCCCGCCGGTGTCGGTGCCGGGGGAGTAATCCGCTAGCAGCCTGGTCGGCAGACGGTTTGTGCAGGCGCAAAACCTAAGTCCGAC
>JBAWXQ010000091.1:0-10120 GCA_037144015.1 bacterium
CTAGCAGCCTGTCGGACTTAGCTTTGTAAAGATACAAACTGTCTGCCGCCAGGCTGCTAGTTTTGGAAACCCGCCGCCAAGCGACAGATCTGCGTGTAAGTAGATGCCAAAGGTCTGGCAAAACAGCTAAATTTCTGGTTTTGGTGCCGTGGGCCTGTCCGTTTACGGCGGGTTTCCCGACTAGGAGACTGTCGGCATGGGGCGGGGCGCAACCAAAAGGCTAAATCCGACAGTCTCCTAGCATCTTTCCGAGGAAGACCTGCATCGCCCCAGCCGCGAAGCAGTAGCTGGCTTGCTTCCCCGGCGTCGGTGTGACAGACTTCTCCCACGTCGCCAATCGTCCTCGTCTGCCACGTAGTCGGCTTCTTGGTCGGGCTCTTTGTCGATCGACTCAGAATCCAACTAAGAGACCAACTAACGGTTCCTGACACCCTCCACCTCCCACCTAACACCTGCCACCCGCCATGCCCACAATCATCGATACGCTGAAAGCCCGCGGCCTGTATGAGGACCAGACCAGCCCCGAGCTGGATGCTGTGCTGCAGCAGCCGACGACCATGTACATCGGCTACGATCCCAGCAGTTCGAGCCTGCAGGCCGGAAATTTCGTGGCCATCATGGCCATGGCGCACTTTCAACGTGCCGGCCACCGCGTGATTGCGCTGGCCGGCGGCGCCACCGGCCTCATCGGCGACCCCTCGGGCAAGTCGGCCGAGCGCCAGCTCCTGACCGAGGAGGAGGTGCGCCACAACCTCGAGGGGATCCAGGAGAATCTCTCCCGCTTCCTCGACTTCAATCACCCCACCGTGCCGGCCAGGCTGGTCAACAACTACGACTGGTTCAAGGATTTCACCTTCATCTCCTTTCTGCGTGATGTCGGCAAGCACTTCCGCATGACGCAGATGCTGGGCAAGGAGAGCGTCAAGAAGCGCATGGCTTCGGACGAGAGCGGCATGAGCTTCACGGAGTTCTGCTACCAGCTGCTGCAGGCCTACGATTTTCTCTGGCTGCACGATCACGAGGGATGCCGACTGCAGCTGGGCGGATCGGATCAGTGGGGTAACATCACGGCCGGCACCGAGCTGGTCCGGCGCATGCGCGGCGCGGAGACCTTCGGCCTCACCATTCCGCTCGTGTGCGACAGCCAGGGGCGCAAGTTTGGCAAGAGCGAGGGAAATGCGGTCTACCTCGACTCGAAAAAGACCTCCTACTACGATTTCTACCAGTTCTTCCTGCGCACGACCGATGCTGATGCCGCGCGCTACCTGCGCATCTTCACCTTCCTGCCGCTGGAGCAGATTGGCCAGCTGGAGGAGGCGCTGCAGGCTGTGCCGGAGAAGCGCGAGGCGCAGCGCGTGCTGGCCGAGGAGGTCACGCGCTGCGTGCACGGCGACGTCGGCCTGACCGTGGCGCGCCGCGCCAGCGAGGTGCTCTTCGGCGGCGCCCTCGACGGCCTTTCGTTGACCGACCTGCTGGCGATCTTCGCCAATGTACCGTCCCGGGAGCTGCCGCACGATGCGGTCGTCGGCAAGCCGGTTCTCGAGGTGGCCGCCGCTGCCGGCCTCTTTGCCAGCAAGGGCGAGGCGCGTCGCATGCAGCAGCAGGGCGGGCTCAACCTCAACAACCAGCGCGTCGCCGATGCCGCGCAGGTGTTTGCTGCCGGAGACCTCATCGAAGGCCGTGTGGCGGTGCTCCGCGCCGGCAAGAAAAACTTCTGCCTGGTGAAGATTGTCGCTACTTGACAGGCACCGCTGCGTTTTCTTATCGTGCCGCCTGATTCGAGCAGACATCCCGGAACGCGGTGCGAATCCGCGGCGACCCCGTCGCTGGAATCTGATGGAAAAGGGTTCCGACGCGCCGGCCTCTGCCGGCGCGTCGGAACCCTTTTTTTTGGCCCCGGGGGAGCCGCGGACACACGGAGGAAGCTCATGATAGCTGCAAGGATCAGAAAAATCGGGGCGTTCAGGATCGAAAGCACTCCCGATCCCGAGCCCGCAGCAGGGGAAGTGCGGCTGAAGGTGGCGGTGGCCGGCCTCTGCCGGACAGACCTCAAGCTCATTGAGGTCGGGCATCGGGACCTGGTGCTGCCGCGCATCCCGGCGGAGGAAGTGACCGGCACGGTGGACGCGCTCGGCCCCGGCACAAGCCCCGGCTGGCTCGGGAAACGGGTGTACGTCTATCCGGGCATCAGCTGCGGATCCTGTCCCCCCTGCCGGGCCCAGGCGGGCAATCTATGTGCGCAGATGCGGATCATGGGTTTTCATCGCGACGGGGGATTTGCACAATACGTGACCACCCCTGCGGCATCCCTGGTCGAACTGGCGCCCGATTTGGATTTCGAGTCCGCGGTCTTTGCCGAACCGCTCTCCTGTTGCCTCAATGCCCTGGAGCTTGCCCGGCTCACGCCCGGGGAGCGGCTGGGTGTCTGGGGCGCCGGTCCGGCGGGAACGCTGATGGCCCGGGCCGGGGCGGCACTCGGGGGTGTTCCTTTTGTGGTTGAACCGGATCCGCACCGGTGCCTTCTGGCCGGCGGTCAGCAAACGCTGCCCGAGGGGATCACGCTCGATGTCGCCGTGCCGGCGGTGGGTTCAGCCGAGGCCTATCATGACGCTTTGCGCAGGCTGGCCCCCCGCGGCCGGCTGGTTTTGTTTTCCGGTCTGGCCCCTGCCGCGGCATGCCAGCCGGTCGATTTCAATGCCCTGCATTATCAGGAACAGACCCTCGTGGGTGCTTATGGATGCAGCTATCGGCATGGCATCGCGGCTTTGGAGCTGATCCGCTCCGGCAAGGTTAGGGTGACCGACCTGATCAGTCACCGCATCCCGCTAAGCCAGCTCGAACAGGGGCTCGACCTCGTCCGGCGGCGGGCGGGCATGAAGATATTGGTTTACCCATAACGGAGCATAAACAGGAGCTTCAACCCGCGATGAAATTGAACGAAACAGAAATCAAGGCCTTTGGGCAGGCCATTCAGAAGCTGATCGGCCGGCAGAGCTTGAGCGAAGTCGAAACCTACAACCGCTTTGCCGAGATCCTGCGAAACCGTCAGCCGGATCTGCAGCAGGGGGCATTTCTTGCCGCCCTGGTCGCCAAAGGGGAGACCGCAGAGGAAATCGTCGGAGCCTGGCGGGCCATTCAGGAATTCGACACCACCCTGGCCTCTGGCCCGCTGCCCGCCGTCCGGTGCGAGAACTCGGGCACCGGCATGGACACGCTGAAGACATTCAACGTCAGCAGCGCCGCCGCCATTGTGGCTGCCGCCTGCGGGGTGCCGATGGCCCGCCATGGCGCGCGTGCCCTGACCTCCTTCTGCGGGACGGTGGACATCCTCGAGTCGGTCGGCGTAGATGTGGAGTGCGATGTCGAAACCGTATCCGGCAGCATTCGCACGGCCGGCATCGGCCTCTACAACGGGATGAGCGGCAAGGTACACCCGGCCGCCCTGGGGCGCATTCTCAGTCAGATTCGCTTCGGGTCCACGCTCAACATTGCGGCCTCACTTGCCAATCCCGCGCGGCCGACCCACGCCGTTCGCGGCGTCTACGCAGAAGCTCTCCTTCCCCTGCTGGCAGAGGTGATGCCGCGCATGGGCTATGTCCGCGGCCTGGTTGTACACGGGCAGGACCGGCATCATCCCGGCGGCATGGACGAGCTGTCCATCACCGGGCCGACGCTCATTCGGGAGTTCACCGCCGGATCCGCCGGGCAAAGCTACCAGGTTCACCCCGGGGATTTCGGGCTGCAACCTGCCGCCTTCCGCGACATTGCCGCCACGGGAGACCGGGTCACAGAGCGCCGCCGGTTCCTGCGCGTGCTGTCGGGGCGCGACGCCGGTGCCTGCGCAGACTTCACTGCCATCAACAGCGCCGCCGTGCTGTTTGCCGCCGGGCGAGCCGGTTCTCTGCTGCAGGGTCTGAGCATCAGCCGGGAAGCGCTGGGCAGCGGCGCGGCGCTGGCCAAACTCCAGCATTGGACCCGCGTACAAACCTCAACCCCCGGGCACGGGGAATCCACGCTGGACCATGCCCTCCGCGATGCCGGCCTAGGAGACTGTCGGATTTAGGCCTCGGATCGGTCCAGGGATTTCTGCCGACAGTCTCCTAGTTGTGCAACCCGCTGCCCGCGGGTTGCGAAAACTCAATTACAGACAGAAAGATTGTGCCGGCAGCTCTTTTGGTTGCGTATTACACTGTTTTCCGGCGCTTGGCGGTTGCGTCCTGCTAACTAGCAGCTTTGTCGGCACAAAGTTTGTGAAGAGCTGAGGCTAAGTCCGACAAGCTGCTAGGGCGACAGCCGCGCTTCCACCCGGTAGATGGACTGGGATCGGGCGGTGGTGTCCTGCAGTGAGTCCAATCCGCCGGCGCCGATGCGCGGGCCCTGTTCATTCACGTTGGTCCACGCTCCTGCGGTCAGGCTCTCCCGCCACTGCAGCTGGTAGAACCGCTGCGGGGAGGAGGTGAAAGACACCTGTGCCAGCGGCAGGTTCGAGATCGCGGCGATGGCAAAGCGCGACGCGGGGTTGGTCGGATCCGTGTCGGCAACATACTCCTCCCAGGCGGCCGCGCCGTCGCCGTCCTCGTGCAGGGCGCCCACATCGTTCGTCGACAGCCCGTACTGCGCCAGCCACCAGTGCGGCGTGCCGTAGGCCGCCAGGTTGGCGGCAAAGCCGGCGGTGATCGTGCGCGCCTGGTCCAGGCAGAGCGGCAGCGGATTGCTGTTGGTCTGCCCGGGAGGAACATCGCCCGTCCACCCGCTGAGGTGGTAGTACGCGGCCGGCAGGGCTGTCACAAGGGCCGTGCTGCCGAGCTCGTACCAGCCGCTGGCATCTCCGGAGAGGCTGCCGTTTCGGCCGTACGAGCAGATGAACTGGACATTGGTGCGCCAGACCCAGGTGAGCGTAGTGTGGTTGGTCATCAGGAATGACACGGTATGGGTGGCGCCGCCGGCCGGCGCGCTGCCGCTGCCGCTCCACCCCTGGAACACGAACTGCGTCGCGCCGGCCTCAATCAGGCTGCCGGCGATGGTGCATGTGACGCCCGCAGCCCAGTCGTACAGGTAGACTCCGGGCGCCGGCGCGGCTTCGCCGTGGTCTGCAAGCACGGTCAGCTGGGGCGTTGGCCGCACGTAGAACATGGAGGCGGTCTGCCGTCGCGACACGCCGCCGGCGACGATGCGGTCTGGAATCAGGGGCTCGTAGTCCAGGCGGTACTCGTCGGCAAGCACAAAGCCGTCGCCGTCCGGGTCGCCGGTGCCGTCGTAGATTGCGCTGCCGTCGTAGTAGATCCATTCCCACCAGTCGGGGAGGCCGTCGGTATCGCTGTCGAGCGTCCGGTCGAGGTAGTGTGCCACCGCTGTCACGTCGTTTGTTATCACGACCGCGAGCTGGCTCAGTGATTGCCCGGTGGCGTCCGCCTGCCGGACGCCGTTCACGGTCCAGTACGCAAACACGTGGTTCGTGTTGCCGGCGCCGTGCAGGTCCGGCGTCCGGAGCACCGCGCCGGTGGCTACGAGGCCGCTCTGGTCAAGCAGTCCCGGCGGGTCGCTTGTGAACGTATACTGTGCCGCGTTGACCCGGATTGTGATCTGCGCCGACTGCTGCCGTGATATGCCGCCGGCGACGATACGGTCAGGAATCAGGGGCTCGTTGTCCAGGCGGTACTCGTCGGCAAGCACAAAGCCGTCGCCGTCCGGGTCGGCTGTGCCGTCGCAGGTTGCGATGCCGTCGTAATAGATCCACTCCCACCAGTCGGGGAGGCTGTCGGCATCGCTGTCGAGCGTCTGGTCGATGTAGTGCGCCACCGCGGCGACGTCGTTTGTCACGACCAGCGCGAGCCGGCTCAGCGCGCGTCCCGTGGCATCTGCCTGCCGGACGCCGTCCACGGTCCAGTACGCAAACACGTTGTTCGTGTTGCCGTCGCCGTGCAGGTCCGGCGTCCGGACTACCGCTCCGGTGGCCGCGAACCCGCTCTGGCTGAGCAACCCCGGCGGGTCACTCGTGAGGGAGTACGCGCGGGCGTCGAGCTGCACCGTGGTCAGCGCCGACTGTTGCCGCGAATAGCCGCCGGCGGCGATACGGTCCTGGATCAGCGGGTGGTAGTCGAACCGGTATTCATCCGCCAGCGTGAAGCCATCGCCGTCGTGGTCCGAGGCGCCGCTGTTGGTCAGCGCGCCGGTGTAGTACAGCTCATACCAGTCGGGTACGCCATCCGTGTCGGCGTCCGCGGTGCTGTTGGTGTAGTGGGCCACGGCTGCCACGGCGGCGCTGATCACGAAGCGGGCGGGGTTGACCGCGCACCCGAGGAGGTCGTTTGTGCGTGCTCCGTTCAGCGTCCAGTGGGTGAAGCGGTAGGCGCCGGACTGCAGGGGGGCGTTGACCGTGGCAACGCCGGACCCCAGCGCGTGGTAGGTGGCCTGGCTGCTGAAGATGCCGGCCGGGTCGCTGGCCTGCGCGAACTGGGCCTGCTGGGCACGGGCCGGCACCGCCAGCGCCAGGGAGGCGCCCAGTGTGCCCATCATCAGCATGCGTTTCGTGGTCATTCGCAAACCCCGCGCCCGGCCGGCGGCGCCCGCCGTGCAGCGGCCATTGCCTTTGTTACAGGGTAATGGTGAGCCCGAACGTGCCAGTCCGGGCCACGTTCAGGTTGTCGGTCACGGTCAGCTTGATGGTGTGCGAGCCGACGTTCTGCAGTCCGGAGTAAGACGCCATCTGGGCCCAGGTCAGCGACAGAGTGCAGTCCGGCCCGGCGTCGCTCCCGTCGACGACGCCGTCCCCGTTTGTATTTGTCCGGTTCCAGACGATGTCGTCCGTGCCGTCGTTGTTCATGTCCCAGGCCAGGCGCGTGACCCATCCGCCTGGAGGGAGCTTGACGATGGTCGCGGTGGTCGAGAAACCGGAGCCCCGCATCTTGGTGTCGCTCGAGGGGGTGAAATACACCGGGAGCTGCACGCCGTACCAGACGCCGTCGCCCTGCTGGTGCGCGGAATCGAATCCGTACTCGTTGACCTTGGTGCGGGGATCGGTGGTGTACCGTGGCGACCACTGGTTGGTCAGGCCGGAAGTTCCTGCCCGGGCCCACGCCACCTCGGCGGTCGTGGCTGCGCGGACCCGGAAGCGCTCGAAGAGGAAGGACCGGCCGTCGTCCGTGGTGCCGGAGGAGGCGGCGAGCAGCTTGTTGCTGTAGGCCCCCCGTGTTCCGTACACGCGGTTCGACCGGAAGTCGACCTCGCTCGTGCGGGAGGCGATCAGGGCGTACCAACTGGTCTGGAAGTCCGCTTCGCGCATGGGGAATTGCTCGATGTCCAGTTCCGGGTTTGCGCCGTTGGAGGGGATCGTGATGAAGTGGAAGTCCACCATGCCTCGGCCGTCGTTCGCCAGGATCTCGAAGCGCAGGTCGCCGAAGCTCACCTTCCAGTCGGCGCCGGCATTCCAGGTGATGCGGTGCGGCACATTGGCTGCGATGTTCTGTCCGAGGTTGCTGGACGTCCCCTCGATCAGCGTGTTCAGTTGCACCAGGTTGTCGAGCGAGGCGACCCCGTTGGACCAGGCCAGTGCTGCGACATAGACGTTGGTGCTGTCAATGTCCCGCACCGTGTAGTCAATGTCCACGTACGCAGTCCCCACCCGCTGGCTCACCGTGACTTCAGGCAACGGGATTCCCGTCGCCGGCATGCGGTATCCACGTTGGAAAGCCAGGATGCGCTGGTTATTGGCGTCGCTCACGTAGAGCAGTCCGTTTGTCGACAAGGCTATGCTGATCGGCGTTCCGAGCAGGGACGTGTTTTCGCCATAGGCGCCGCCCCCCAAGCGGGTCACATAGGTGCCGTCCGGCTGAAAGACCTGGATGCGCGAGGCGTCCAGGACGTACACCATTCCGTTGCGGTCGACGGCAACGCTCATGGGCCCGACAAACTTGCCGTCACCCCATCCGTTTGATCCCCACTTCCGGACAAAGGTTCCGTCCGGTTGAAAAACCTGGATCCGGTGATTGCCGTACTCGGTCACCAGCACATTGCCGCTGGCATCCACGGCCAGGCCTTTTGGAGACTTGAACTGGCCGTTGGCTGTTCCGTTTGTGCCCCACGATGTGACAAACGTTCCGTCCGGTCGGAAGACCCGGATGCGGTCATAGAAATCGTCGACCACGTAGATAAGCCCTGTGTGTCCGATGGCCACACTCCAGGTGCGTCCAAACTGGTTGGTCTCAGATCCCTGACTTCCCCAGGCGCGGATCCAGGCGCCGGTTGGCCCGAACACTTGAATCCGGAAGTTGGCCAGCTCGGACACATAGACAAGCCCGTTTGTGTCCACGGCCATGCCCACCGGCCAGTCCAGTTGACCGGGCGCCGAGCCGGACACGCCCCACTGACGCACGAAGGCGCCATCCGGCTGGAACACCTGGATGCGGTCGTTGTACCCGTCCGCCACGTAGACGAGGCCATTTGTTCCCAGCGCGAGGCACTCGGGGTGGTTGAACTGCCCGGCATTGGTTCCAGCGGTGCCCCACTGGGCGACCTGGTACCAGTGATCCTGCGGCATCTGGGCCAGGCTCGTGCACGTGGCGCCGAGAACGGCGAGGAGAAGCAGGGGGAGGATGCGGATGGTTTTCATGACAGGCTCCTTCCGGCGGCAGTCGAGGTGAGGACTGGGTTTGCGGGGCCGGCACGGCGCGCCGAC
Organism: bacterium; assembly: GCA_037144015.1. Taxonomy (GTDB): domain Bacteria; phylum Verrucomicrobiota; class Kiritimatiellia; order RFP12; family CAIWXQ01; genus CAIWXQ01. Next base: position 8,675 of record JBAWXQ010000091.1, read on the forward strand.
ACAGCAGCTAGCCGCTCGCAGGAGGGAAGACTATCAGAAACGCATCGGCTGAGTAAAGCCGGCGCCCGCCCCCGAAACATGAGCCAGTTGATCGCGAGGAATTCCAGCAGAACGGGGCTCTGCCCAAGCTGCCGCCGCAAAGGGCCTGGCCATTGTCAAACCGCGTTTAATTCTCACACCTCTAGAGGTGTGAGAATGTTCCGGGCACACGGCTGATTGATGCGAAGTGTCCCTTGTGGCACCACATTTTTATGAAAATGGTTTCGATCAAGCAACTTCATGCGACGTGAGGCCGCCAACCATGCCGTGTATGTGACGGACCGCGTCGCGCGATGATCTATCCGGGAAAGCGTCCCGCAAACTCCCGATGCACCTCTTTGTCGTTCCAGGGATCGCTGGCGCCTGCGGCCAGTTCCCCGGGCTTCCAGCCGCTGAAGATGTCGAGCACGGTGCAGCGCCGTTCCTCGCGATTCAGATGGAATCTGGCGCGCCAGGTCCGGTAGCTGATCGCCAGCTCCGTTTCCGAGATCGGCTGCACCCGCTTGCGTTCGGAATCATCCGGCAGAAAGGAAAGTTGCTGTTCCAGAAACCCCTGAAAGCCCGGCACGCTGCGCCCGGCCAGAAAGGCCAGTTTTTGCAGGGCGGTTTCCAAAAATACCACGCGGAACCCGGGCGCCGCGTCCTTCAGCCACCCCTCCGTGGGAACGTCGAAACTGTCATAAACGCTCACGTACGGCTTGAGATCCACCACCGGCGTGCCGTCAATGAAATCGTGGTTTTCCACCACCAGCACAGAACCGCGTATTTCCTTCAGGAGCACGCTGGAAAGGCCGATCCGGTTGGGCCGGTGGGGCGAGCGGGAGGCAAATGCGCCCACCGTTCCCCTGGCCAGCCTTGGCGGCCGGACCCGGAGCTTTTCGGAGGCCGTGTGAAAGATGAACACCACCCAGAGCCGGCTGAACTCCCGCAGGCCGGTGAGCGCCTGCGTGTACGCCGGATCGATTTCAATCGTGGCTTGATTTTCCGCCAGGCCGGATTGGCGCGGCGCATCGAAATGCCACTGCTGTGCGCAGTGAACCGTGCCGATGGCGTGGAGTTCAAATTTCATCCTGCTACCATAGACGGTACGATTTCACGGAATCAATGGTAAAGGTGACCGCATCGCGGTGCTTCGCGTCGTCAAAAAGAGCGTTGTCCTTGTGCAGAGCACGAGGCCATGCGGTCTGCAATTCTCACACCTCTAGAGGTGTGAGAATTGCAGACTGCGTGTTGCTCAACATGGCGTCCGGGGGCGTATGCGCCGGTGCCACCCCAAATCCTCGCCTAAGACGGAACTTCATCCCGTTGGCGAACCACGAAACGCACGCCTGCTTGGCGTCGCGGAGCTCCGCCCAAAATGCGCCATAGAGCAGAGATCGATGATGAAAAATGGAGGGCGGAGCTCCG
>JBAWXQ010000092.1:0-10116 GCA_037144015.1 bacterium
CTTGATCGAATTCATGAGCAAAAAAGCAAAAGGGCGGCTTTGGGACAGGCTCTAGATAGATGGCAATTGGGTGAACTGGCTCAATGGAAATGGAGAAAGTGTAGGATCACCACCCAACCCGCGAACAGCAAGGCGGGGACGGCGGCACAGATTAGCCAGGGGTGGTTGCTGGCCGGGTTAGGAGCGACCGGCGGGGCGGGCGGTGCCGGCGGGCGGGTGGCGGCGCGCGTGGAGTCGAGGCGTTCGATCCAGACGCCGCCTGCAGCATCAGCAACTGAGCAGACAGGAACTCACGAGGGGGTCCAAGCCCGTCCCTTCCGGCTTTCCGGATTCGTCCCGTTCCGCCGGGTGAAGCAAAGGCAAGACCTGCGGCAGTAGCCGCGTGTTGCAGGCGATGCCTTCCTTCGATGTGACGGTCGCACGTCCCGACCAGTCCGTGAATCGCCCGCCTGCCTCCTCGATCACCGGCAGGATGGCCGCGGCATCCCAGATGCTCATCACGGGGTCGAGCATGAGGTCCGCGCGACCGGTTGCAACGAGAAGGTAGCCGTAGCAGTCGCCCCATGTGCGCGTGACCCGGCACGCCCGCGCCAGAGTGTCGAACAGGTGGGCTGCTCGCCGCTGATGGAAGGTTGCCACCTCGGAAGTAACAAAGACAGCATCGGAGAGCTTCGCGCACGTGGACACTTGTGCGCGAACCGGTTGCTCGTCGCGTCGGCAGTACCAGGCCCCCTCCCCCCGGCACGCGTGCACCGACTCGCCCAGAGCGGGCATCTCGATGACGCCTGCAACGCTTGTTTCGTCGCGTTGCAGTCCGACGAGGGTGCCGTACAGGGGCACGCCGCAGACGAACGAGCGCGTGCCGTCGATCGGGTCCAGAATCCAGCGAAACGGACTCGTGCCGGCGCGTTCGCCGTACTCCTCGCCGATGATTCCGTCGTCCGGAAACGCCTCGATGATCCGCTCGCGCAGGTACTGCTCTGCCTCGCGGTCGGCAGCGGTGACCGGCGTGTGGTCGGCCTTGGATTCGACGTTCAGGTGCGGCTGTTGAAAATATGCCAGCGTCCGCCGCCCGGCCTCGGCAGCGATCTCGCAGGCCAACCGGTATCGCGCCCGAAGGGGATCATCCGTATGCATCGCAAACCTGTCCTCCAGAAAGACGCACCCATCCTGCAGAATCCTGTCAATCCTGTCAAAAGAACTTCAGCTCGTGTTCGCGCGCCCAGAGGAATCCTCCCCTTGTGGACACGCAACTGGCCTCGATCGGTTGGAGGTTCAATGGGGAACTCAGGAAATCAGGAAGAAAGGTCCAATTCCCGATTTCCAAATCAGCCAAACGGCACCCGTTCGCTCATCGTCATCGCCCACCGGTTCTGCCCACTGTAGGGGCTTCGCTTGCGAAGACCGCGGTCGCCGCAAGCGGCGCCCCTACATACCTGACGCGTTGCCGGTTCGGTATCGGGGTCGGACAAAAAATTGGGTCCGCAACTGGAGCGCGACAGCTCTCCTCCATTCCGGTTGCGGCTCATTTTCCATTCGACCCCGACACCGATGCCGACGCCGACCTCGAAAGATACTGTGGTCTCTGCTCCTCTCGGTGCGCTCGGTGTCCTTGACTCGTACACCCGGACAGGTCATGGCCTGCTGCCGCCGTGTCGGCCAGTTCATTTTCCATCCTCTCGATCTTGTCACGGATCCGCCTTGCATCGTACATGTAAACGCGGGCTTCCTGGTGGAATCCCAAACGAGAGTCAACCTCCACCAGTGGCAGCGCGGCCTGCGCGTTCCGGATCTCGTCGCACAGGATGCCTTCCAGCGCCTCAGTCCGCGGCAGGTCGCACGGCGCAGCGAGGCCGCGCTCCGCCATGAGGCGTTGACGTTCCTGATGAAAGCGGAAGAGGTTTGTGGCTGAGCGGAACTGCAGGCCAATCATCTGGGCGCAGTGGCGTTCCTCTGCCGCATGCCGGCGCTGCGCCGGACTGGCGCCTGGCAAGAGATTGCAGAGCGCCTGTTCGTACTCCGCTAATCCTTTGTGCCACTCTCGCTCCAGCGCGGCGAAGGCGTCCGCCACCTCGCCCATTGTGAACGGGCCCAGGCAATCCTCCAGCCGGTCGCCGAAGGCATGCGGCACCCAGGAGCCGCCCAGCGGCGTGCCAGTGTAGTGGAACGAGAGCGGATGCGCCGGGGCGTCGTTCAGCGGCGAGAAGTAAAGCAGTTGGATGCTGAACGGGTAATGCTCGAAGGCCCGCGCGAACTGTTCCCAGGCCCGGATGACCGCCGCCGGATCGCCCACACCCAGGTACGTCTGCGCCAGCGAGGTGAGAAAACAATCGCGATCCAAGTATTCCGTGGGTCGCTCCAGGAAATGCCGGATCGCATAGGTGTTCAGCGTGAGCGAACAGCCGAAGTTCCAGGCGCCCATGAAACCCGCGATGCCGTGTTCGTGCAGGCCCGTCAGTTTCTGGTGCAGGTTGGTCAACAGCGGCAGGTTGGGAACGGTGGCGATCTCGTGGGTGGTTCCGATCTGGAGTTTGGCGAGCACGGCTCGACCGGCCTGATGCACAGCCGCGCGGGTCCCGAGAAACCGCTCGCTGGGCCCGGCATATCCCAGCGAGTACTCGTCCACGACTATCGTGCGTCCCCGCCAGGCGCGTTGTCCGCCGCGCTCCCAGTCCGCCAGCACATCCACCCCGGGCGGCAGCGCGTCCAGCACTTCCCGCTGGGGATCGCGGTACCACAACGACCAGCTCCAGTTCCAGGCGATGACGCGGCACGCCGGCGCGTGCGCGTCGGCTGCTGTGCGCCAGCCGCGCACGATCTGTGCGACGAGTTCGGCCGGCTCCCGCCGGGCACAGCGCGGGCAGCGCAGCGGCTGGGCGGAAGGTAGCGTGATGCCGTCGTCCAGTCCGTAACGCACGTAGTGCGACCAGCAGTGGCTGTGATGCTCGCTGGCGGTGATCAGGATCACGCCGGCCAAATCCGGCAGGTCGCGCAGCACGCTCGTTGCCGATTCCACGAAGAAGTGCGCCACGGTCGGCGTGGACAGGCAGAGCGAAACCACATCCTCGCCGCCCCAGTCGTGATGCGGTTCGCCGGCCAGATCCGGGTGCGCGCGCCAGAAGGGGCTGTTGGCGGGCAGGGCCAGCGGGTCGTTGAAGAACAGGTAAACCCCGATGCCAGTAGCGCGGCCGCGCGCGATCACGGCGCGCAGGGAGTCGATGCGCTCCTGTCGCCGGGGATCGTTCAGTTCCGGCAGTAAGGTCGACTGCATCAGGTCGCGCAGTCGCCCGCGCAACCAGATGCCGTTGAAGCCGTGTTCGGCCAATTCACCGAGCGCTTCGGGCGTATAGACTGATGCCGCCTGCAACGGCTCATCGGCATTGAAGTCCGATTCCGGCCGCCGGAAGATGCGCGGTGCACCGGGGTGGGTCCAGTCGAGGAATGAGTCGCGCGGCGAAGGCTTATTCGTTTGCATGGCTTGTCATGATTGTTGTTTCAAAACGCCCCATCGTCCGCGGCTGCCAACAGTAGGGGCGCCGATTGCGGCGACCGCAGCCGGAGTGAAGGAGATCCGCCGCGATCCAATTGCGGACCCAATTTCTTTTCGTTTTCTCCGCAGACACTGGGGGTGAATTGGGCGTGGTAGCCATGTCGACGGTCGACAAAGCGGTTCGACGAAGCGTAGACGACAAAGCGTGAGACGAAGTGTGCGACAAAGTGTGGGACGAAGTGTGGGAACTAACAGTCATCGCTAACCGCCTTTGCGAGTGTTCTGAGCATGGCTGCGATTCGCCTGAGCAGGTCACGCCCCTCCTCCACAGGGGATGGGGCTTTCGGGCAGGCATCGCAGGATGCTCTCGGCTCCACAATCATGGTGATCGCACGCCGCAACGCGCCGGGGCAGGTCGTCCAGCAGCGTCCTGCGCATGGACGCGAACTGCATGCCTTTCTGGTAGACATTCAGCCTTTCGTGGCGAAAGTGCTCTGCCATACCTACATCTCCTATCCGTGCCACGCCACACTTCGTCGTCTACGCTTCGTCCCACGCTTCGTCGTCTACGCTTCGTCACAATACTTCGTCGGGACTATTCGCGGCCATCCATATCTCGACAGAACAAAGACCTTCGCCAGTCCCTAATGTGCTAGCGCCGCGCGCATGGCATCGAGGATGAGCGCGACGCCCTTTGCTCCCTGTTCTCGAGTCGCATCCGCAGCGGAACGGCTGTACCAGACCGCGGGATCGACCGCCGCCTGATCCACGGTCTCCGGACAGAGCGCCAGCATCAACCCCGTCTCCCCCACACCGGCGTGGTCAAAGGGATACTGTCGGATGATCTCCGGTGTCATAAGCGGATGACCGTTGATCCAGTTGAACGGGTCGTCGCCGGCGGCCTGCTGGGCGTAGTAGTCGGCCATCTGGCTCTTGCCCCACCACCCTTCGCCGCGTTCCTTCTCCAGGAACTCGAAGATCGCCTGTCGTGCCGCGAACTTGAAGGCCAAGTCCGTGGGCATGCCGGCGGCGAAGTTCTCGCTCTGGTGATGGATGAAGAAGTGGATGTTGCGGAATCCGATCCGCAGCAGGCTGCGGAACAGGTCGCGCGCCACGGGTTGGAGGTGTTCCGCGTCGACGTGAACCGTTCCCTTTCCCTCGGGTGGCTCGACTGCATAACTGGCAGCGCCGTAGTAGAAAGCCGGCAGGATCACGAGCGGCCGCTCCTGTTCCAGAAGCTCCAAGGCCTTCACCACGGCCAGCGTGTCCATCCCCACCGGCAGGTGGTCGCCGTGGTATTCCAGCACGCCGAGCGGCAGCACCACCGGCCAACGTTCGGCAATCGCCTGCCGGATCTGCGGCGGCCGCATCAGTTCGTATCGCATTGTGCCTCCTTGCCGCGCGTGCGTCAGCGCAGCGGTATTTCGACAACCGTGACGCTCCGGGCGGGAAAATTTACGGTAACTGCGTCGCCGGAAAACGCGATCTGCCGGTTCGCGATGTCCGCGTAGCCGGCCTTCTCGCCCGGCTCCAGCGGGCCGGTCAGTGTATGCACAATCGCGGGGCCGGTGCCAGCACCCAGTCTGGCGATTTCAACACGGGCCGGTATGGCGTCGCGCATGTGCCGATTGATGGCATGGATGTAAAGCGTGCGGTCGCGGCGCGTAGCCACCACATCGAGCACCGCCACCCGCGGAGCACGCGTAGAATACCCCATGCGCAGGGGCTGTTCGAACGTGGGCAGATTCGCTATCTCCGTGAAGAGCCGGTCCCGGCCATGGTACTGGCTGTAGAGCCCGGTTACCATGGCCGTGGGCAGGATGCGTGGCGCATGCCCCTCGGCCAGGCGGACGCCGGTGATCCCCCAGTTCTTGCCGACGAGCATGGACTGGCAGGCGAGCCGCACCATGTCGCCCTGACGCATGAACGCGTGGAGCATTCCGGCCGCCCCAAGCCCTTTGGCCAGTTCCGAGTCCAAGGGACTCTCCTTCTGCGCCCACCAGCCGTTGCAGTTCCACTCCGTCACAGCCACGGGCAGGCCTAGGTCGCGCATCAACCACCACTCGGGATACCCGGGCACCTCCGACTGGAATGTCTCCCGGTTGATGGCCGGCGTCGTGACCCAGGCGTGCCAGGCGTTTTCGGCGGTCACCTGCGGCAGCGGCACAATCACATCGTTGCCGCCGCGCACCTCCTGAATCGCCCAGGGCTGATAGTGATGCAGGGCGAACAACGCCACGTGTTCCCGGAGGAAGGGATCGCTGAAGATCGCCTGGTCCACCCAGCGCCCGGCGCCAGTGACGCCGTCTACGATCACCTGTGCCCGGGGATCGACGGCGTGAATCGCCTTGAGGTAGGCCCGCAGGCAGGTCAGGTAGCACTCGGACTTCTCCTTGTCGCTCGCGGCCGCCAAGCCGCGCCGCTTGAGCGCTTCGTTGAAGGTGACCCACGTCTCGTTGCCGAGTTGAAAGTACGTCACTTTCCACGGCACCGCGCGGCCGTTCTTGGCCCGCACGGCCGGCCAGTCGGGCAGGCCTTCGGGCAGCTTTGCACCCACTGCAAGGTTGCAATATGCCACCAGGCCGGCGGCTTCCTGCGCGCCGGCTTCGAGCGACACGTCGCCGAGCAGGGCGCCCTCGATGCGCACCGGCAGCAGCGGCGCCCACCCCAGTTTCTCCGCCAACGCCAGAAACTCGTCCAGGCCGAACTCGTTGGACACCGTGCCGTGCTGGTTCGTGGCGAAAACCGGCGGACGCCCCCCTTCACGGCCGGGCACATTGTCGATCAGGTCACGCCAGTCGATCCGCGGCAGGTCCGATCCGGCGGGCCAGCGGACGACGGGAACCCGGAGCCAGGCCAGTTTCTCCACCACGTCCGGCCGCAGCGCGCGCGGATGGCCGGGATCGCGGGCTGCATCATAACCCGGCTCTCCCCACGAGGCGCGCTCCATGAACTGCCCGAACAGGCGGTCGTCAACCGGATTGAGCACGCGGTTGTGCACAGTCACGACGACCGGCCCCGGCACAGCAGGTTCCGCGGATTCACTGATGGAGGCAACCAGGGCAATCATGGCGACTTTCGCAAGGCCTGGCGAGACGGCGGAAACTCTCCCGAATCCTCGCCTGAGCCGAACCTGCATCCCTTTGGCGAACCACGAAGCGCACGCCCGCGTGGCGTCGCGGAGCTCCGCCCTCCAGTTTTCATCAACGCGCACGCCTCGATAACACAATTTGGAGGGCGGAGCTCCGCGACGCCACGCAGGCAACAGGCGAAAGGGATGATGACAAGCGAATGGACTGGTCTTTGGCGAGGATTTGCGTGCTCTCCGGAGCATGACAAGTTCAGGCGCTTTCACTGCACGGCCCTTCCGCTGGTTGTTCTACCCCGGGTAGCCCATGACGGTGTAGTAGGCCAGGTTCGCCTGGCTCACGTCCATGCGCCCAATCTGGCACACCAGCGGCACCGTACTCTCCACCTTCAGCGCATACTGCCCGAAGGGAACCTTGTATCCGCCAATCCCCTCGTCCATGCGAAAGCAGCGCACGCGCCGCGCCTCGACCGACTGCACCGGGGCCTGCTCCGCTTCCCGATCCGCATAGTACACGGTGATCGTCACCTGCGCATCCGCGTCGTTCGGGTTGAGCAGGATCAGCGACTCGTGTCCCTTCTGCGGACCGTTGCCCGGCTGTGGCAGATCGCCGTCCGGGAAGAACCATACATTGCTGCCATACGTTTTTCGATTCATACGAACTCCTCTTGGGGCGGGGTGTTTCGGTGGACGATCGCGGACGACGATAGCGGTGCACGATTGGGATGCATACGACTCGTCATCCGTTCTCGTCGTCCGTTCTCGTCCACCGACTCCCCGTTTTCATTTTTACAATTGGACGAGCTTCATGTACTTGCGCGACAGTTTCTCGACGCCGCCTTTCTTCACGCGCACGCCGTTCTCCCAGCGCAGACCGAAGTCCTTGTCATAGAAGAACGTGTCCACCTGGAAGGTCATGTTCTCCTGGAGGTCGTAGGTCGAGGTCGATTCCATCCACGGGCGCTCGACTTCCATCATGCCGATTCCATGGCATGGTCCGTAGAGCATATAGCGGCCGAAGTCACGGGCGTTGACCCACGCCTCGTATTCCTGCACCACGGCCGCGGCGGGTTTGCCGGCCTGCATCAGGTCGATGGTCTTGAGATGCGCTTCAAGCCCGAACGCCAGCAGGCGCTGTTTGCGCTCCGGCAGTTTGCCGATGGAGAACGGCAGTCCCACGCTCGAACTGTATCCGCCCACCCGCGCGCCGATGTTGAGCTGGATGACCTCGTTCCTCCGGATCTTGTTGTGCGTGGGCCGGCAAATGGCGTTGTTGGTGCGCGGCCCGCAGAAGCAGTAAAGGGCGTGCCCTTCGTACTCACCGCCGCGCTTGTAGATCTCGCGCTGGGCAATGCCGATGACCTGCAGCTCCGTCATCCCGGGCTTGATCTCGCCGAGGATGGCGTCGATGGCGGTCTCGCTCACCTGGAACGCCTTTTTCATCAGCGCAACCTCGGCTGGACTCTTGACGATTCGCAGGCTGATGAGCGTGTCGTCCGCCTTGATGAGCTCCACGCCGGGGAGGTCGCTCTGCAGGCGCATCCAGACCGGCAGCGTGGTGATCGACCACGACACGATCCCGAGCTTCCGCAGCTTCTGCCCCGGCATCGCCCGCTGGACGACGTCCTGGTACGAGGCCACGGGGATGCCCGGGTACTGAGGCTCGGCCGACTCGCGGTACTCCACCATCTTCAGGATCGCGGGCACCACGCTGCGTCCCTGGGCGTACGTGAGGCTTTCCGGGCCGATGACCAGCACCGGCGTGCCCCGCGCCGGCACGAAGACGGCCGCCGCCTCGAAGGTCGGCCAGTACTCCGTCAGGTAGCGCACGTTGGCGAAGTCCGCCTCGTTGCCGTGCACCAGCGCCGCGTCCAGTCCTGCCGTGCGAATGTTGCGCTGGAACTGCCGGATCCGCGCCTTGAACTCTGCCGATGTGATCTCCTTCACTGCCTGTCTCCTTTTCCTGTTCCCCGCAGGGATGTTATGCCTACATGGACGCCCGAACCACCAGTTCGCCACGACATCGGACGTCCTGGGGTTTGCGATCCGGGTATTCTATCCGCTCCATCAACAGTTGCACCGCAAGCCTAGCGTAGTCCGACACCGGCTGGCGCAGCACGGTCAAAGCCGGCTCGAGAAGTGCTGCTGCCGGGAAGTCATCGATGCCCGCAACGCCGATATCCTGCCTTACGCGCACGCCGTGCTCCCGCAGGCAGGCAAGCACGGCGATGGTCAGGTCGTTGTTCAGTCCGATCAGGCAATCCGCTTTTCGATCCAGCAGCGCACGCACCTGCTCCGGTGCCCGTTCCAGTGTCCGCAGCGGTGCCAGCGCGCGGACCACGGCTACCTTCGCGTCAGCAACCAGAAAAGCGCGTTCGACCTCCGCCGTTGCCTGATGACAGACCAGCCCCACCCGGCGGTGCCCGCGCGTCCGGGCCAAGGCCAGCAGGTCACGCGCGGCGGCGGCCGAATCGAGCCGGACGCACGGCCATTCCGGGTAGAGCGGATAATCCAGTACCACCACCGGTGTGCGCACGTTCGCCAGTGCCGACTGGCGCCGTAGCGCGCAAGGCGCCAGAATGATTCCGTCCACACCGAAACCGATCAGATCCTGGAGCGACGCGCGCTCGCGGCCGAACTCCTCGTTGCTGTCAGCCAGGATCACCCGGCAGCCGCGAGCAGACAATGCACTGTCCAGTTCCGCGGCCAGTTCGCCAAACCACGGGTTGCGGATACGGGCCATCAGCACACCCACGAAGTGGCTGCGCCCGGTCTTGAGGCTGCGCGCCGCATGGTTGGGGCTGAATCCGAGTCGCGCCGCCTCGCGCTGGACGCGCGCGACCGTCTCCGGACGATACCGGTGCGCGCCGAAGTCGCCGCGCAGGATGCGGGACACCGTGCTGCGGTCCATCCCCGTCAGCACACCGAGATCTTGCATTGTTGACTTGGCGTGAAACATGGTCTTGCAGGGACAGGCGCTGTTTTTCACAAAATCATGTTTATACACACGTGTGTATTACGTGTCAAACACAACTTCGCCATACTTAACAACGACGAGCGAAGGTGTGCGGATGTACTCGAACCTCCTTGCCAACGCCATCGCCCGAATGTCGTTGCACGCCAGCACCTGAACGTTCAGTTCAACTCCTGCGGCCTCCCAGGCGGCAGAGAGCAATTTTTGCTTCGCCGGCCCAGTGCTGCGCGGCCCCGGCGGAACCGTCCAGAAGGGCGGCAGTGTAGAAAGCCTTCCGCTTCCCGGATGCCAGGGCGATCTCAACCCATCCCGGCCTTCGGCCACCCCTCCGCCGGAGGGGATGGTGAGCGGGGTGGCCGGGGCTGCGCCGTGTTCTTTGCGATACCCGCCATGTTCACGGTTTGGCAGACGCGAACCAGGCGCGGCCTTTGTCGGTGAGGCGGTATTTCTGCCTGCTGCTGCGCGGTTTGTCGGGGATGGTCATCGCGATGAGACCCGTTTCGAGCGCGGGAATGACATAGGCAATCCTGAAATGTTCGTCGTGTTTGATCCCAACCCTATCTT